>CAZRRI010000014.1:0-43135 GCA_964602565.1 uncultured Rhodocyclaceae bacterium | reverse complement strand
CTGTCCACCCGCCGCGACCTGCTGCCGCCGGACATCGCCGAGGAACTGGCCAAGCTGCAAGACCAGGTGCCGCCCTTCCCGTCGGCGCTGGCCACCGCCGAGCTCGAACGGGCCTACGGCAAGCCGGTCGGCGAGGTCTTCACGCATTTCGACATCGAGCCGGTCGCCTCGGCCTCGGTGGCGCAGGTGCACTTCGCGACCCTGCCCGACGGCCGCGAGGTGGCCGTCAAGATCCTCCGCCCCGGCATCGCGCCCGTGATCGGCCACGACATCGCCCTGCTCGATGCGCTGGCCGGCCTGCTCGAACGCTTGTGGAGCGACGGCAAGCGCCTGAAGCCGCGCGAAGTGGTCGCCGAATTCGCCAAGCACCTGCACGACGAACTCGATCTGATGCGCGAGGCGGCCAACTGCTCGCAACTGCGGCGCAACTTCACGCCCTCGCCGCTGCTCCAGGTGCCGGAGGTATGCTGGGACTGGTGCACGCCGTCGGTGATGGTGATGGAGCGCATGCGCGGCATCCCCATTTCGCAGATCGAACGCCTGCGCGATGCCGGCGTCGACCTGAAGAAGCTCTCGCGGGCGGGCGTGGAGATTTTCTTCACCCAGGTGTTCCGCGACGGTTTCTTCCACGCCGACATGCATCCGGGCAACATCCTGGTCGCCACCGACGGCCCGAACTTCGGCAAGTACGTCGCCCTCGACTTCGGCATCATGGGCACGCTCAACGAGGTGGACAAGAACTATCTCGCCATCAATTTCCTGGCCTTTTTCCGCCGCGACTACCATCGCGTCGCCGAGGCGCACATCGAGTCCGGCTGGGCGCCGGAAGAAACGCGCGTCGACGAGCTGGAAGCCGCCGTGCGCGCCGTCTGCGAGCCGATCTTCGACCGGCCGCTGAAGGAGATTTCCTTCGGCAAGGTGCTGCTGCGGCTGTTCCAGACCTCGCGCCGCTTCAATGTCGAAATCCAGCCGCAGCTCGTCCTGCTGCAGAAGACGCTGCTCAACGTCGAGGGCCTGGGCCGCCAGCTCGACCCCGAGCTCGATCTGTGGCAGACGGCCAAGCCCTTCCTCGAGCGCTGGATGGTCGAGCAGGTCGGCTGGCGCGGCCTGGTCAAGCACCTCCGCCAGGAAGCGCCGCAATGGGCGGCCCTGCTGCCCCGGTTGCCGCGCCTGGCGCATCAGGCGCTGGCCGCGCCGCCGCACGCGGCATTGGCCGGCGAATTGTCGGCGCTGCGCGAGGAACAGGCGCGCCAGCGCCGCCGCCTCACCTGGCTGGTCGCCCTGCTCGCCGTCCAGACCGCGCTGGCCATCGTTCTCCTGATCCACTGACCGCAAGCAAAGGGACGTCACGATGCTGCTCTGGTTCGTCATCCTCTATCTCATGGTTTCCGTGGGCATCGGGTTGATCGCCGCGACGCGCGTACACAGCGCCAAGGACTACGCGGTCGCCGGCCGCAGCCTGCCGCTGCCGGTGGTCACCGCGACGGTGTTCGCCACCTGGTTCGGCGCCGAGGCGGTGTTCGGCGTTTCCGCCACCTTCGTCAAGGAAGGCCTGGGCGGCGTGGTCGCCGATCCGTTCGGTTCATCGCTCTGCCTGATCCTGGCCGGCATCCTGTTCTCGCGCTACCTGTACCGGCTGAACATCCTGACGCTGGGCGACTTCTACCGCATGCGCTACAACCGCGCGGTGGAGATGATCACCACGCTTTGCATCGTCGCCTCCTACCTGGGCTGGGTGGCGGCGCAGATCAAGGCGCTCGGCCTGATCTTCTTCGTCGTCACCGACGGCGCGGTGAGCCAGCAGGCCGGCATGATCCTCGGCGCGGCCATCGTCGTCACCTACACCACCTTCGGCGGCATGTTCTCGGTGGCCATCCTCGACTTCGTGCAGATGGCGGTGTCGATGGGCGGCCTGCTGTTCATCGCCTGGGTCGTCAGCGGCAAGGTGGACGGCGGCGGCGCGGCGGTCATCTCCCACGCCAGCCTGGCCGGCAAGCTCGATTTCTTCCCCGAGATGGATCCGCTGAAGTGGATCGCCTTCCTCGGCGCCTGGGTCACCATGATGCTCGGCTCGATCCCGCAGCAGGACGTCTTCCAGCGCGTCACCTCGGCGAAGAGCGCCAAAATCGCGCTGTGGGGCTCGGTGCTCGGCGCCTCGATCTACTTCTGCTTCACCTTCGTGCCGATGTTCATCGCCTACTCGGCGACGCTGATCGACCCGGCGCGATTCAACGCCATGCTCGACGGCGACACTCAGCTGATCCTGCCGACGCTCGTCTTGCAGCACACGCCGCTCATCGCGCAGGTGTTCTTCTTCGGCGCGGTGCTCTCGGCGATCATGAGCTGCTCGTCGGCGACGCTGCTGGCGCCTTCCGTCACCTTCGCCGAAAACGTGGTCAAGGGCTTCTTCCCGCGCATGGGCGACCACCGCTTCCTGTGGGTGATGCGCGCCTGCCTGGTCGGCTTCACCGGCCTGGTCCTGGTGGTCGCGCTCAACTCGGAGTCCTCGATCTTCGAGATGGTCGAGAACGCCTACAAGGTGACGCTGGCCGGCGCCTTCGTGCCGCTCCTGGCCGGCATCCTCTGGAAGCGCGCCACCACGCAGGGCGCGCTGGCGGCCATCTTCGGCGGCCTGATCTCGTGGCTGATGGTCGAAGTGCTGGTCGCCGGCGGCGAGGGCGGCGGCGAATACGCCTATGCGCTGATGATCGGCGAGGAGGGCGTGCCGCCGCAACTGATCGGCCTCGCGGTATCCGCCATCGGCATGGTGGCGGGATCGCTGCTGCCGCAATGGGTCGGTCACAGGAAGCCCGGCAAGCCGCTGCACGAGCTCCAGCACCACGCCGCGATGGAAGCCCACCACGCCGGCCACGTCGCCGATCATCACCCCGGTCACGGCCATCACCCGGGCTGACACCGTGCTCGGCGCGCTCACCGTCCTGCTGCTGTTCGCGTCGCGCCGGTTATCTGCTTCTGACCAGTGACGAAATGACTGAGCATCTGCATTCCATCGCGGATGCATCTACGTCGACCTACCCGTCGTTGAGACCTGCGGACATTGGATCAATCACCTTCCAAATGCCGCCTAAAGGCAGGTTGCGGGAGTTCGCAGAAATTGCGGACCACACCTGGAGCAAGATCGAGAAGAATCACAGTCAAATTCGCACCCTCGAATCCCTCCGCGACACCCTCCTCCCCAAACTCATGAGCGGCGAAGTCCGCATCGCCTACGCAGATTCGGATATCGCTGCACTACAGCCAACTGCTCGAAATCTTCGATCAGTTCAGACGGAGGGCGCATGAACCCCGCCGCCAAGCTCGAATCCCTGCTCGCGCTCCCTGGTGAAAACGAGGTGGTGGAGTTCAAAGAGGCGAAGAACGGCTACGACTTCACGAAGCTCGGCAAGTATTTCTCGGCGTTGTGCAACGAGGCGAACCTGAAGCGGCGGTCGTCGGCTTGGCTGGTGTTCGGAGTGAACAACCACCGGCAGGTGGTGGGCTCGAACTACCGCCTGGCGCGCAAGGACCTGGATCACTTGAAGGAAGAGATCGCCGACAAGACCACCAATCGCATCAGCTTTGTCGAAATCCACGAGGTGGAACACTCCGGTCGGCGGGTGCTGTTGCTGGAGATTCCTGCCGCGCCCAAGGGATTGCCGGTGGCCTTCGAGGGCCACTACTACGGCCGCGACGGCGAGGCGCTGTCGCCGCTGAACCTGGAAGAGATCGAGCGCATCCGCGCCCAGTCCGGAGTGGAGGACTGGAGCGCGGCTATCGTGCCCGAGGCCGACATTGCCGATCTGGATGAAGAGGCGCTGGCGGTGGCGCGGCGCAACTTCAAGAGCAAGTTCCCGGACAAGGCGGCCGAGGTGGATGGCTGGGACGATGCGACCTTCCTCAACAAGGCCAAGCTGACCATCAAGGGCCGCATCACCCGCGCGGCGCTGTTGCTGCTACCACCAGTGCTACGCGGTGAATGCGGCGGTGGCGTCTACCTTGCGGGCGGCGGACACGGTGGCCAATGCGTTCCAGGGCGTGCGGCAATCCCCGGTCAGCTACGGCCTGCCGGGCACGACGAACCAACCGCAGGGCGACCGCAAGGCGGGCGTGGTCTGGCATACGCAGGGCTCGGGCAAGTCGCTTTCGATGGTGTTCTATACCGGCAAGATCGTGCTGGCGCTGGACAACCCGACGATTCTGGTCATCACCGACCGCAACGACCTCGACGATCAGCTCTTCGACACCTTTGCCGCCGCCCGGCAGCTCCTGCGCCAGGAGCCGGTGCAGGCGGAAAGCCGCGAGCACCTGAAGGCGCTGCTGAAGGTGGTGTAGGTGAAAGTAACGCTCATGAAGCGGGCCGCGCTGCGGAACACCAGGCGGTTGCCGTCCTGCGTCACGGTACCCACCGCCTGCGATGGCTGCGTGAAGGCGACGATGCTCAGGGCATCGCCGTCGGTATCCGCGGCGGCGTGCCGCCACGGCTGACTCTTCCACGAACGTGGCCCCGCCATCGCGACCCCGGCGCTATCGACGCAACCACCCCCGATTACCTTGGCAGGCCGGCGACATATTCCGAAATGACCCGCATCTCCTGTTCGGTCGGCAGCACGTTACAGCTATCAGCCTTGTGATTGGCGCCACCTTCCCTGATCATCTTGGTGATCACGCCATAAGTCACCTCGCTATTCGTCCCGGCGATTGGTTTCACCCCCTTGACGTTCGCGCCCGCACCCTTGCCGTCTTGCCCGTGACAACCGATGCAACGGAAGTCATCGTAGAGTTGCCTGCCATCACTCGCAGCCGCGCCACCGGCACATACCAATCCGCACGCCATCAAGGCCGCAGTTAGTTTTTGCATTCTGATTCTCCTCGCATTTGGCCGATCTCTGGCCGCCGTCCGGCCGAGCAAGGCAACCGGAATGCGCGGCCACGTCTTGGCAATCGCGCGACATCGGCCCCACCGATCCGGCTCGCACGTCGCGCCTTGCCCCCTCTTACGATGCCACCCACATGCAGGCCAGCATCGGAATGCAGGCTAGTCGATTGCAGCCTACGGATTGCTTACGGATCGATCGACGGGGGCGGGCCGTTCGTTCGGGCTTCTTGAGAAGCCTGGATCAGGGACTGGGTCTGCAGCGAAGGCGTGACACCCAGAACGATCGACAGCAGTTCCCTGCAACGCCGGTATACGCTCAGAGCCTCGGCATGCCGGCCCTGACTCTGGAGACAGTGGATCAGACGGCGGTAGAGGAATTCGTTGAGGTTGTCTTGTTCCAGTCCGCTTCGGTACAGTTCCGCGGCGGCCTCCCACCGACCTGCCCGCTCGCGGTATTGGCCGATGTCGGCAACCAACCGTTGGAAGCGGCTCACGGCGCGGTCACGCGCGGGCAGCATCCAGGCAGCCTCCTCGTCGGTCGCGAGAAAGGCGCCGGCATAGAAACCCAGCGCCTTCGATGCCTCGCGCTCGATCGCCACCCCGTCGTTGGCGGCGGCAAGCACCGCTTCCATCGCCCGCTCGGCCGATTCCTCGAAGGCCCACAGGTCAACCCAGCAGACACGCGGGTTGAGGACCAGTCGCCCCTCCACGAGCAACACCGCATCGTCGCGCCCCAGCAGCTTGCGCAGGCGGTGAAGCGTTATTTCCAGAGTTTTCTTGAGACCCGCGCTAGTGGCGTCGGGCCACAACAGGGCGGCAAGCCCAAGGCTCGGCGCCCCCGCCCGGCCTTGCGCCACCAGCGCCTTGAGCAAGTCGAGCGGACGCTTCTGCGGCTTTCCGGATTGGCGCACCACCTCGTCGGCGCGCACGAGGCGAAAGCCGCCCAGGGAGAAGACACGTATCGGCCAAGGCCAGAGTTCGACTCCATGCCAGGGTGGCAGCAATCCGCGCGCCGCGATCAAACGACGCACATGACCCGATTCGATGTCCGCTTGCAGCGCCTGGGCGCAGAGCAGGCTTTCCGCTTCCGGCGCGGCGTAGAGGAAGAGGTGCCCGTAGTTCCAGCGCGCGCCGATCGCCAACGCCTCGCGCAGCGCCTCGACCGCCTTCGCCGCATCACCCGTCATCAACGCGACGTGTGCCTGGCCAAACCGTGACGCTGCGATATAGATATCGCAGCGGGCCTGGCGCGCGTCCTGAAGCAGAATTGGCAGCTTGCCTGCGGCGGCTTCGTACTTTCCTTCCAGGATGTCCAGGTGCGTCTCGAACAGGCAAATGTGCATCATCAGCAATGGCATGCCCTGGCCCTCGACCAGGGCGGCAGCCCTGTCGGCAAACACACGCGCCTTCACAACATCGCCCAGCAGCAGCGCCAGCCCAGCCTCCAAGTATTCCTGGAACGAAGCTTCCAGCCAACGCCCCGGCATCAGAATCGGCCTCGCCATGCCGATCAGTTCGGCCAGCCGGTTGGCATCGCCACCGGCCAGGGCGGCCAGAGCCGCGTTCTGAATCAGCGGTGCATCCATGACATGCACCCCGTGCTCGGTTGCAACGGCCAGGGCGGCGGCAAAACTCGCCTCCACCCGGGGCCGGTCGCCCCGGAAGTTGGCCAGAACCAGTTCCAGCAAGCCGAGCAGAATGCGCCCCAGCGGCGGCATGGGGGCATCTGACGCGCGTGCCGCCTCGAGCACGGCGTCCAGCGCCTGAGTGTGCCCACGCCACATGTCGTGGAACCCCGCGAAATGCGCAAGGGTTGCAACATGGTCCTTAGTCTGCCGGGAGCGAAGGAGCATCAGGGCGCGATCCGCCCAGATCGGCAGCAAGGGGTGGTCCGGGCGGTGCAGCATCAAGGCTACCCCTCCCGCCAGCGTCCTCGCCTCCACCGCCGGAGACGGAAAGCCACGGCCTTCCGCCAGCAGGTTGTCGAGTTCGTCGATCCAGGGGTCGAAATCGGCCAGGCTATCCCAGCCGAACACGAAGCTCTCCGCAATTCCGGCCCAACTCAGCCATCGGCCCGCCAGGTCGCCGGCATCTCCGAACAACGCATAGGCGCGCTCGAAGTCGGCGCGCGCGGCGGGGGGATCGAACATCAATCGGCAGGATGCCGCCCAGAACAGCGGCCATGATGAAGTGGAGCGGATGGCCTCCGGCAGGCGCTGAACCCATTCGACGACCAGCGCAAACTGGCCGGTCGCCAGCAGGGATGGCGCATGCGTACAGACGAGGCGCACCAGTTCGCCCCACTCGCCGATCGTTGCCCAGATATCCCCGGCCAGCCGCAGGCTGTCCGCCTTTTCCAGGGCGAGTGCGACACGCCGCGCGAGGGCATCGCGCCGAGGGGGATCCAGATCCTGCTCGCGGCGCTTGCGCAGAAAAACGTGGAACAAGGGATGGAATTCGTAGGTCGGCTCGGTTTGAATCTGCAGGGTGACGAACAGGTGTTCGCGCTCTAGTTTCGCCAGCCATTGCATGCCCTGATCATCATCGGTGACTGCGGCGCACAGCGAGGTGGTTACCGCCGGCAGCATGCCCACCCGCAGAAGGAAATCGCGCTGCCCGGCGGGCAACCGGTCGAAAAACTCCTGGGCGATGAAATCGAACACAGCCTGGGACACCGGCTCCTTGCCGATCGACCCACCTAGCGCATCGGCGGCATGAGCGGTCAGCACAATGCCAGCCGCCCAACCGTGGGTAGCAGCCTGAACCGTCGCCGCATCGCCACCGCCCATCGAATCGAGCAATTGCCGGGTCTCGGCCACGGTGAATCGCAGATCGTCCCAGCCGAGCACCGTGCCCTGGAGGAAGGTGCGCGCGAGCACCGGCGGCGGGCCGACTCGGCTCAATACCAACAGTACTGCTCCCGGTGGCAATTCCTCGGCAAGAAGGCCAACGAGGGAATGCAGCGGAGTCTCGGCAGGGGCCTCCTGGTAGTTGTCGAGGACCAGTGCGAATGGCGTCGGCACCGCCGCGAACAGCAGTCGGAAGAAGCGCCGCGCGTACGTCGCCAGCCCGGGCAGGTACTCCGGCGTGAGGGCAGGCAAGTCCACGCCGCTCGCCGCCCCGAAAAACCCCAGATACCTGAAAAAGCTGGCAGGATCGGCATCATCCTCGTCGATTCGGTACCACAAGGATCGCGTGCCACGCGCCGCGAGCCAGCTGGTGGCCAGCGAGGTCTTGCCGGCGCCGGCCGGTGCGGCGATCCAGAGATATTGCCGCACCCGCGCGGCATCAAGACGGGCAAAGAGGCGCTCGCGCTGGATCAGCCTTGCCGGGGAAGGCGGGGTAAGTTTGGCGAAACTCACCAACGCCTCCCCAACACCACATGCATCGCCACGCATTCATTGCGCGCGGTGGCGTCGAGACCCAGCGGAAACTCGGGATTGGTGTAGGTCACGGTATTTCTGACCTGATACTCCGTCGCAAAGGTCAGGGACCATTCCGATCCGAGCGCTCGCTTGAAACCGACGGTCCAGTGGCGCTCGCCAATGGGGGCCAGGATCGGCGTCAGATGGCTCGAGGGAATGGGGTTGCGCGCCAGGTTTAGGCCCGCGTACAGCACCGTGCGCGCCTTCAAGGTCCATGCCGCGCCGAGGGCCAGCACCATTTGGTCGCGCCAACCCAGCGTAGACGTCAGCTTGATGTCGGATGCAGTCGCGTTGTCCGGCTTGCGTGCGGTAAGCGTGGAGCGTGTAGCGGCCGCCGACCAGTCCAGCCAACTGAGATCAGCCGAAAGCAGCCAATCGTCGTTCGGTCGCCACGCGGCACCGATACTCAACTCGGTGGGCAATGCCAAGCCGTCGATCTTGACATCACGGTATGTCACCAATCCCAGGCCGGTGGCGGTCTGGTTGGAAATCAGACGGCCATCGCGCAAAGGCAGCTCAACCTTTGGCGTGAAGCTGACGCCCAGGGTAAGCGTCTTCGACACGGTCGCAAGCATGCCCAGCTTGACCGTCGTGCCCCAGCCCTTGGCACCCTTCAAGTCCATCCCGGAGAAAAGGCCGGTCGACGTCGAAGGAAAAACCTTCTGTCGAATGTCGGCACGGCTAACGGCCAAGGCCGCCCCGAGGTACAGCCCGCCACCCGTCTCGCAGGCAACGCCTGGACTCAGGCGACCAATCCGCACGAGCGATGACATCTCATCCACGCTGCCGAAAACGGTCTTCACGTCGTCGTAGACGAACCCCGCGCCTCCCTGGCCGAAGAAAGCGACACCCCAAGCGCAGCGGGAATCCATCGGCCGGCTGACATAGCCCATGCCGGCAACAGGAACGAGGCGGTTGGAGACCGACTGGTCGTTGCCCAGACTGTCCGCGTGAGACACATTGAGGGCATGGGCAACGGCATTGTGAACGTCCAAGGCGCGGCCACCGAGGCGCGCGATGCCAGCCGGGTTG
The DNA here is from genome assembly GCA_964602565.1 of uncultured Rhodocyclaceae bacterium. GTDB lineage: Bacteria > Pseudomonadota > Gammaproteobacteria > Burkholderiales > Rhodocyclaceae > Fen-999. Next base: position 33,802 of record CAZRRI010000014.1, on the reverse strand, counting down.
GTATTGAGCGCCAGCGTATCGGCGGCGACCGCCACATCGGCACCACCCATGGCCACGGACTCCGCGCCATAGCCGATGAGATTGAGACCGTTGCTGGCCACGGCGGTAAAGGGAAGAAGGCCAACAAGACAGCAAGCCTGGCCCAAGCGAATCCGGAACATCACCCTCTCCCCCAATGGCGATGAAGAATTGCAGCCTATCCTAAAAGAATAACTGAAATCAAGTAGAGCGAGCCAGATCGAATATCGACTTCGCGATCCGCGATTGCCCCGCTGGGCCCCTCGATCTGCGGCAAGACCACCATCCCGCACATGATCGCCGGCTTCGACGCGCCGGACGCGCTCAAGGCGCGCTGATCAGGGATCGATCAGCGTGACCGTGGCGGTCGACGTGCCGCCGTGACCGTCGCTGATGGTGTAGGTGAAAGTAACGCTCATGAAGCGGGCCGCGCCGCGGAACACCAGGCGGTTGCCGTCCTGCGCCACGGTACCCACCGCTTGCGATGGCTGCGTGAATGAGACGATGCTCAGGGCATCGCCGTCGGGATCGGCATCGTTGGCCAGCACGTTAAGCGGCCAGTCACCTGAATAACCAACGGTGAAACTGTCGTCGTGCGCCAGCGGTGGCTGGTTGGCACGCTGCACGGTGACACGCACCATGGCCGACGCCTGGCCGCCGGCGCCATCGTCCACCGCGTAGGTGAAGACATCGCTGCCGACGTAACCGGCCGCCGGCGTATAGCGCAAGGCGTTGCCGGCGATCGACACCGCGCCATGCATCGCCGCGCCGACCGAGACGATGGCGAGCGCATTGCCGTCGGGGTCGCTGTCATTGCCCAGCGCCTCGATGGTCGCCACGGTGTTCTGCGCCACGGTGGCGGCGTCGTCCTGGGCGACGGGCGCGCGGTTGATCCAGGTGCGCGACGTGCTGGCCACCTGCGTCACCTTGGCACCCCGGTAGGTATCGACGGTCTGCTTGTGCGGCACGGTGTTGCGCAGCGCGCGCCGCACCCAGGCCGGCTCCTGGTCGATCACTTCTTCGCGCCAGGTCACCGGCGCGGCGGTCTGGCGCTTGGTCATCGGCACCGGCGTCACCACCTCGACGGGCACCTGCACTTCTTCCTGCTTGTCGCGGTACTGGACGAACTCGACATCGACGCGCCGGTTCTTCTCGCGCGTGGCGCGGGTGTTGGGATGCTTCGGGTTGCCTTCGCCCAGCCCCTCCGTGACGAAGGCATCGGCCGGCAGGCCGGCCTTGGCCAGGTAGTCCCGGACGGCATTGGCGCGACGCTGCGACAGGCGCAGGTTGTAGGCTTCCGTGCCGATGTCGCAGGTGTGCCCCGCGACGCGGATGTTGCCGGCGCGCTCGGTGGTCTTGAGGATGTCGGCAACACGATCGAGTTCGCGTCGCGCGATGGCCGTCAGTTCGGCCTTGTCGAACTCGAAGAAAGCGTCGCTGGCCATGCTGGCGGTGGTCTTGACGATGCGCATTTCCCTGCGCGTCTGGACCACGGGCGGCGCGCTCTGCGCGGCGTCCGCGACCTTCCGGGTCTCGCTGCTGGTGCCCGGCACCTCGACGCGACGCACCAGCCGGGCTTCGCGCCAGCCGGCGGAACTCGCGTGGGTGCTGCCGCCGAAGCTGTATCGGTAAGCCGCCAGCGCGCGCGTGCCGTTGCCGCGATTCTCGTACTTGCCCGCCTTGTCGTAGTTTTCGAGGAACAGGCCGACGCTGTGCGGCGAGCCGCTGAAGAATTTCTCGATGCCGAGCGACACGGTGTTCTGCCGCGAGGAATAGTCGCCCCATTCGCGGTCGAGGCCGAGCGAGACGCGCATTTGCGCCTCCGGCAGGAAGGTGCCGGCGCGCACGCCGATGCCGTAATCGTAAGCCTGGCGGAAATAGCGCGTGGTGGTGGTCGTCGTGATGGTATCGAGGTAGGGGCGGCCGTTGTCGCTGCCGCTGACGGTGGCGACATCCTGCTCGACCAGCGGCCCGCCGAGGTAGCGCTTGCCGGTGAGGCCGTGGCTGGCGCTGACGCTGCCGAACCAGCGCTCGTTTTCCAGCCCGGCGCCGAGCGTGAGCTTGCGGTCGTCGTCGCGGTTCTGGTCGACGGCGGCGAAAAGCTTGCGCACCAACGCGGCGCCATCGGCCTTGCCATCGACCTCGGGAATCCAGTTGTAATCCAGCCGCAGGCCGCCGGCGCGGTTGCCGAGCCAGGCCTGCGCGATCCAGGCCGAGAACGAGTCCTCGCTCAAGACATGGCTGGCCTGACCGTGCAGGCGCGCGTCGCGGTCGATGCCGATGCCGACCTGCGTCATCCCGCCGGTGTATTGGAGGTTCGCGCCCGCGGCCGCGGCCGGAATCTCGGCCGGATGGCTCGCGACCGTCTGGCCCGGCGCTGTCTGCGCCAGCGTCGCGCCCGGCATTGTCAGCGCGGCGAGAACGGCCAGGGTGACCACATTGGGAGAGACGTTATGCGGGGGCATGTCGGGTGATGCTGACGCGTGCGGATTCATGGCCGGCTCGTTGCGAAAAAACATTAATTCTATCAGGGAGTTCCAGATTCAAGCCAGATGTCATGAAGTGCGGGCGCGATCGGGCCCTGGCGCACATTGGCCGTTGACTTGCATCAAGTGCAGGCGCCGCGACGCTACTTATAGTCCAGCACCCCCGTTTGCCAGCGTGCCATGAACCCCTCATCCATCGAACTGGTCTGTCCGGCCGGCGGTTTGCCGGCACTCAAGGCCGCCGTCGATAACGGCGCCAACTGCGTCTACGCCGGCTTCAAGGACGACACCAATGCCCGCAACTTCACCGGGCTCAACTTCGACGAAGCCAGTCTCAGGCAGGGCATCCGCTACGCGCACGAGCGCGGCGTCAAGGTCCTGATCGCCCTCAACACCTACCCGCAAAGCGAGAACTGGTCGCGCTGGACCGCCGCGGTGGACCGCGCCGCCGATTTCGGCGTCGACGCCATCATCCTCGCCGACCTGGGCCTGATGGACTACGCCCGCCGTACGCATCCGGATCTGCGCCTGCATCTTTCGGTGCAGGGTTCGGCGACCAATTACGAGGCCATCAACTTCTACCGCGAGCGCTTCGGCATCCAGCGCGCGGTGCTGCCGCGCGTGCTGTCGCTGGCGCAGGTCGAGCAGGTCGTCAAGAACACGCCGGTCGAGATCGAGGTGTTCGGCTTCGGCGGCCTGTGCGTGATGGTCGAGGGCCGCTGCGCGCTGTCGGCCTATGCCACGGGCACGTCGCCCAATTGCCAGGGCGCCTGCTCGCCCGGCAAGGCGGTGCGCTGGGAGCAGACGCCGCGGGGCATGGAGACGCGGCTCAACGGCATTCTGATCGACCGTTTCGGCGAGGGCGAGCGCGCCGGCTATCCGACCATCTGCAAGGGCCGCTTCGAGGTTGGCGACGGCGATGAGCGCGATACCTACTACGCCATCGAGGAGCCGGCCAGCCTCAATACCATGACGCTGCTGCCCGAACTGGTGAAGGTCGGCATCCGCGCCATCAAGATCGAGGGCCGCCAGCGCAGCCCCGCCTACGTCGCGCAAGTGACGAAGATCTGGCGCGACGCCATCGACGCCTGCCTGCGCGACAGCGGGCACTTCTCGCCCAAGGCGGCCTGGATGGCCGAATTGAACAAGGTCTCCGAGGGCCAGAGCTACACGCTCGGCGCCTACAACCGGCCGTGGAAATAGTGACCCGCCCCTCCCGGCCACCCCTCGCGGGGAGGAGCCCGCAAGCCCGCCGCGCTCGAATATTTCGGGTCGCGCCCGATCCTCGCTTGCGGGCTGCGCCTTCGGCGGGACTTCACCGATGAAGCTCTCCCTCGGCCCGCTCCAGTACTACTGGCCCCGCCAGCAGACGCTCGACTTCTATGCGTCGGTGGCGGCCATGCCGGTCGACATCGTCTATCTCGGCGAGACGGTCTGCTCGCGCCGCCATGAATTGCGGCTGGACGACTATCTCGACATCGCAACGAAACTGGCCGCCGCCGGCAAGGAAGTGGTGCTGTCGACGCTGACGCTGATCGAGTCCGAGTCCGATCTCAAGGCGCTGCGCCGCATCGTCGACAACGGGAATTTCGCCGTCGAGGCCAACGAGATGGGCGCGGTGCGCCTGCTGGCGGAAAAAGGCATCCCCTTCGTCGCCGGCCCGACGCTCAATGTCTTCAACAGCCAGACGCTCGCCCTGCTGGCCGGCATGGGCGCCAACCGCTGGGTATTGCCGCCGGAGGCCAGCCGCGAACTGCTGGCCGGCATCGTGGCCGCGCGGCCGGCCGGCATGGCGACCGAGGTGTTCGCCCATGGCCGGGTGCCGCTCGCCTATTCGGCACGCTGCTTCACGGCCCGGCGCTACAACCTGCAGAAAGACAACTGCGAGTTCAAGTGCATCGACTTCCCGGACGGCATGACGGTGAAGACGGGCGAAGGCGAGGAATTCCTCACCATCAACGGCATCCAGACCCAGTCGGCGAAGTCGTACAATCTGCTCGACGACTTGCCGGACGTGCGCGGCCACGGCGTCGATATCCTCCGTCTCGGCCCGCGAGCGGAGGAAACCGGACTGGTCGTCGCGGCCTTCCGGAGCGCCCTGGCGGGGGAAGCCGCCACTCTGGAAGGCGATTTCTGCAATGGTTTCTGGCATGGCCGGCCTGGGCTCGAACTGATAAGGAAAGCCGCATGAACAATTTCAAGCTGCCCGATTTCACGTTGCCGGCGCCGGTGGCGCGCCTGGGCACGCGGCTGCCGCAACTGCCGCCGACCCTGGCGCTGATCACCGGGCTCAACCTGGCGCTCGGCCGCATGATCCCCCGCGAGCCGCTCGAACCCCTGATCGGCAAACGCTTCGCAATCCGCGTGCTCGACGCCGGCATGACGCTGCGCTTCGCCTATGGCCGCCGGGGCTTCCGGCCCATCTTCGATACCGCGCCGCCCGACCTCGTCATCTCCGCCAGGAGCCGCGACTTCATCGCCCTGCTGGCGCGCGAGGAGGACCCCGACACGCTGTTCTTCAGCCGCAGGTTGCTGATGGAAGGCGACACTGACCTCGGTCTGCTGGTGAAGAACACGCTGGACGGCATCGAACTGCCGCGGCTCGACCCGGCCCGTCTCGCGCCCGCCGAGGCATTGCGCCGCCTGCGCGAACGGCTGACGCCCGGACGCACGGCCTGACGCCGCGCCTGTCTTGACAAGGGCGAGTTCGCCGCTCGGCCTGTACCTGGCGGGCGCCTACACGCTGCTGGCGATCTACGGCAGCCTTTATCCCTTCGCCGGCTGGCACGATTCCGGCGCTTCGCCCACGGCCTTTCTCGCCGCCGGCTGGCCGCGCTACCACACCCGGTTCGACCTCGCCAGCAACGTCGCCGCCTACCTGCCGTTCGGCTTCCTGTGGGCCATGGCGCTGCAACCGCGGCTCGGGCGCCGCCTCGCGGTGCCGACGGCGCTGGCGATCGGCGTGGCGTCGAGCCTGACTTTGGAGATCCTGCAAAACTTCCTGCCCAACCGGGTGCCGTCGAATCTCGATCTGGCCTGCAATACCGCCGGTACCTTCGTCGGCGCGCTGGCGGGGGCGCACTGGGTTCGCGTCATGCCCGATGGCGGACGCCTGGACGCGCTGCGCCATCGCCTGTTCCAGCCCGGCGCCGGCGCCGACACCGGACTCCTGCTGATCTTGCTGTGGCTGCTGACCCAGTTCAATCCCGACACCCTCCTGTTCGGCAACGGCAGCCTGCGCGGACTGCTCGGCGTCACGCCCCCCCTGAGCTACAGCGCGGACAGTTTCACCGGCATCGAGGCCGCCATCGTCGCCACCGAAACCCTGGCTATCGCACTGATCGTGAGCCTGCTGGCGCGCGGGACGAGAGGTGAATCGACCTTCGCCGTCGTCGGCGCCGGCCTGCTGGCCAAGAGCTTCGCCTTCCTGCTGATGATGAGCGGCACGGCCGGCTTCGCCTGGGCGACGCCGGGCAGCCTCACCGGCCTGGCCGCCGGGCTGCTGTTCTGGCTGCTCGCCAGCCCCCTGCACGAGCGCTGGCGGAAGGCATTGGCGGCGTCGAGCCTGCTCGTCGCCACCACGCTGGTGAACATCGCGCCGGAAAACCCGTACCTGGCCCACACCTTCCAGACCTGGGACCCCGGCCAGTTCCTCAACTTCCACGGCCTGACACGCCTGGCCTCGAACCTCTGGCCGTTCCTGGCGCTGCCCTGGCTGTTCCTGATGAGAGCCGATCATGACCGACCCCGTTACTGACCTCGACAGCCTGCGCGATGCCCTGCGCGCATTCGCCGCCGCGCGCGACTGGCGCCGTTTCCATACGCCGAAGAACCTGGCCATGGCCATGATCGTCGAGGCCGCCGAACTGGTCGAACATTTCCAGTGGCTGACGCCCGAGCAGAGCCTGGACCTGCCGGCCGCCAAGCTCGCCGACGTGCGCGACGAGATCGCCGATACCCTTATCTACCTCGTGGAATTGGCCGATGCGCTGGGCATCGACCCGATTGCCGCCGCTCGCGATAAGATGGCGAAAAATGCCATCAAGTACCCAGCGGAGACACCATGAGCCACTTCAAATACCACCTCTTCTTTTGCTCCAACCAGCGCGACCCCGGCCAGCCATGCTGCAACAACCATGGCGCCACCGCCATGCGCGACCACTGCAAGCAGCGCGTCAAGGAACTCGGCGACAAGATCCCCGGCAAGGTGCGCGTCAATAACGCCGGCTGCCTCGACCGCTGCGACAAGGGCCCGGTGCTGGTCGTCTATCCCGAAGCGACCTGGTACACCTATGTCGACAAGGAAGACATCGACGAGATCGTCGACTCCCACCTGCTCAAGGGCCAGGTCGTCGAACGCCTGAAGATCTGATGTCGCGCCACGAGCGCGCGCTGCTCGACGGGCCGGCCGGCAAGATCGAGGTATTCGTCGAACCCCACGACGACGCCGCCGGCATCGCCATCGTCGCCCATCCGCATCCCCTGTTTGGCGGCACCGCCGACAACAAGGTGGTGACGACGCTGGCCAAGGCCTTCCGCGAACTCGGCTGCGCCACGCTGCGGCCGAGTTTCCGCGGCGTCGGCGGCAGCGAGGGCGCGCATGACCGGGGCATTGCCGAGACCGGGGACCTGCTGGCCGTGCACGACTACGCCCGCGGCCGTTTCGGGCCGCTGCCGCTCTATCTCGCCGGCTTCTCGTTCGGCGCCTACGTCGTCACGCGGCTGGCCAGGCACCTGCAAGAGTCAGGCGTGGCGGCACGCCGCCTCGTGCTGGTCGGCACCGCCGCCGGTTTCATCGAGGGCGACCGCAAGTACGACACCGAAGCCGTCGCGCCGGACACCATCGTCATCCACGGCTCGGAAGACGAAACCGTGCCGCTCGCCAACGTGCTCAAGTGGGCCGAGCCGCTGGAACTGCCGGTGACCGTCATCCCCGGCGCCGACCACTTCTTCCACCGGCGCCTGCACGTGATCCGCCGGATCATCCACGACGCATGGCCGCGCCCCTAGAAGTCCGCGACCTGCGCAAGCGCTACGGCGACCGCGAGGTGGTGGCGGGCATTTCCTTCGCGCTGGCCAAGGGGGAATGCTTCGGCCTGCTCGGCCCCAACGGTGCCGGCAAGACCACCACGCTGCGCTGCTGCCTCGGCCTGATCGCGCCGGACGGCGGGTCGATCACCATGGTCGGCGAGCCGGTGCCGGGGCGCGCCCGCGAGGCGCGCGAGCGCGTCGGCGTGGTGCCGCAGTTCGACAACCTCGATCCGGACTTTTCCGCCGCCGAGAATCTGCTGGTGTTCGGCCGCTACTTCGGCCTCGACGACGCCACCATCCGCGCCCGCATTCCCGGCCTGCTCGAATTCGCCGGCCTGACCAGCAAGACCGGCGCCAACATCCGCACGCTGTCGGGCGGCATGAAGCGGCGCCTGACGCTGGCGCGCGCGCTGATCAACGACCCCGACCTGCTGGTGCTGGACGAGCCCACCACCGGCCTCGACCCGCAGGCGCGCCACCTGATCTGGGAGCGGCTGCAGGGGCTGCTCGCCGAGGGCAAGACCATTCTGCTGACCACGCATTTCATGGAAGAAGCCGAGCGGCTGTGCGGCCGCCTGGCCATCGTGGACAACGGACGCATCATCGCCGAGGACACGCCGCAAGCCCTGATCGCCGAACACATTCCGGTGTCGCCGTCGTCGCTGCGGCCGGCCAACCTCGAGGATGTCTTCCTGAAGCTCACCGGCCGGGACCTGCGCGACTGATGAACCACTTCACCCCACCCCGACTGTCGGTGCGCGCCATCGCCGTGTGGCGCCGCAACTTCCTGGTCTGGCGCAAGATCGCCATTCCGTCGATCCTCGGCAACCTCGCCGATCCGATGATCTACATGTTCGGCCTCGGCTACGGCCTCGGCGGCCTGCTGCCGGAGGCGCTGCCCGCCTTCGGCGGCGGCTCGTACATCGCGTTCCTCGCCGCCGGCACGGTGTGCGCCTCGACCATGAACGCGGCATCGTTCGAGACGCTCTATTCCGCCTTTGCCCGCATGGACGTCCAGAAGACGTGGGAAGCCATCATGAACGGGCCGGTCGCGCTCGACGACGTCGTGCTCGGCGAGCTGTTCTGGGCGGCGGCCAAGGCCACCCTGTCCGGCGTCGCCATCCTGATCGTCGTCGCGCTGCTCGGCCTCGTGCAGTCGCCGTTGGCGCTGTGGGCGATCCCGGTCATTTTCCTCACCGGCCTGGCCTTCGCCGGGCCGGGCCTGATCGTGACGGCGCTGGCGCCCTCCTATGACTATTTCATGTACTACTTCACCCTGTTCATCACGCCGATGACCCTGCTGTCGGGCGTGTTTTTCCCGCTCGACCAGTTGCCGGCCGGCATCCAGGCGATCTCGCAGTTCCTGCCGCTGACGCACTCGGTGGCGCTCATCCGGCCGCTGCTGTCCGGCCAGGTGCCGGATGCGGTGCTGCTGCACGTGGCCGTGCTGGCGGCGCTCGGCTTCGCCTGCTTCTGGATCGCGCTCGCCCTGGCTCGCCGGCGCCTGCTGTCCTGACCGGTACAATCCGGCCATGGAAGCCCTGCTGGTACTGACCAACCTGCCCGACGGCGAATCGGCGCGCACGCTCGCCGATCACATCGTGGCGGCCCGGCTGGCGGCCTGCGTAAACATCCTGGCGCCCTGCCGCTCGGTCTATCGCTGGCAGGGGCGCGTCGAGCAGGCCGAGGAAGTGCCGCTGCTGATCAAGACCACCGTCGAGCGCTACCCGGCGCTGGAAGCCGCCATCCGGGCGCGGCATCCCCACGAACTTCCCGAGATCGTCGCTGTCCCAATCGGACGCGGCCTGCCCGGCTACCTGGCCTGGATCGCCGCCGAAACGACACCGGAACCCGGCCCATGATTTCCCCCCTCGTCCGCCTCGCCTCCCTCGTCCGCCTCTTCGCGCTGCTGCTGGCCTTCGCGGTCGCGCCGTCGCCGTTCGCCGCCGACGAGCCGCTGGAGCCCGAAAAGGCCTACCGTTTCTCCGCGCAAACCCTCGACGCCCATTCCGTCGAGGCGCGCTGGCAGATCGAGAACGGTTACTACATGTACCGGGACAAGTTCAAGTTCGTCGCCGAACCGGCCACGGTCAAGCTCGGCGAACCGAAATTCCCGACCGGCAAGATCAAGGACGACGAGTTCTTCGGCCAGGTCGAAACCTACCGCGACGAAATCAGGATCGTCATTCCGGTCGAGGCGAACGGCGCGGAGTCCTTCACCCTCAAGGCCACTTCGCAAGGATGCTGGGACGAAGGCATCTGTTACCCGCCGATGGTGCAGCAAGCCAGCGTCGACCTCGCCGCCGCGCCCCGGATGTCCGTGGCACCGGCAGCCGCGCCGGCGGTTGCGACACCGGCGGCGCAGCCGGCCGGGCCGGCCAGGACCGAGCCAGCGGCCGGCGATGGCGACGAATCGTCGAACATCGCCGGCCTGTTGCGCGACCGCGGCCTCTGGGTGGCGATCGCCAGCTTCTTCGGCTTCGGCCTACTGCTGTCGCTGACGCCCTGCGTGTTGCCGATGGTGCCCATCCTGTCCGGCATCATCGTCAATCACGGCCACGCCGTCACCCATGCGCGCGCCTTCTGGCTTTCCTCCGCCTACGTGCTGGGCATGGCCGTCACCTACGCCGCCGTCGGCGTCGCCGCCGGCTACTCGGGCACGCTGCTTTCGGCGGCGCTGCAGAATGCCTGGGTACTCGGCGCCTTCGCGCTGGTGTTCGTCGCGCTGTCCCTGTCGATGTTCGGCTTCTACGAGTTGCAGTTGCCGGCGGCGCTGCAAGGCCGCCTGTCGGAAAAGGCCAACGCCCGGGGCGGCAGCTTCGGCGCCATCGCCGCCATGGGCGCCCTGTCCGCGCTCATCGTCGGGCCCTGCGTCGCGGCGCCGCTGGCCGGCGCGCTGCTCTACATCGCCCAGACCGGGGACGCCGCGCTCGGCGGCGCGGCGCTGTTCGCCATGGCGCTGGGCATGGGCGCGCCGCTGATCCTGGTCGGCGTCTTTTCGCGCTCGCTGCTGCCCAGGACCGGCCCCTGGATGGATGCGGTCAAGAAGTTCTTCGGCGTGCTGCTGCTGGCCACCGCGCTGTGGCTGGTCGCGCCGGTGATCCCGGCCTGGACGCAGATGCTGGGCTGGGCGGCCCTGCTGATCATCCCGGCCATCTACATGCACGCGCTCGATCCGCTGCCGCCTCACGCCGGCGGCTGGCATCGGCTGTGGAAAGGTTTCGGCGTACTGATGCTGCTCGCTGGCGCCGCCATGCTGATCGGCCTGCTCGGCGGCGCGCGCGACCCCTTGCAGCCGCTCGGCTTCCTGCGCGGCGAAGCGGTGGCCGGCGTGTCGCCGGGACTGACTTTCGAGCGCGTCAAGACCACGGCCGACCTCGATGCGCGCCTGCGGGAAGCCACCGCCCAGGGCCGGCCGGTCATGCTCGACTTCTACGCCGACTGGTGCGTGTCCTGCAAGGAAATGGAGAAGTTCACCTTCAGCGACGCGCGCGTCAAGACCCGCCTGGCCGGCACGCGGCTGTTGCAGGCCGATGTCACCGCCAACGACGACGCCGACAAGGCATTGCTCAAACGCTTCAAGCTGTTCGGCCCGCCGGGCCTCATCTTCTTCGGCCGGGACGGCCAGGAGATCGCCGACGTGCGCGTGGTCGGCTATCAGCCCGCCGACCGCTTTCTCGCCACGCTGGACAAGTTGCCGCTTTAATCATCCGGGAGTTTCCATGTTCACCGGCATCGTCGCCACCACCGGCCGCATCACGCATCTACAGACCCTCGACAAAGGCTTGCGCCTGACAGTCGAGGCGCCCAGACTCGATCTTTCCGACGTCGCCATCGGCGATTCGATCGCCCATGGCGGCGTCTGCCTGACGGTGATCGAGAAGGACGGGCCGCATTACAAGATCGATGTCTCGCGCGAAACGCTCGACTGCACGGTCGGCCTCGACGCGCCGGGCGAGGTCAATCTGGAGAAGGCCATGCGCCTGGCCGACCGTGTCGGCGGCCATCTGGTCTCGGGCCACGTCGATGGCGTCGGCGAGATCGTCAAGTTCGAGAAGATCGGCGAATCGCACGAGCTGGTCATCCGCGCACCAAGGGAACTGGCCCGATACATCGCGCGCAAGGGTTCGATCACCATCAACGGCGTTTCGCTGACCACCAACCGCGTCGAGGGCGCCGAGTTTTCCATCAACCTGATCCCGCACACCGTCGAAGTCACGACGCTCAAGCATTGCCGGGCCGGCGGCAAGGTCAATCTCGAAGTCGACCTGATCGCCCGCTACGTCGAGCGGATGCTGAGCCCGGACGGCCAGGCGTAGAATTCCGCCCCTCGCCTTCGTTCTCACACCACTGAAATTGACACCAAGATGAGCATCAGCCCCATTCAGGACATCGTCGCCGACATGCGTGCCGGCAAGATGGTCATTCTCGTCGACGAGGAAGACCGCGAAAACGAGGGCGACCTGGTCCTCGCCGCCGAGCACGTGACACCCGAGGCCATCAACTTCATGGCCCGGTTCGGCCGCGGCCTGATCTGCCTGACGCTCACCGAGGCACGCTGCCGCCAGCTCGACCTGCCGCTGATGGTGCGCGACAACAAGACCCCGCACGGCACGGCGTTCACCGTTTCCATCGAGGCCGCCGAGGGCGTGACCACCGGCATTTCGGCGCACGACCGAGCCCGCACCGTGCAGGCGGCGGCCGGGCGGCACGCCAAACCGAGCGACATCGTCCAGCCCGGCCACATCTTCCCGCTGATGGCGCAGAAGGGTGGCGTGCTGGTGCGCGCCGGCCATACCGAGGCCGGTTGCGACCTGGCGCAGATGGCCGGCCTCGAACCGGCGTCCGTGATCTGCGAAATCCTCAAGGACGACGGCACCATGGCGCGCCTGCCGGACCTGCTCGAATTCGCGCGGGAGCACGGCCTGCGGATCGGCACCATCCGCGACCTGATCCACTACCGCTCGGAAAACGAGAAGCTGGTCGAGCGCATCGCCGAGAAGGATGTCTCCTGCATCCACGGCGATTTCCACCTGATCGCCTATCGCGACCAGACCAGCGGCGACGTGCACCTCGCGCTGGTCAAGAACGGCATCGACCCGAAGGCGGAAACCCTGGTGCGGGTGCACGAGCCGATCACGGTGCTCGATTTTCTCGACTGCCAGAGCAATCGCCACAGTTTCAGCGTCGACCGCGCCATGCGCACCATCGCCCGTCATGGCAGCGGCGTCATCGTGCTGCTGCGCCGTTCCAGTTCGACCGCCGACTTGGTCGCCGCCCTGCAAGGCGAGGCGGACACCGCCAGGCCTGGCGCCAAATGGGATCCGCGCCTGTACGGCATCGGCGCGCAGATCCTTTGCGACCTCGGCGTCGGGCGCATGAAACTGCTGGCCAGTCCGCGCAAGATGCCGAGCATGGCCGGCTTTGGCCTGGAAATCACCGGTTATCTGTCCGCCGAGGAGGCCGCCGCATGAGCTTCAAGCCTGCCGCCACGCCGACACAGTCCGGCAAGTGCGCCGATGTGCGGGAAATCGAACCCAACCTGGCCGGCTCGGGTCTGCGCATAGGCATTGCCATGGCCCGCTTCAATCGCGATGTCGGCGAGGGGCTGCTGTCCGGCTGTTGCCAGGAACTGCGCCGGCTGGGCGTGGCGCCGGAATGCGTGACGCTGGTCACCGTGCCCGGCGCGCTCGAATTGCCGCTGGTGCTCCAGACCATGGCCGGGAGCGGCCGCCACGACGCGCTGGTGGCGCTGGGCTGCGTCATCCGGGGCGAGACCTATCACTTCGAGATCGTCGCCAACGAATCGGCGCGCGGCGTCATCGACATCCAGCTGGCCAGCGGCATACCGATCGCCAACGCCGTGCTCACCGTCGAGAATGACGACCAGGCCGAAGTACGCATGCATCAGAAAGGTGTCGAGGCCGCCCAGTGCGCCGTGGAAATCGCCAATCTGCTCAAGTGTCTGAAGTAAGGTCATCATGAGCCGATCGCCTCGTCACCGCGCCCGCGAATTCATCGTCCAGGGTCTCTACCAGCATCTGGTCGGCGGCCAGGACGAGGCCGCGATCCGCGTCCAGGCCGAGTCGGTCGCCGGCTTCGACAAGGCCGACACCAGGCTCTACGCCGATCTGCTCGCGGAAACGCTTGCCGACATCGACGCCTTGCGCGACCTCATCGCGCCGCACGTCGATCGCGCCTGGGACGACGTGTCGCCCATCGAGCGCTGCGTGCTGCTGCTCGGCGCCTGCGAACTGAAACATCATGTCGAGACCCCCTACCGGGTGGTCATCAACGAAGCCATCGAACTGGCCAAGACCTACGGCGGCACCGACGGCCACAAGTTCGTCAATGGCGTGCTCGACAAGCTGGCGCCGAAATTGCGCCCGAAAGAAACGGCGGCAAGTTAACCGGGTAGCATCGGGACATGCCTTCCGAGTTTGCCCTGATCGACCGTTACTTCCGCCGCCCGGCGCGCCACGCCGTGCTGGGTGTCGGCGATGATGCCGCCATCGTGCGGCCGTCGCCCGGCTGCGAGCTGCTGCTGTCCACCGACATGCTCGTCGCCGGCACGCACTTCCTGCCCGACGCCGACCCCGCCGACCTCGGCTGGAAGACGCTGGCCGTCAATATCTCGGACATGGCGGCGATGGGCGCCCGGCCGCGCTGGGCCTTGCTCGCCGCGGCCTTGCCCGCCGCCACCGAAAGCTGGATCGGGAAATTCGCCGAAGGACTCTTCGACTGCGCCGAAAAGTTCGGCGTCGATGTGATCGGCGGCGACACGACGCGGGGGCCGCGCAATCTTTGCGTGACGATCTGCGGCGAAGTCCCCGCCGGCACTGCCCTGCTGCGCTCGGGCGCGCACCCGCACGACGAAATCTGGGTTTCCGGCATGCCCGGCCGCGCCGCGCTGGGCCTGGCCCATTTGCAGGGCCGGCGGCCGCTGGCCGAACCGGCGCTGTCCGCCTGCCTGGCCGCCTACCACCGGCCCCAGCCGCGCGTCGAACTCGGGCTGGCCCTGCGCGGGCTGGCCTCGGCCGCCATCGACGTTTCCGACGGCTTGCTGGCCGATCTCGGCCACATCCTCGAACAATCCGGCGTCGCCGCGACGCTGCGGCTCGAGTTCCTGCCCGAACCCGGCCCCGAGCGCGACGCCTGCCTCTCCGGCGGCGACGATTACGAACTGGTGTTCACCGCGCCGGCCTTTAACCATACGAGAATTGTGGCCTTGGCCGGGGAGTTGGCCCTGCCGCTGACCTGCATCGGCAAGATCGAAGCCGGTCCGGCCGGGCACATGACGATTTTCGATGCCAATGGTGATCCGATCGAAGTTGCCCAACGCGGTTATGACCATTTCGCCTGATCCAGCCATTCCGCAAGCGCGACAGCGGCTTGCCCCGCCGGGGGTCGGGGCATGACCGGGACGGCGCAGGCGACCTGGCGCGTGATCGCGCTCGGCAGTTTCGGCGAGCAGATTCCACCGCTGGCAGCGCGACGGCGTGTCCAACTTCTTCACGCTGCCGCTGAATCCCGGCCGGCTCGCCGCGCTGGTCGAGAATCTGCACGACCGGCTGGGCGGCCCGCCGCTGCGCGTGATCCTGCTCGACGACGAGCAGAGCGCGCTCGACTACTACGGCGCCATCCTGCGCGAACACGGCCTCGAGGTGCGGGCCGTCCAGGATCCGCTGCTTGCGCTCGGCCTGCTCGATGAATTCAAGCCCGACCTGCTGCTCACCGACATCGAGATGCCCGGCTGCCGCGGTCCGGAACTGGTGACGATCATGCGCCAGCGAGCGGAGTACGCGCATCTGCCGGTGTTGTTCCTCACCGCGATGGACAGCGCGCAGAATCTGCTGCAGGCGCGCGCCGCCGCCGTCGAGGACATTCTGCCCAAGCCCGTCACGCCGGCATTGCTGCTGACGGCGGTCCGCGCCCAGGGCTGGCGCCATCGGGCCTGGCTGCGCGCCGAAACGGAACACCGGCGGCAGGATGCCCAGGCCCGGCTGCAACTCGAACAGCTGCGCGTGGCGATCGACGAGCACGCGATCATCAGCACCGCCAACGCCAAGGGCAGGATCACCCACATCAACGACAAGTTCTGCGCGACCAGCGGCTATTCACGCGCCGAGCTGATCGGCCAGAACCATCGCCTGGTCAAATCCGGCCTCCATCCGCCAGACTTCTACCGCAAATTGTGGCGCACCATCACGGCCGGCGAGATATGGCAAGGCGAGTTATGCAACCGCCGCAAGGACGGCTCGCTCTACTGGGTCGAGGCGACCATCATGCCGGTCCGCGACATGCGCGGCCAGGTGATGCAGTACATCTCGATCCGCACCGACATCACGGCCCGCAAGCAGAAGGAAGACGCGCTGCGCGAAAGCGAGGAACGCTTCGCCTTCGCCGTCGAGGGTCCCGGCGACGGCGTCTGGGACTGGAACATGCTCACCGGCGAGATGGCGCTGTCCGGCAACTACGAGGGCATGCTGGGCTTCGCCCGCGGCGAACTCGGGCCGGTCATCAATGCCTCGGATGCCTTCATGCGGAGCGTACACCCGGACGACCTGGCGCGGGCGCGGCAGACGTTGCAGGACTACCTGGCCGGCAGGTTGCCGGCCTACACCATCGAACTGCGGCTGCGCTGCAAGGACGGCGGCTACAAGTGGATTCTTTGCCGCAGTACGGTGGCGGGGCGCGACGAGGCCGGTAAGCCGGTGCGGATGATCGGCATCCACAGCGACATTTCCGAACGCAAGGAGAACGAGGAGCGGCTGGCGCTGTTCCGGCGCATCTTCGACGCCAGCCAACAGTGCATCGGCATTTCCGACGGCCAGGGCCGCCAGATCTACCAGAACCGCGCCCACGCCGAGGCCTACGGCTACCGCGACGAGGAAATCATCGGCCGCAGCTTCGAGATGTTCATGCCGGACGATCCCGGCCTCGAGCCGACGCACGACTTTCTGGCGGCGATCGCGGCGGGACGCACCTGGACCGGCCTGCTGCCGCTGCGCCGCAAGAACGGCAGCATCTTCATGAGCGCCAGCAACGTCGGCTTCATCAAGGACGAGCGGGGACAGCCGCAGTACCTGTTCAACATCTTCACCGACTTCACGGAGGATCTGGCGCGCCGCGAGGAGCTGGCCCAGGCGAAGGAGGCCGCCGAGCGCGCCAACCAGGCCAAGTCGGACTTCCTTTCCAGCATGAGCCACGAGCTGCGCACGCCGATGAACGCGATCATCGGCTTCGCGCAGATGCTCGAATACGATGCCGGCCTGAACGCGGACCAGCTCGACAACGCGCATGAAATCCTCAAGGCCGGCCGCCACCTGCTCGAACTGATCAACGAGGTGCTCGACCTCGCCAAGATCGAATCCGGGCGCGTCGACCTGTTGCTCGAGCCGGTGAGCCTGGCGACCGTGATCGCCGACTGCCGCCAGCTGATCCAGCCGCTGGCGGTGGCGCGGAACATCGAGATCCATCTCGACATCCCGCCCGGCAAGGCGGTGCGGGCCGACCGGGTGCGCCTCAAGCAGGTGCTGCTCAACCTGCTCTCGAACGCCGTCAAGTACAACCGCGAATACGGCGGCATCCGGCTCGACGCGACCGCCAGCCCGGCCGGCCGCATGCGCATCACGGTGATCGATACCGGCATGGGCATCCCGGCGGAACGCCTCGAGGAGCTGTTCCAGCCGTTCAACCGCCTCGCCGCCGAACGCAGCGGGGTCGAGGGCACCGGCATCGGCCTGACGATCACGCGCCGGCTGGTGGAAATAATGGGGGGTGAGGTCGGCGTCGCCAGCGAGGTGGGCAAGGGCAGCCGCTTCTGGATCGATCTGCCGGCCGACGCGCCGCCGGCCCGGGCGGCCGTCGCCGGCGCCGGCGACGGCGAAAGAACCGCGGCCGGGACGGCGCCGGAACGCCCCGGCCACGTGCTGTGCATCGACGACAATCCGGTGAATCTGAAACTGATCGCCCACATGCTCGGCATGCGCCCGAACCTGCGCGTGATCACCGCCCATGCGCCGGAACTGGGCATCGAGCTGGCGCTGACGCACCAGCCCGACCTGATCCTGCTCGACATCAACATGCCGGGCATGGATGGCTACCAGGTGCTGGAAATCCTCAAGGCCGACGCCCGGCTGCGGCGGATTCCGGTGGTCGCCGTCACCGCCAACGCCATGCCGCGCGATATCGAGCGCGGCAAGACCGCCGGCTTCCGCGACTACCTGACCAAGCCGCTCGACGTCGACCGCTTCCTCGAGACCATCGACCGCTGCCTGACCGACGGGGAGAACCGGACATGAAGGGCTATCTGCTGACCCAGGCCCGCATCTTCATCGTGGATGACGAGCCGGCCAACCTCAAGCTGCTCGACAAGATGCTTGCCGGGCAGGGCTACCCGCCGCCGGTGCTGATCGAGGACCCGCGCGAGGTGCTGCCCCGCTACCAGGAGCAGCGTCCAGACCTGATCCTGCTCGACATCAACATGCCGCAGTTCGACGGCTACCAGGTGATGGCGCAGTTGCAATCGCTCGGCGACCCCCTGCTGCCGCCGATCGTGATCCTCACCGCCCAGCACGGGCGCGAACACCTGCTGCGCGCCCTGGCCAGCGGCGCCCGGGATTATCTCGGCAAGCCCTTCGATCGCGCCGAACTGCTGATGCGCGTCGGCAACCTGCTGGATGCGCACCTGGCCCACTGCCTGCTGCACGACCAGAAGAGCATTCTCGAGGGCATGGTGCGGCAGCGCACCGAGGCGCTCAACCAGAGCCGCCTGCAGGTGGTGCGGCGCCTGGGCCGCGCGGCGGAATACCGGGACAACGAAACCGGCCTGCACATCATCCGCATGAGCAAGTATTCTGCCTTGCTGGCCAAAGGGCTCGGCTGGAGCGAGGCCGACAGCGAACTGATGCTGCACGCCAGCCCGATGCACGATGTCGGCAAGATCGGCATCCCCGACGCGGTCCTGCTCAAGCAGGGCAAACTCGATCCGGGGGAATGGGAGATCATGAAGCGCCATGCCGTCATCGGCGCCGACATCCTGAGCAACGGCGACTCCGACCTGATGGACCTGGCCCGCGGCATTGCCCTGTCGCACCACGAGAAATGGGACGGCAGCGGCTATCCGCAAAGACTCGCCGGCGCGGCGATCCCGCAGGCCAGCCGCATCGCCGCGGTCGCCGACGTCTTCGACGCCCTCTGTTCGGAACGGCCCTACAAACAGGCCTGGCCGCTGGACAAGGCGCTCGCTTACCTGCGCGAGCAGGCGGGCCGGCATTTCGACCCGGAGGTGGTCGAGTGCTTCCTGGCGCACCTGTCACAGGTTCAGGATATCCAGCACCGCTACGCCGAACCGGCCGCCTGACGGCGTTTCCCGCGGTATCCTGCCCCCATGGCCCGCGCCCCATCCCCGCCGCCCCCGCCGGTCTCCTTCCTGCTGCGCCACCCCGCGCATCTCGTCGCCTGCGGCTTCGGCAGCGGCCTGTCGCCCTTCGCGCCGGGCACGGCCGGCACGCTGTTCGCGTGGCTGACCTTTCCCCTGTTGCGCGGCTATTTTCCGGACGATACCTGGCTGGCCGGTTTCATCACCCTGCTTTTCCTCTTCGGGATACCGGCCTGCCACATCACGGGCCGGGCACTCGGCGTGACCGACCACGGCGCTATCGTCTGGGACGAGATCGTGCCGTTCTGGGCAGTGCTGCTGCTCACCCCGCCGACCTGGATGTGGCAGTTGGCCGCCTTCCTCTGGTTCCGTTGCTACGATATCTTCAAGCCGCCGCCGGCCCGCTGGTTCGACCGCGAGGTCAAGAACGGCTTCGGCGTGATGATGGACGACCTCGTCGCCGCCGGATACACCGTGCTGACACTGGCGGTGTTCAAGGCGCTGTTCGACCGCCTGTTCTGATGGACAGCGATCTCGCCGTCCTGTCCGCCGCAGTCGGCGCCACCCTCGGGGAACGCTCGTTGACCTTGACATCCGCCGAGTCCTGCACAGGAGGCTGGGTGGCGCAAGTGGTCACTCACACCGCGGGAAGCTCGGCCTGGTTCGACCGGGGCTTCGTCACTTACAGCAATGACGCCAAGGTCGCCATGCTCGGCGTGCGCCCGGAAACGCTTGCCGCGCACGGCGCCGTGAGCCTGGCAACGGCATCGGAAATGGCCGCCGGCGCCCTTGCCAACTCCAATGCCTTGATTTCGCTGGCGATCACCGGCATCGCCGGGCCGGCGGGTGGCTCACCTGGTAAGCCAGTGGGCACCGTATGCTTCGGCTGGTGCTTGCGCGGGCAGGCGCCGGAGGCCGAGCAGCGCCTGTTCCATGGCGACCGCGAGGCGATCCGGCGGCAGGCGGTCATTCATGTGCTGAATGGCTTGCTGGCCCGGGCAAAAACTGTGCCATCCGTGCCATAATCATTTTCAGTTTTCGGAGAAACACTCATGGACGACAACAAGGCGAAAGCCCTGCAGGCGGCGCTTGCCCAGATCGAAAAGCAGTTCGGCAAGGGCTCCATCATGAAGATGGGCGAAGGCCAGATCGAGAACGACATTCAGGCCGTTTCGACCGGTTCGCTGGGGCTCGACATCGCGCTGGGCATCGGCGGACTGCCGCGCGGCAGGGTGGTGGAGGTTTACGGCCCCGAGTCATCGGGCAAGACGACGCTCTGCCTTCAGGTCGTGGCCGAAGTGCAGAAGCTCGGCGGCACCGCCGCCTACATCGATGCCGAAAATGCGCTCGACCCCGTCTATGCGGGCAAACTGGGCGTCCGGGTACCGGAATTGCTGATTTCCCAGCCTGACACCGGCGAGCAGGGCCTCGAAATCGCCGACATGCTGGTACGTTCCGGTGGAGTTGACCTGATCGTCATCGACTCGGTCGCGGCGCTGACGCCGAAGGCCGAAATCGAGGGAGAAATGGGCGACCAGTTGCCGGGACTTCAGGCCCGACTCATGTCCCAGGCGCTCCGTAAATTGACGGGCAACATCAAACGCACCAACACGCTGGTGATCTTCATCAACCAGATCCGCATGAAGATCGGCGTCATGTTCGGCAACCCCGAAACGACCACGGGCGGCAACGCGCTGAAGTTCTACGCCTCGGTGCGCATGGACATCCGCCGCACCGGCGCCATCAAGAAGGGCGACGAGGTCATCGGCAACGAAACCAAGGTCAAGGTCGTCAAGAACAAGGTGGCGCCGCCGTTCAGGGAAGCCCATTTCGACATCCTCTACGGCGAGGGCATATCGCGCGAGGGAGAAATCATCGAACTCGGCGTCGAGCACAAGTTTGTCGACAAGTCCGGCGCCTGGTACGCCTACAACGGCGAGAAAATCGGCCAGGGCAAGGACAACGCCCGCGAGTTCCTCAAGGAGCATCCGGAAATCGCCGTCGAAATCGAGAACAAGGTGCGCGCCGCGGTCGGTGTCGCCGCGCTGAATGCCGTCCCGGCCGCCGCCGAGTGAATGAACTGAGGCGGAAAGCCATCGGCCTCCTGGCGCGGCGCGAACACAGCCGCGCCGAGCTGGCCCGCAAGCTTGCCGCCGACGGGACGGAAGAAGACATCGCCAACGTGCTCGCCCAACTGGAATCCGAAGGGCTACTGTCCGACGCCCGCGCCGCCGCCGCCTACGTCCGTGCGCACGCGGCGCGTTTCGGCGCCACGCGACTGCGACAGGACTTGCGCGCGCGCGGCCTCGACGCCGAACCCGCGCTCGACGAGGCCGGCGAGCTGGGTAGCGAACTCGACCGCGCCAGGGCCGTCTGGCAAAAAAAGTTCGGCATATCGCCCGCCGACGCCAGGGAATGGACAAGACAGGCCCGTTTCCTTCAGGGCCGGGGTTTTGCCACCGATGTCATCCGGCGCGTGTTGAAGGACCTGGACGCATGACGACCCTGGCGGCCTGCAACCTGCGCAAGAAGTACAAGTCGCGCGTGGTCGTGAAGGATGTTTCCTTCGACGTGCATGGCGGCGAGGTGGTCGGCCTGCTCGGACCCAATGGCGCCGGCAAGACCACTTGCTTCTACATGATCGTCGGCCTGGTCGCTTCCGACGGCGGCGAGATCCGCTTGCGCGACGAAGACGGCAATCAGAGCGGCGACGCCAACCTGACCCACATGCCGATCCACAAGCGGGCCCGGCTTGGCGTCTCCTATCTGCCACAGGAAAACTCGGTGTTCCGCAAGCTGACCGTCGCCGAAAACGTTCGTGCCGTGCTGGAACTCCAGGACGACGTGGACCCGGCGACCATCGAGGACAGGCTGGACGAACTGCTGCACGAACTTCACATCTCCCATTTGCGCGACAGCAAGGCGATTTCCCTGTCCGGCGGCGAACGCCGGCGCGTCGAGATCGCCCGCGCCCTGGCCACCGAACCGCGCTTCATCCTGCTGGACGAACCATTCGCCGGCGTCGACCCGATCGCGGTGCTCGACATCCAGAAGATCATCCGCTTCCTCAAGGAGCGCGGCATCGGCGTGCTGATCACGGACCACAACGTGCGCGAAACGCTGGGTATCTGCGATCGCGCCACCATCATCAATGCCGGCGAAGTGCTGGCGGCTGGACATCCGGCCGAGATCGTCGATAATGAAAGCGTGCGGAAGGTTTATCTGGGCGAGCATTTCCGCATGTAGCGATCACATGAAACAAGGTCTCCAGCTCCGGCTCTCCCAGCATCTTGCGCTCACGCCTCAATTGCAGCAGGCGATTCGTCTCCTGCAATTGTCGACGCTGGAACTCAATCAGGAAATCGAGCAGGCACTCCAGGACAATCCCTTGCTGGAACGGGAGGATACGGGCGACGCGGCCGTCTTCGCGCCCCCGGGCGACGCCCTGGTGGCGACGCCGCAGCCGGCCGGCGACGAGGCGCCACGCGGCGCCGACGATCACGACCGTGACCGCGACGATGTCGCCGAGCTGAGCTGGGGCAACGACTCCCCGGGCAACCAGGCGCCGCGCGATCCCGAGGACGATGTCGACAGCGGCGACATCCAGGCGGCGGCGACCGGCCTGCGCGAGCATCTCAATGCCCAGCTGGCCTTGACGCAGCTGCCGGAACGCGAGCGCCGCATCGTCGCCTTTCTGATCGAGGCGCTCGACGACGACGGCTACCTGGCCCAGGGCCTCGACGAACTCGTCGAGACCATTGCCGGCGATTCCGAGGTCGATCGCGAGGAGATGATGGACGAGTTGACGATCGCTCTGCGGCACTTGCAGCAGTTCGATCCGCCCGGCGTCGGCGCCCGCGATCCACGCGAGTGTCTCGAATTGCAGTTGCGGTGCCTGCCGTCCTCGGCGTGCCGCGACCTGGCCCGGGCCATCGTCGGCGACCACATCGACCAGTTCGCGGCGCGCGACTACGCCAGGATCAAGAAAGCGCTCGCCTGCGACGACGACGAGTTGCGCGACGCGCAGATGCTCATCAAGTCGCTCAACCCGCGCCCGGGCGCGCAGTTCGCGCCGCTCGACACGCGTTACGTCGTGCCGGACGTGGTGGTGCGCAAGGTGCGCGGCGCCTGGAAGGTCAGCCTCAACGGCGAAGCGATGCCGCGCCTGCGCATCAACCGGCTCTACGCCGACATTCTCCAAAGTCAGCGGCGGAGCAACGCCGGCTCGGCGGCCAGCATGTCTGGCCAGCTGCAGGAAGCCAAGTGGCTGATCAAGAACGTGCAGCAGCGCTTCGACACCATCCAGCGCGTCAGCCAGGCGATCGTCGATCGTCAGCGCGCCTTCTTCGACCATGGCGAAGTCGCCATGCGGCCATTGACGCTGCGCGAGGTGGCCGAGGCGGTCGATCTGCACGAGTCCACCATTTCGCGCGTGACCACCCAGAAGTACCTGGCCAGTCCGCGCGGCATCTTCGAGTTGAAGTACTTTTTCGGCAGTCATGTCGCCACCGACACCGGCGGCGCTGCCTCATCGACCGCGATCCGCGCGCTGATCAAGCAGCTGATCGGCGCCGAAGACGGCCACAAGCCGCTCTCCGACGCCAGGATCGCGGAAGTTCTCGGCGAGCAGGGCATCGTGGTGGCGCGCCGCACGGTCGCCAAGTACCGCGAATCCCTGAGCATTCCGTCGGTCAACCTCAGAAAGGCCATCTAAGGAGAAGATCCATGAACCTCAACATCACCGGTCACCACGTCGAAGTCACGCCCGCGCTGCACGATTACGTCACGGGCAAGGTCGAGAAGGTCATCCGGCATTTCGACCATGTCACCAGCGTGCACGTGGTGCTCTCGGTGCAGAAGCTCAAACAGAAGGGCGAAATCACGCTGCACGTCAAGGGCAAGGACATCTACGCCGAGGCGGACGATACCGATCTCTATGCCGCCATCGACGCGCTGATCGACAAGCTCGACCGCCAGGTCCTGAAGTACAAGGAGAAGGTCAGCGACCACAATCGCGACAAGCGGATCGCCACCGAATAAGATTTTCATCCCGCCGGGGGTGGGGTTATACTGCGCACCGCCTTGGTCGTGGTCAGCCCCCGGCGCAAAGGCATTTCACAGATTGCCGATGAACCAGATCGCCAAACTCCTGCCTCCCGAAAACGTCGTTGTCGGCCTCGAAGCCAGCAGCAAGAAGCGCGTGTTCGAGCAGGCCGGCATACTCTTCGAGAACCAGCACGGTATCGCGCGCAGCACGGTCTACGATGCCCTGTTCGCGCGCGAGAAACTCGGCTCGACGGGTCTCGGGCAAGGCATTGCCATCCCCCACGGCCGCATCAAGGGCCTCAAGGAAGCGCGCGGCGCCTTTCTGCGCCTGGCGGCGCCCGTGCAGTTCGATGCGCCGGACGGCAAGCCGGTGAGCCATGTTTTCGTTCTCCTGGTGCCGGAAGCGGCCACCGAGCACCACCTCCAGTTGCTGTCCGAACTGGCCCAGATGTTCTCCGACAAGACTTTCCGCGAGCGCCTGGGCGCCGCGCCCGACGCCGCCGCGGCCCACGCGCTGTTCGCCACTTGGCTTTCGTCCGCCAGCTGATCGTTGCGCAGCTGTTCGAGCGCAACCGCAAGCGCCTCCAGCTCAACTGGATCTGCGGCGCGCTCAATCGGGCGATCACCATCACGCGGGACGACATCTCCCCGGCCGACCTGGTCGGTCACCTGAACCTGATCCACCCGGACCGCATCCAGGTCCTCGGATCGCCCGAGATTTCCTGGGCCGCCAAGCAGCCGGTCGAGCGCGTCAGCCGCCACTTCCGCGAAATCATCGCCGCGCAGCCGCCAGCGCTGGTCATCGCCGATGGCTGCGACATTCCCGAAGTCATCGAGAACGAGTGCGAGGCCACCGACACACCGCTGTTCACCTCGCCCGAGCAGTCCGCCGCCGTGATCGACGCGCTGCGCCTCTATGTGTCGCGGCAACTCGCCGAGACCATCACCCTGCATGGCGTGTTCATGGACGTGCTGGGCATGGGCGTCATGATCACCGGCGAATCCGGGGTCGGCAAGAGTGAACTGGCGCTCGAACTCATCTCGCGCGGCCACGGCCTGGTCGCCGACGACGTCGTCGAGGTTTCGCGCGTTTCACTCGACAATCTGGAAGGCCGCTGCCCGGAACTGCTCAAGGACTTTCTCGAGGTCCGCGGACTGGGCCTGCTCAACATCCGCGCCGTGTTCGGCGAAACCGCCTGCCGACGCAAGATGCGCATGAAGCTGGTGGTGCACCTGCAGCGGCCCCAGGCCAGCCCGGAAGCCTTGCGACTGCCGCTCGACGCGCAGACGGAGAGCATTCTCGGCGTACGGATCCGCAAGGTCATCCTGCCGGTCGCCGCGGGCCGTAACCTGGCGGTGCTGCTCGAGGCCGCCGTGCGCTCGACCATATTGTCGCTGCGCGGCATCGACAGCATGCAGGAATTCCTCGACCGCCAGCAGCGCGCGCTGGAAGGCGACGACGGCGTCAACTCCGGCGACTAGAAATCGTTACACTTGCAGGCTGGATATTCGGCTTTCATCAGGATTTCGCATCAGCCGCGAAATAGCCAGCCGGTGCCGCCGTGCCGGTTTTTCTGTCGTTGTGCATTTTTCGAGGAGGTTCGCATGAATCGGATCATCGCCCTGGTCGCCGCGTCTCTGTTCGCTGTCGGCATGTCTTCCGCCGCCCTGGCCACACCCCAGCAGGACAGGATGAAATCCTGCAACGCCGAGGCCAAGGGCAAGAAGGGCGACGAGCGCAAGGCTTTCATGAAGGCGTGCCTGTCGGGCGACAAGCCCGCCGCCGCCACCACCGGCGCCAGCAGCGCCGCCAGCGCGGACTGCGAAAAGAAGGCGCTCAGCAAGGATGGCAAGCCGCTGGCCGGCGCCGCCAAGGCCTCGTTCATGAAGAAGTGCGTCGCCGAAGCCAAGTAGGAATTCGCCGCGCTCGCAAGAAAAATGCCGGCCAAGGCCGGCATTTTCGCTTTCTTCGTTTTTTCCGTTTTTTTCGTTTTCGCCCGCGCTACCGCGCCGACGTCGCGTACACGCTCGACGCGGCTTCCAGCACAGCCTTCCTGTCGACCGCCTTGCCCATGCCGCCGAGCACATCGGCGAGCGCGCCCAGGCACAGATCGACATTCTCGCGCCGCGCCGAATGGCCCATCAGGCCGAAGCGCCAGACCTTGCCGGCGAGCGGGCCGAGCCCGGCGCCGATTTCCAGCTTGTAGGTTTCCAGCAACTGCTTGCGCACGGCCGCGTCGTCCACGCCCTCGGGAATGTATACGGCGTTGAGCTGGGGCAGGCGCGCATCCTCGCGGACGACGAACTTCAGGCCGAGCACGTCGAAGCCGGCCTTGAGCGCCTCGTGATGCAGGCGGTGGCGCGCCCAGGCCTTCTCCAGCCCTTCTTCCTCGAGCATCACCAGCGACTCGTGCAGCGCGAACAGGCTGTTGACCGGCGCCGTGTGGTGATAGGTGCGCTTGCCGCCCGGCGCGCTCCAGTATTCGAGCACCAGGCCGAGGTCCATGAACCAGCTCGGCACTTTCTGCTTGCGCGCCTTGACGCGCTCGACCGCGCGCTCGCTGAAGGTCACCGGCGCCAGGCCCGGCACGCAGGACAGGCACTTCTGGCTGCCCGAGTAGATGGCATCGGCGCCCCAGGCATCGGCCAGCACCGGCGTGCCGCCCAGCGAGGTGACGGTATCGACGATGCTGAGGGCGCCGGCGTCGCGCGCCAGCCTGATCAGCGCCGCGGCGTCCGACTGCGCGCCGGTGGAGGTTTCCGCATGCACGAAGGCGACGATCCTCGCGTCGGGATTGGCCTTCAGCGCCTCGGCCACCTTCCGCGGATCGACCGGTTCGCCCCAGGCGTCCTCGACGACCACCGCGGTGCCGCCGAAGCGCTGCACGTTCTCGATCATGCGGCCGCCGAACACGCCGTTGCGGCAGACGATCACCTTGTCGCCCGGTTCCACCAGGTTCACGAAGCAGGTTTCCATGCCGACCGATCCGGGTCCGGAAACGGCGAAGGTCAGCGCGTTCCCGGTCTGGAAGGCGTAGCGCAGCAGCAGCTTGATCTCTTCCATCATCGCCACGAAGGCGGGATCGAGATGGCCGATGGCGGAATGGCCGAGCGCCGCGACCACGCGCGGATGCATATCGGAAGGACCGGGGCCCATCAGGACGCGCTCGGGAATGGGACAACTGGCGATGCCGGGAGGCGGAATCAACGTGGCATTCATGATGACGGGGACGGTGGGAAACGAGAGGCGATGATCATAGCATTCAGGTCGGCCAGGCAATCACGGCGGCCGGCGGCGCGGCGAACTCCTCGGCGTCGAAGGCCGTGTCGCCTTCGGGGTCCGGCACGCCCGTCGCGTGGAGGCCGGCAAAGTCGTGGAGCCGCCGGTCCATCAGGTGCGAGGGAACGACGTTGGCGAGGCTGCGGAACAGCGTCTCGATTCGGCCCGGAAAGCGCTTGTCCCAGTCGCGCAGCATCTGCTTGACCTGCGCGCGCTGCATGTTGGGCTGGCTGCCGCAAAGATTGCAGGGGATGATGGGGAACTCGCGCAGCTTCGCCCAGGCTTCGAGGTCGCGCTCGCGCACATAGGCGAGCGGCCGGATCACCACGTGGCGGCCGTCGTCGGTGACCAGCTTGGGCGACATCGCCTTCATCTTGCCGCCGAAGAACATGTTGAGGAACAGCGTTTCCAGGATGTCGTCGCGATGGTGGCCGAGCGCGATCTTGGTCGCGCCCAATTCGGTGGCGACGCGATAGAGGATGCCGCGCCGCAGCCGCGAACACAGCGAGCAGGTGGTCTTGCCTTCCGGAACCACGCGCTTGACGATGGAATAGGTGTCCTGCTCCTCGATGCGGAACGGAATGCCGAGGCCGGACAGGTAATCCGGCAGCACGTCGGCGGGAAAGCCCGGCTGCTTCTGGTCGAGATTGACGGCGACGACCTCGAAGCGGATCGGCGCGTGTTCCCTGAGATACAGCAGCACGTCGAGCAGGCCGAACGAGTCCTTGCCGCCCGACAGGCAGACCATCACCTTGTCGCCGTCCTCGATCATGTTGAAATCGGCGATCGCCTGGCCGGTGGCGCGGCGCAGCCACTTGGCCAGCTTGTTGGCCTCGAAGGCCGCCTTGTTCGCCTCGCGCGCGGTCGTCACAGTCGCGCCGTCCGGCCGCCGTCGACGTTGATGACCTGGCCGGTCACGTAGGGCGCGTCGAGCACCAGGAAGCGGACCGCCAGCGCGATGTCGCGCGGCGAGCCGATCCGCTTGAGCGGGGTATGGTCGATGATCGCGGCGCGCTCCGCCTCGGAAAAGTCGTCGCCCTGCTCCGGCCAGGCGATGGCGCCCGGCGCGACGGCATTGACCCGCACGCCCGGCGCCAGCTCGACCGCCAGCGAACGGGTCAGGCCGAGCAGCCCCGCCTTGGCAGCGCAATAGACCGGATAGCCCTTCAGCGGCCGTTCGGCGTGAATGTCGGTGATGTTCACCATGCAGCCGCCGCCGGGAAAGTCAGCCGTGGCGAGACGCCGCGCCGCCGCCTGCGCCAGGAACAGCGGGCCGCGCAGATTGCTGCCGGTCAGGTCGTCCCAGGCGGCGATGTCGATGCCGCCGACCGGCGTCGCGAAAAACGTCGAGGCGTTGTTGACCAGGATGTCCAGGCGGCCGAAATGCTCCCCGGTCGCGGCCACCAGCCGCTCCGCCGCCGGCGGGTCGCCCAGGGCGGCGGCCAGCGCCGTCGCGCTGCCGGGCCGCAGGCGATTCAGCTCGTCGGCCAGCGCGTGGGCGGCGTCCGCCGAGGCGCGATAGTGCAGGGCGATGTCGATGCCGGCGTCGTGCAGCGCGCGGGCGATCGCCGCGCCGATGCGCCGCGCGCCGCCGGTGATCAGCGCCACGGGCGCCGCGCCTGGACGAGCCGCCGCGTTCATCGCGCCTCCATGAGTCGCGCGTAGCGCGCCAGCACGCGGCTGGCGGCAGCGAAGCCGAATCCGGCGGTGACGCACACCGACGAGCCGTAGCCGGCGCAGTTGAGGCCCTGCAAGGCGGGCTCGTCGACGTCGCAGGCGGCCGACTCGGGACGGCGCACCGGCTCCAGCGAATAAACGCAATCGACGCCGAACTTCCGGCTCGAATCGCGCGTGAAGCCATGGTCGCGGCGCAGCGCGGCGCGCAGCTTGGCGGCCAGCGGGTCCTGGGTCGTGCGGGCGAGATCGTCGACCCGGATCATGGCCGGATCGGACTTGCCGCCGGCGCCGCCGGTCGTCACCAGGGGAATGCCGAGCCGCCGGCAATGGGCGATCAGCGCCGCCTTGGCGCGCACCTGGTCGATGGCGTCGACCACCGCGTCGCAGCGCGGCAGCAGGTCGGCGACGTTGTCCGGCGTGACGAATTCCTCGATGGTGGCCACGGCGCACGCCGGGTTGATGGCGGCGATGCGATCTTTCATGGCCAGCACCTTGGCCTGGCCCAGCGTGCTTTCCAGGGCGTGAATCTGGCGATTGAGGTTGGATTCGGCGACGTGGTCAAGATCGATCAGCGTCAGGCGGCCCACGCCCGAACGCGCCAGCGCCTCGGCCGCCCAGGAGCCGACGCCGCCGATGCCGATCACGCAGACATGCGCCCCGCCCAGGCGCGCCAGCACCTGCTCGCCGTAGAGCCGGGCGATGCCGCCGAAGCGGCGCGAGCCGGCCTCCGGTGCTTTTTCCGATATTTTCTCCGCCGTCGTCATGGCGGAATTCTATTCCGGATACACGCGGGCACGCGGGCGCCGGACGGCCCGGCGCTCGTGGGACAATACGCGCCCCCATGGATACCCGACTTCCCGAACCGGACGACGCGGCCAAGGCGAGCAGCCTGGCGCTGTCGCGCCGCATCGCCGGCGAGATCGAGGCCAACGGCGGCTGGCTGCCGTTCGCCCGCTACATGGAACTCGCCCTGCACTGCCCCGGCCTCGGCTACTACGGCGGCGGCAGCCGGAAGTTCGGCACCAGCGACGAAGGCGGCGATTTCGTCACGGCGCCCGAGATCACGCCCTTGTTCGGCCAGGCGCTGGCGGCGCAGGTTGCCCAGATCATGCTGGCCGCCGAGCCCGTGGTGCTGGAAGTCGGCGCCGGCAGCGGCCGGCTGGCCGCCGATCTGCTGTCGGCATTGCAAGCCGGCGGCGAAACCCCGGCGCGGTACCTGATCCTGGAACTTTCCGGCGAGTTGCGCGAGCGCCAGCGCGAGACGCTGGCGGCGGCGGTGCCGGAACTGCTCGACCGCGTGCGCTGGCTGGACGCGCTTCCGGAACGCTTTTCCGGCTGCGTGCTGGGCAACGAGCTGCTCGACGCCATGCCCGCGCATGCCGTGGCCTGGCGCGAGGATGGCCTGAAGGAACGCGGCGTGACGATGGCCGATGGCCGCTTCGGCTGGGCCGAGCGGCCGGCGGCGGATTTCCTGGCGGCGGCCGCCGCCGAAATTCCGGTCCGGGCACCCTACGTCGGCGAGTTGGGACTGATCGCCGCCGGCTGGACCGCCGAATGGGGCGAGCGCCTGGTCGAGGGCGCGCTGTTGCTGATCGACTACGGGCTGCCGCGCCACGAGTACTACCATCCGGACCGCAACGGCGGCACGCTGCGCTGCCACTACCGGCACCGCAGCCACGACGATCCGTTCTGGTGGCCCGGCCTGTCCGACATCACCAGCCATGTCGATTTCACCGCCATCGCCGAGGCCGGCCACGGCGCCGGCCTGGACGTGCTCGGCTACACCAGCCAGGCCAACTTCCTGATCAATTGCGGCCTGGGCGATCTGCTGACGGCGCGGCGCGAGACCTCGGAAGTCTCGGGGCTGCGGGCGGCCCGCGCCGCGCAAATGCTCATTTCGCCCAACGAAATGGGCGAACTGTTCAAGGTGATCGCGCTGGGCCGTGGCATGGCGACGCCCTTGCTCGGCTTCGGCCGGGGCGATCGCTTGCACACACTATGAATATGGGAATGGGCGCGCGGGAACAGGCCGTCCCCGCCCGCGAGGGGCGCCGCCCTTACTCCTGGCAGCGGTAGATATTGTTCAGAAAATTCTCGGCCTCGGCCTCGGCCGGCGCGCGGTCGCGATGCACCACCGGCTGCAAACCCAGTTGCAGCGCGGGTTGCAGCCATTCCGCGTTCAGCACCTCGTCCTCGAAGGCGCCGAATTCGGGCGCCGGTTCTTTTTCGATTTTTCCTGTGCTCATGTCCATCACCACTAACATTTCCGGCCTCCATCGGGGAAGTTGAGCCGTGTCTTGAGTATAACGACGGCATTCGGAAAAAGTTGAATGCAGGTTTCCGGCGACGACTCATGTGTCGTCCGCGCGCCACGGCGCCACCTTGAACAGCAGCAGCATGCCGGGCACGGCCAGCACCGCGCAGAGCAGGAAAAAGGTGAACCAGCCGAGATTGTCGACCAGGTAGCCGGCGCCGGCGTTGATCACCGTGCGCGGCATGGCGGCCAGGCTGGAGAACAGCGCGTATTGCGTGGCGGTGTAGAGGGGGTTCGTGGCGCGGGCGATGAAGGCGACGAAGGCGGCGGTGCCCAGGCCGACGCCGAGCGCTTCGAAGCCGATGACGACCGCAAGCTGCCAGAGCTGCTCCGCGCCCACGGTCGCGTTCGGCCCCAGCCAGGCCAGCCAGGCGAAGCCGAAGATCGACACCAGTTGAACGACGCCGAACAGCCACAGCGCCCGGTTGATGCCCAGCCCGACCATCCACAGGCCGCCGAGCAGGCCGCCGATCACCGCCGGCCACAGGCCGGCATGCTTGGCGACCAGGCCGATCTCCGACTTGGCGAAGCCCATGTCCAGGTAGAACGGCGTGGCCAGCGCGGTGCACAGCGAATCGCCGAGCTTGTAGAGCACGATGAACGCCAGCACCAGCGCCGCTTCGCGCCAGCCGGCGCGGCCGATGAACTCGCGGAAGGGCTCGACCACCGCGTCGCGCAGCGTCCTCGGCGTGCCGCCACGGCTGACTTTCTCGCTCACCGCGAACGTCATGGCCAGCCCCGGCAGCATGAACAACGCGGTGATGGCGAATACCTCGCCCCAGGGCAGGTGGTCGGCGAGGATCAGCGACAGCGATCCGGGCACCAGGCCGGCGATGCGGTAGGCGTTCACATGCACCGAATTGCCGAGGCCCAGTTCGTGGTCGGGCAGCAGTTCGCGCCGGTAGGCGTCGAGCACGATGTCCTGCGTCGCCGAGACGAAGGCCAGCAGCGCGGCCAGCAGGCTGATCGTCGTCAGGTCGGCCTGCGGCGAAAAGAGGCCGAGCGCGGCGATGGTCAGGAGCAGGCCGACCTGCGTCAGCGCCATCCAGCCGCGGCGGCGGCCCAGCCAGGGCAGGGCGTAGCGATCGAGCAGCGGCGACCAGAGGAATTTCCAGGTGTAGGGAAACTGGATCAGCGCGAACAGGCCGATGGCCTTCAGGCTGATGCCCTCGGTGCGCAGCCAGGCCGGCAGCAGGTTGAGCAGGAGATAAAGCGGCAGGCCGGAGGAAAATCCGGTGCAGACGCAGATCAGCATTCGCCGGTTGAGCAGCGCCTCGCGCCAACCCGGCCCGCGCCCGGAGCGCATCAGAAGAACAGCCCGTGCACCATTTTTGCCAACAGCAGCAGGATGACGCCGGCGAAAATTTTCTTCAGGGTCGCCACCGGCAGATTGTGCGCCGCCCGCGCGCCCAGCGGGGCTGTCAGCATGCTCGCCACCACGCAGGCCGCCAGCGCCGGCAGATAGATGTAGCCGAAACTGCCCGCCGGCAGGTCGTTTCCGGCCACGCCGCCCACCCAATAGCCGAGGGACCCGGCCACGGCGATCGGAAATCCGACCGCCGCCGAAGTGCCGATGGCATCGTGCATCCTGACATTGCACCAGGTCAGGAACGGCACGGTCAGCGAACCGCCGCCGATCGCCACCAGGGCGGAAAGCGCGCCGATGCCGCCGCCGACGCCGAACATGCCGACCGGCCCCGGCAACTGGCGCGACGGCTTGGGCTTGATGTTGGCCAGCATCTGGAAGGACACGTAGCTCATGAAGACGACGAAGAAGATCGCCAGCGGCTTGGTCGGCATCACGCTGGCCAGTTGCGCGCCGGCGAAGGTGCCGACGAGAATGCCGGGCGCGATCATCCGCACGATGCTCCACTTGACCGCGCCGTGCTGGTGGTGCGCGCGCAGCGAGGAAATCGAAGTGAACACGATGGCCGCCATCGACGTGCCGAGCGCCAGATGCATCAGGTGCTCCTTGGGGAACCCCTGCGCGGCGAACATCAGCGCCAGCACCGGCACCATGATGGCGCCGCCGCCCACGCCCAGCAGGCCGGCGAACAAGCCGGCCACGGCGCCGAGCGCCGCGTAAGCCAGCAACCACTCGCTCACTTCAGCAGCCTCTTGACGATGAAATCCCACTCCGCCGGATCGACCGGCGTGATCGACAAGCGATTGCCGCGCGCGAGCACGCGCATGCCTGCCGTCTCCTCGTGCGCGCGCAACTCCGGCAGGCCGATCAATCGCGTCTTCTTCGTCACGCGCACATCGACATTGACCCAGCGCGGATTTTCCGGCGTGGACTTGGGGTCGTAATAGTGGCTCGCGGAATCGAACTGCGTGCGGTCGGGATAAGCCAGCTTCGCCACCTCGGCCAATCCGGCGATGCCGGGCTCCTTGCAGTTCGAGTGGTAGAAGAACACCTTGTCGCCGACCCTCATCTGGTCGCGCATGAAATTGCGCGCCTGATAATTGCGCACGCCCCACCAGTCCACCGTCTGGTTCGGCATCGCCAGCACATCGTCGACGCCGACGACGGAAGGTTCGGATTTCATCAGCCAGTAGCGCATGTC
>CAZRRI010000013.1:0-47992 GCA_964602565.1 uncultured Rhodocyclaceae bacterium | reverse complement strand
CGGCGCGGCTGGCGAACAGCAGCGCCGCGACCACCGGGCCGAGCTCGCGCACCAGGGAGAGCGCCACCAGCACGCCCAGCGCCTCGGAAGACCCGTAGCGTTGCAGGGTGTCGTAGCCCTGCAGGCCGAGCACCATGCCGACGAACAGGCCGGAGACCAGGATGATGATCAGCGACAGCACGCCGGTGAAGTAGATCTCGCGGATGGTCAGGAAAAAGCGGCGCAGCGCCGTGCCGGAATAAGCCAGCGTCATCAGGAGGAAGCGGCTGGCGAAGCCCAGCCGCCAGATGCGGTCATTGACGCGCTTGCCCAGCCAACGGCAGCCGTTCGCCACTCGCTCAAGCATGGCCTGCCACCGCATGGATCTCGTCGCGATAGGGCGGCGCCGGGTAGTGGAAGGCCACCGGGCCATCGGCCTCGCCCCAGACGAACTGGCGTACGTATTCGGCCCTGGACTGGCGAATATCGTCCGCCGTGCCCTCGGCGACGATGCGTCCACCGGAAACGATATAGACGTAGTCGACGATCTTCAGCGATTCCTGCACGTCGTGCGTGACGATGATGGAACTGGCGCCGAGCGCATCGTTGAGCGCGCGGATCAACTCGCCGATGATCGACAGCGAGATCGGATCGAGGCCGGCGAACGGCTCGTCGTACATGATCAACATGGGGTCGAGCGCCACCGCCCGGGCCAGCGCCACGCGGCGGGCCATGCCGCCCGACAGTTCGGACGGCATCAGGCGGGCGACGCCGCGCAAGCCGACCGCGTGCAGCTTCATCATCACCAGGTCATGGATCAGGTCCGCCGGCAGATCGGTGTGCTCGCGCATCTGGAAGGCGACGTTGTCGTAGACCGACATGTCCGTGAACAAGGCGCCGAACTGGAACAGCATGCCCATGCGCCGGCGCAGGTCGTACAGCGCCTTGCCGCGCAGGCCGGCGACGTCCTGGCCATCGACCAGCACGGTGCCGGAAGTCGCCTTGACCTGCCCGCCGATCAGCCGCAGGGTGGTCGTCTTGCCGCCCCCGGAAATACCCATGATCGCCACCACCTTGCCACGCGGGATCGTCATGTTGATCCCGGTCAGCACCGGTCGGCGATCGTAGGCAAAACCGACGTCCCGTAGTATGACAAGAGGTTCCAAGGGCTATCGCGTGAAGATGTCGCCACTCTGTGAGAGATGGTGTCGATTCTAGCAAATGCGCGGCGGCGACCAATTCCTTGCGATGATATCCGAATGATTTTCGCGTCTGTCCAAGCGTTACCGGGGCCACCTAGCCGCTAACATTGCCGGCGACAGCCTCATTCCACCCATCATGGCCATCGAAAGACAGTCACTGTTGCTGGTTGACGACGACCCCCTGATCACCGACACCCTGTCCTACTTTCTCGACAGGGATTTCGACGTCGTGCTGGCGGGCAATCGCGCCGAGGCGCTGGCCCGCGCGCGGCAACTGTCTCGTCCACCGGCCGCCGCGCTGGTCGATCTCGGCCTGCCGCCGACGCCGCATCGGCCCGACGAGGGCTTCGCGCTGGTGACCGAACTGCTCGCCCTGGCGCCGTCGATGTCGATCGTGATCCTGTCCGGGCAGAGCGACGAAGCCAATGCCCGCCATGCCCGGGCCCTGGGTGCCGCCGATTTCGTCGCCAAGCCCGCCGATCCCGAAACCCTGCGCCGCATCCTGCGCGAACTGCTGACCACCCAGGTGCCGCAAGCGGCCGGCACCATCGACATCCTGGGCAACAGCCCGCCGATAGAAAAGCTGCGGGCGCAGTTGCGCCAGTACGCCGATTCGCCCTTCCCGGTCCTGGTCGAGGGGGAATCCGGCAGCGGCAAGGAACTGGCGGCCGCCGCGCTGCATCGCCTGTCCCAGCGCGCCGGCAAGCCTTATCTCGCCCTCAACTGCGCCGCGATTTCGCCCAACCTGGTCGAGCCGACGCTGTTCGGCCACGCCAAGGGCGCCTTTACCGGCGCGATCGGCAACCGGGCCGGCTATTTCGAGGAAGCCGCCGAAGGCACCCTGTTCCTCGACGAAATCGGCGAGCTGCCGCTGGAGTTGCAGCCGAAACTGCTGCGCGTGCTGGAAAACGGCCAGTATCAACGCGTCGGCGAGACGCAGCAGCGCGTGTCGCACGCGCGCGTGATCGCCGCCACCAACCGCGACCTCAAGAAGGAGATGCGCGAAGGGCGTTTCCGCGCCGACCTCTACCACCGGCTGTCCGTGTTCACCGTCACCGTGCCGCCGCTGCGGGACCGGGGCGCCGACCGCTTTCTGCTGCTCGATCATTTCCGCCATATTTACGCCGGGCAAAGCCACCGCACGACGTTCTCCCTGACGGCGGAGGCGGAGGCCCGCTGGGAGCACTATGCCTTTCCGGGCAACGTCCGCGAACTGCGCAACATCGTCATCCGGCTGATGGCCAAGCACGACGGCAAGCCCATCGACCTGGCCGAACTGGAAGACGAACTGGACACCGAAGCCGCCGTCGCCGCGTCACCCGCCGCCGTCGCGTTCCAGGGCCGGGACGACGCCGACCTGATCCATCTGGCGTTGACGCAACTGCGCGACAGCCCCAACTTCAGTCTCGACGCCACGCTGCGCCGCTGGGAGCTGGCCTACATCAACGCCGCCCAGCAGCTCAGCCGCGGCAACATCAGCCAGGCGGCCCGGCTGCTCGGCATCAACCGCACCACCTTGTACAACCGCATCGAAGTGCTGGGTCGCGCCCAGGGCGACGGCTCCGCGCCGAGGGAGGGCTAGGCCATGTACCGCGAGCATTTCGGCCTTGCCGAGGCGCCTTTCCGCATCACTCCCCATACCGAATTCTTCTTCGCCGGCGCCAATCGCGGCGCCACGCTCGACGCCCTCGTCTATGCCGTCATCCACGACGAGGGCATCGTCAAGGTCAGCGGCGAGGTCGGCAGCGGCAAGACCATGCTCTGCCGCGTGCTGATGGAGCGCCTGCCGCCGCACGTGGTCATCGTGTACCTGGCCAACCCCTCGCTCTCGAAGGAAGACATCGTCTTCGCCATCGCCGAGGAACTCGAGCTGGCGGTCTCCGAGACGGCGCGCGCCAGCACCGTCATCCGGATGCTGCAAACCCGGCTGGTGGAACTGCACGGCGAAGGCAAGCAGGTGGTGGTGCTGATCGACGAGGCGCACGCCATGCCGCGCGAAACCCTCGAGGAAATCCGGCTGCTGTCCAATCTCGAAACCGGCCAGCACAAGCTCCTGCAACTGGTGCTGTTCGGCCAACCCGAACTCGACGCGATACTGGCCCGGCCGGACATGCGCCAGCTCAGGGAGCGGATCACTCACGGCTTCACGCTCGAACCGCTGCATCGCGACGACATCGCCAAGTACATCGACTTCCGCATGCGCACCGCCGGCTACCGCGGCCCGGAAGTGTTTTCCCGCAACGCGCTCAAGCTGATCGCCACAGCGTCGCAGGGACTGACCCGCCGCGTCAATATCCTCGCCGAGAAATCGCTGCTGGCAGCGTATGCCGAGGGCCTGCACCAGGTCACGCCCAAGGAGGTCGACGCGGCGATCCGCGACTCCCAGTACGAAAAACCCGGGTGGCGGACTCGTCATCGCGTGATGGCCGCGGCCGGGGTGATAGCGGCGCTCGCCTTCGCCGCGGTCGGCCTCACTTCCTGGAACGCGACGGACACGGCGGCGCCCGCCGCGACGGCTCCGGCGCCGCCTCCCGAGCCGCCGACACCGCCGGCGCCGGCCGAACCCGCCAAGCCGGCGGAGACGCCAGCGCCCGCCACGTCAGCGCCCGTCGCATCAACGCCCGTCGCATCAACGCCCGCGGAAGCGCCAAAGCCCGCGTCGGCGCCGCCCGAGGCCGCCAGCGGCGTGTCGCCGCCACTGACTTTGGCCGTGCGCGAGCGCATCGAGGAAACCCGGCAATGGCTCGACCGCGCCGCCGACAACCGCTGGTTCATCCAACTGACGACCGGCAGCGCCGACGAAATGGCGGGAATCGACGAATATCTGGCCAGAACGGATCAACTGTTGCAGCCGGGACGGGCGGGGCTCTACCTTGCCGAAACGGCCACCCACGCGAGAATCGGCGTCATTTATGGCGACTTTCCCAGCCGCAAGGCGGCCAACCTGGCCATCGACCAACTCCCGGGCGAACTGAAAATCCAACGGCCGTTCGCCCGCAAGGTCGCCTGGCTAAAGTAGGGGCGCATATGACCGTTATTGACAAATTGGAAGCAAAAAATCAACCACATAGACATTGTTTAGCAGGTAAGATGGCAAGCGGCCCGCTTAAATGTAAATGCCGCCGTTTTCATGATCCATTCGCACAGCGGAAGGCCAGGCCTCGAAACATGTTTGCTGAACAGTCACCGAAGCACGCCCCCGTCAGGGCGCCACGATGTCTCGCGGTGTCGCTGCTGGCGCTGGCCATGGCGGCATGTGGCAATGCGCCAGTATCGCCGCCGTCGGCCGGCCACTTGAACGCGGAAGCCGCGCCGGTGGCCGCGAAGGGCACGATTCCCGCGCCCGTGCAGAACACGCTGTCGCTGCCCAGGCCGAAACCGGCGCCCAAGGTCGAGACCTACAGCGTCGTGGTCAACAACGTGCGCGTGCAGGATCTCCTGTTCGCCCTGGCGCGGGATGCCAAGGTCAATGTCGACATCCATTCCGGCATCGAGGGCCTCGTCACGCTCAATGCCATCGACCAGACGCTGCCGCAGTTG
Organism: uncultured Rhodocyclaceae bacterium; assembly: GCA_964602565.1. GTDB lineage: Bacteria > Pseudomonadota > Gammaproteobacteria > Burkholderiales > Rhodocyclaceae > Fen-999. The sequence goes on along the minus strand of CAZRRI010000013.1, from coordinate 43,271 downwards.
CTGACCCGCATCGCCAGGCAGGTCGACATGCGCTGGGAGATGGATGGACCGAATCTGGTGGTCATGCCCGATTCGCCCTACCTGCGGACCTACAAGGTCGACTACGTCAACATGTCGCGGGATACCACCGGCACGGTGACGGTCACCACCCAGGTCGCCTCGACGGGCGGCGCGGCCGGCACCGCCACCGCCGCGACCGGAGGCAACAACTCGCAGACCAAGATCGAGAACAAGGTCCAGCATCATTTCTGGGACACGCTGGAAAAGAACATCAAGGACATCCTGCGCGAAACCGACAAGATTTTGCCCGAAGGCTCCTCCGAAACCACCATCGAGCGGGCCGACCAGCAGGCCACGACCGGCATGGCGGTGGCGCCGGCGACGGGCGCCAGGGCCGCGGCCGGCGCCGCCGCAACGGCTGCGGCCGGTCCGAACGCGACCACCATGCAGCAAAGCGGCACCACGGTGGTCAAGCGCACCACCTTCCGCGAGGCGGCCGCCGTCATCATCAACCCGGAAGCGGGCATCGTCACGGTACGGGCCACATCGCGCCAGCACGAAAAGATCCAGGAATTCCTCGGCCAGGTGATGGCCTCGGCCCGCCGCCAGGTGCTCATCGAGGCGACCGTGGCGGAGGTTTCGCTGTCGGACAACTACCAGCAGGGCATCGACTGGAAGGCCCTGCCGCTCGGCCGCGCCGGTTTCACCCTGATCCAGGGCGCCGCCGGCGCCATCACCGCACCGGCGTCCAGCCTGCTGCAACTCTCCTACCTCAACGAGACATCGCGGGTCGGCAACATTTCCGCCTCGGTGAAACTGCTCGACACCTTTGGCACCGTCAAGGTACTGTCCAGCCCGAAGCTATCCGTTCTCAATAACCAGACCGCCGTGCTGAAGGTGGTCGACAATCTGGTTTACTTCACCATCAAGGCAGACACGACGGCCAACCAGGCCACCACCACCACGACCTACACGACCAATCTCAACTCGGTGCCCGTTGGCCTGGTCATGAACGTCACGCCGCAGATCAGCGAAAACGAAGCGGTTCTGCTGAACATCCGTCCGAGCATCTCGCGCAAGTTCGGCGAAGTCATCGACCCGAATCCCGACTTGCAAAGGCTCGGCGTCAAGAACGCCATTCCGGTGATCCGCACGCGCGAAATGGAATCGATGATCCGGGTCGAGAACGGCAATATCGCCATGATGGGCGGACTCATGGAGGACTCCCTGGAGAACAACGACAACACGGTTCCCGGCGCCGCGCGCCTGCCCTGGGTCGGCAACTTCTTCCAGAACCGCGACGATACCCGCCGCAAGACCGAACTGGTGATCTTCCTGCGCCCCATCGTCATCCGTGACGCCAGCATCGAAGGCGACTACTCGGCCTATCGCGACCGCCTGCCCGGCCCCGATTTCTTCGACAAGAATCCCGGCCCCGACCACCGCATCGTCGGCAACCCGACCATCGGCACGAACGGAGACAACCGGTGAGCTTGTTGATGGATGCGCTCAAGCGCGCCGAACAAGCCAAGGAGCGGAATTCGGCGGCGGCATCGGCGGCGGAGTTGTCGCTCGAACCGCTCCCCGACCAGCCGGCACCGCCCGCGGCCACGACACCCGAGCCGCCCGTCGCCGATTCGCCGGCCCCGCCGGCGGGGGCCGAACCCCTGCCTCGCCTGCCCCGGCTCGAAGACCTGGACGAGCAGTTCATCGCCATCGCCCGGCAGCCCTCGTCGCAGATGCGGGGCCGCGCCGCCGGCGGCGGACCTCGCCCGGCCGACATGGCGCCCCCGGCCGGCCGGTTGCCGCCGGCGCAATCCTCGGCCCAGACCCGGACCGAGCCCCCGGCCTCGTCGCCCGAGCAGGCGGCGATTCGCAATGCCTTCGCCGTGAAGGAAGCGGCCGGCAACCGCCGGACCGGCTGGCTGGCCATCGCCGCCCTGACCTTGCTGGCCGTCGCCGCCATCGGCATCTATTTCTGGATGCAGTTGCGTCCGACGCCGGGCATCGGCATTTCCGCGCCGCCGCTCGCCTCCACATCCATATCCGCAACGTCCGTGGCGCCCCTGGCGCCCGCCGTCCCGGAAAGACCCGCCACGCCGCCGGCCACCAGCACACCCGGCGCTTCCTCTTCTTCCGCCGCCTCCGCCGCCGAGCCCCCGGCCCGTCCGTCCGCCAGGGCGGGCGCCGCGAGCAAAGTCAGCCGTGGCGACACGCCGCCACCGACGCCGGCAGTGGCGCCGCCACCCGACGCGGGGCCGGCGCAAGCCCCGATCCGCTTCGCCCGGTCGGCCGATCGCCCGGCCCCGTCGTCCGTGGCGGCCGAAGGCTACGCGGCGCTCCAGGCCGGCAATCTCGCGGCGGCCCGGGCCGCCTACGAGCGCTCGTTGCGCGCCGAGCCGCGCAACATCGACGCCATGCTCGGACTGGCCGCCATCGCCTTGCGCGAAGGCCGCGCCGAAGATGCCGAGACCGGCTATCTGCGCATCCTGGAGGTCGACCCGCGCAACGCCGAGGCCCATGCGGCGCTGGCCGGCCTGCGCGGCGGCAGCGATCCGGTGCGGGCCGAGAGCCAAATCAAGTCCTTGCTCGCCCTCCAGCCCGACATGCCGGCGCTGCACTTCGCGCTGGGCAACCTCTACGCCCGGCAACATCGCTGGAGCGAGGCGCAGCAGGCCTATTTCAGGGCCACGACCGCCGATGGTGACAATCCGGACTATCTGTTCAACCTGGCCGTCAGCCTCGACCAGCTGCATCAACCCCGGCTCGCCGCCGATTACTACCGCCGGGCCCTGAAGGCGGCCGAAACGCGGCAGGCCGCTTTCGACCGCGCCATGGCCACGCACCGGCTCGGTGAACTGAAGCAGCCCTGATGGTTCGCATCGACAACGACACACCGGCCGGCCCATCGCAGATGAACTCGCCCACTCCCCACCGCCGCCCCATCGGCCAGATTCTGATCTCCCAGGGCGTCATCAGCGAAGACCAACTGCGCATCGCGCTGCTGGAGCAGATGAAATCGAACCAGCCGGTCGGCCGCCTGCTGGTCTCGCTCGGCTTCGTCTCGGAGGCGACGCTGCGCGACGCCCTGGGCGAATCGCTCGGCCAGAAGTCGGTCGACCTGGTGCACGCGATCGTCGATCCCACCGCCCTGCAACTGGTGCCGCGCGATGTCGCCAAGCGCCACAACCTGCTGCCGATGGATTATTCGCCGGAGCAGCGGCGGCTGACCATCGCCATCGCCGACACCAACGACATCGTCGCGCTCGACAAGCTGCGCGCCCTGGTGCCGCACGAGCTGCTGATCGAAACGCTGCTGGCCGGCGAATCGGAAATCGCCCGCGCCATCGACCAGTACTACGGCCACGAACTGTCGATCGACGGCATCCTGCACGAGATCGAGACCGGCGAGATCGACTGGCGCAGCCTGGCCGCCACCAGCGACGAATACAGCCAGCCGGTGGTGCGCCTCATCGACGCCATCCTCACCGACGCCGTCAAGCGCGACGCCTCCGACGTGCACTTCGAGCCGGAGCAGAACTTCCTGCGCATCCGCTACCGCATCGACGGCCTGCTGCGGCAGATCCGCGCCCTGCACAAGTCCTACTGGCCGGCGATGGCGGTGCGCATCAAGGTGATGAGCAACATGAACATCGCCGAGACGCGCGCGCCGCAGGACGGCCGCATCTCGCTCAACATCAGCGGCCGGCTGGTGGACTTCCGCGTCTCGGCGCAACCCACCATCCACGGCGAGAACGTCGTGCTGCGCATCCTCGACCGGCAGAAGGGCATCGTGCCGCTCGACCAGATCGGCCTCGACGACGCGCAGCTCGACCAGCTCAAGCTGATGATCGCCCGCCCCGAGGGCATCATCCTCGTCACCGGCCCGACCGGTTCCGGCAAGACGACGACACTCTACTCGGTGCTCAACCACATCAACTCCGAGGGCATCAACATCATGACCCTCGAAGACCCGGTCGAATATCCGATGGCGCTGGTGCGGCAGACCTCGGTGGCCGAATCCGCCAAGCTGGACTTCGCCAACGGCATCCGCTCGATGATGCGCCAGGATCCGGACGCCATCCTCGTCGGCGAAATCCGCGACCACGACACCGCCGAAATGGCCTTCCGCGCCGCGATGACCGGCCACCAGGTCTATTCGACCCTGCATACCAACTCGGCCATCGGCGCCGTTCCGCGCCTGCTCGACATCGGCATCCTGCCCGACATCATGGCCGGCAACATCATCGGCATCATCGCCCAGCGCCTGCTGCGCCGCCTCTGCCCGCATTGCCGCAAACCCTACACCGCGCAGCCGCACGAACGCCGCCTGCTCGACATGGACCGCGCCGGGCAGGCGCCCCTGCTCTACCGTCCCGGCGGCTGCGCGCACTGCGACTTCCAGGGCTATCGCGGCCGGCTGGCGATCATGGAAGTGCTGCGGCTGGACGGCGACATCGACGAACTGATCGCCCGCCGCGCCACCCCCCGTGAAATCCGCACGATGGCGCTGGCCAAGGGCTTCCGCACCCTCGCCGAGGACGGACTGCGCCGCGCGCTGGACGGCTCGACCTCGATCGACGAAGTCGCCAGGGTGGTGGACCTGACGGAACGCATGTCGTGACCCTGTACGCCTACAAGGCGATGGGCGCCGACGGCCGCATCGTGCTCGGCCGCATGGACGCCACCAACGCCATCGACCTGGAACTGCGCCTGAAGCGGATGGATCTCGACTACATCCGCGGCAACCCGGTGCGCCAGGTCGGCATGTTCGGCGGCCGGGCGGCCAGCCGGCGCGAGCTGATCAACTTCTGCTTCCACCTCGAACAACTGAGCCGGGCCGGCGTGCCGATCCTGGAAGGGCTCACCGACCTGCGCGACAGCATCGAAAATCCGCGCTTCCGTGAAGTGATCGCCGGCATGATCGAGAGCATCGACGGCGGCAAGACCCTGTCGCAGGCGATGGCCGAGCACCCGAGCGTCTTCGACGAGGTCTTCGTCAGCCTGATCGCCGCCGGCGAGCACACCGGCAAGTTGCAGGAAGTCCTCGGCAATCTGGTGGAGTCGCTCAAGTGGCAGGACGAGCTGGCGGCGCAGACCAAGAAGCTGATCATGTATCCGGCCTTCATGGGCACGGTGGTGATCGCCGTCATCCTGTTCATGATGATCTACCTGGTGCCGAAGATGGTGGGCTTCATCACCAACATGGGGCACGAATTGCCGCTGCACACCAAGCTGCTGATCGGAACCTCGAACGTCTTCGTCAACCACTGGTATCTCGTCATCGGCCTGCCGCTCGCGCTGGTGGCCGTCGCGGTGGCCATGGTGCGCACCAACCCCGCCGCCCGGCTGCGCTTCGACAGCACCAAGCTTCGCCTGCCCCTGGTCGGCGCCCTGCTGCGCAAGGTCATCCTGTCCCGCTTCGCCAGCGTGTTCGCCATGATGTACGGCTCCGGCATCTCCATCCTCGACTCGCTGCGCGCCTCCGAGGGCGTCGTCGGCAACCAGGCGATCCGCAACGGCCTGCGCCAGGTCGGCGAGATGATCGCCGAGGGACAAAGCATCACCACCGCCTTCCAGAACGTCGGCCTGTTCCCGCCCCTGGTCATCCGTATGCTCAAGGTTGGGGAGAACACCGGCGCGCTCGACACCGCCCTGGTGAACGTCGGCTATTTCTACGGACGCGACGTCCGCGAATCGCTGGGCCGCATCCAGTCCCTGATCGAGCCGGCCATGACCATCGCGCTCGGTCTGATGCTGGGCTGGGTGATGCTCTCGGTGCTCGGCCCGGTGTATGACACCATCACCAAGCTGAAGATGTAAGGACCATGCCGGCCCGCCGCCTGCTTTTCGTCAATGCCACCCGGGTCACGGCCTATCACTGGCTGCCGTCCGGCCCGCGCGAGGAAGCCAGCTTCTCGGCCAACGAGCCCGGACTGGCGGCGTTCCGCGACTATCTGCGCGCGCGCGCGGCCAGCCTGTTCTACCTGCTCGCCGACCTTGCCGAGGAAAGTTTCCAGGTCGACGAACTTCCCCACGTCCAGGGCAACGACCGCCGCGAGCTGATCAAGCGCAAGCTGGCGCAGTACTACTACGGCACGCCGCTGTCGCTGGCGCTTTCCCTCGGACGGAGCAAGAAAGGCCGGCGCGACGAGAAATTCCTGTTCGCCGGCCTGCTCGGCGTCAGCCAGATCGAGCCCTGGTCGCAGGCGATGCGCGAGACCGAGGCCCGCCTCGCGGGCATACATTCGATGCCCTTCGTGATCGCCGCCCTGGTCGGCAAGCTGCCGGCCGCCGCCGAGCGGCTGCTGGTGATCTCGGCCAGCAGCGCCGGACTGCGGCAATCGTTCTTCGAAAACGGGCAATTGCGCTTTTCCCGTCTCACCCCCATGGCGACGGACCGGTCCGACCTGATCGCCACCGCCTGCGCCAGCGAAGCCGGCAAGATCTACCAGTATCTGGCGGGACAGCGCCTCATCAGCCGCGACAAGCCGCTGCAAGTGCTGGTGCTTGCCCATGCCAGCCAACGCACCGACCTGACGCGCACCCTGCCCGACACGCCGGAACGCCAGGTCCGGTTTGCCGACATCGGCGAACTGGCGCGCCAGCAGGGGCTGGCCGAACCGCCCGCCGACGCGCGCGGCGACCGCTTCTATCTGCACCTGCTGATGCGGCAGACGCCGCGCCAGCAGTTCGCGCCGGCCGAAGATCGCCGCTTCTATCGGCTTTGGCAGGCCCGCCATGCGCTCACCATCGCCTCGGCCATCGTGTTCGGCGCCTGCCTGCTCCTCGCCGGCGGCCAGATGTTGCGCCTGACCGACCTGTCCGACAGCAGCGCCCAGGTCCGGCTCGACGTCGAGACCGGCCAGCGCCGCTACGACGAACTGATGCGCGGCCTGCCGCCGATCGACGTTTCCTACGACGACTTGCGCCAGTTGACCGACCGCTATCGGGTACTGGTACGGCGCAGTGTCGGCCCCGAACCCCTGCTGCGGCATCTGAGCCACGCCCTCGACCGGGCGCCGGGCATCGATCTGACGCGGATCGACTGGCGGCTGGATGACGGCGGCGCCCGCGAACCGCGAACCGGCGGCGCCCAGGGCCAGGTCGCCGCCAAGGGCGGCAGCCACGCCACGCTCGACATCCAGGCCCGCCTGCCGGCGGCGATGGCGCCGGATCATCGCGGACAACTGGAGGCGGTCAACGCCTTCACCGACCTGCTCTCGACCAGCGAGGTCCAGGTCCGCGTGATCAGCCGGCCCTTCGAGCAGGAATCCGGCAAGGCCATCCGCAGCAGCGATGTCACCGGCGAGATCGAGCCGCCCAAGTTCAATCTCCGGATCACGCGGGCGCTATGAGCATCTCGATGCGGGACATCACGAGACTGCGCTGGCCGCTGGCCCTGCTGGCCACGGCCATCGTCGCGGGTACGGCCATGATCATGATGTCCCGGCAACGGGTCGACGCCGCCGACGCCGTCCATCGCCAACTCGTCGCCAAACAGGGCGACCTGCGCGCCCGGCTCGGCCGCGCCCGGGAAGAAGAGGCGGAATTGCGCGAGCGCATCGCCCTGCTCGCCGAACTGAGGGCGGCCGGCATCATCGGCCAGGAGGAACGGCTCGACTGGGTCGAGCAGATTTCACGCATCAAGGCCAGGCGCCGCCTGCTCGACGTCCAGTACGAACTGTCGCCGCAGCATCCCGTCGACGACGGGCTGCTGCCCGGCGGCCCGTTCGCCGGCGAACACGAATTCATGTCGAGCACCATGACCCTGCGCATGACGCTGCTTCACGAGGACGACCTGCTCGGCTTCCTCGACGAGCTGCGGCGCGCCGTCCATGCCCACCTGCTCGCGCGCGAGTGCGTGATCGACCGCCCGCCGTCGACGCCCGGCTCGCCGGGGCTGGCCGGCCCGCTGCGCTCGACGTGCACCATCGAGTGGATCACGCTCAGGGAGAAAAAGCCATGAGGAGCGCCGCCGGACTGCTGCTGCTCGGCTTGACGCTGCTGGCCGGCGGCCCGCTGCACGCCGAACCGCTCGGACGCCTGTTCCTGACGCCCGAACGACGCGCCATGCTGGAACGCCAGCGCCAACAGAACATCCAGACCGCCCGGACACTCGAAGGCAGCGTCATGAGCCTCGACGGCATCGTCACCCGCTCCAGCGGCAAGACCACGGTCTGGATCAATCAGCAGGCGCAGCACGAAAACATGGCGGGCACCGGCGTTACCGCCGTGGTGGCGACGAGAACGCCGGGGCGGGCGGTGCTGACGCCGACCGACGAGGCGCCCGCGCCGCTCAGGGTCGGCGAAGCCATCAATCGCGGCACGCAGGAAAGGGCGGACGGCCTCAAGGGTGGCCGCGTCACAGTCAACCGCCAACCTTGACCAGGCAAGGCGCCATGCCATCTTCGCGCGGCCGCGGGCACACCTCGGCGGGTTTCGCCCTGATCGCCCTGCTGGCGCTGATCGCCGCCGGCGCGTTGTTCCTTCTCCTGGAAGGCCTGTCGCCCGAAGCCATCGATGCCCGCCGGCAGCGCCAGAACGAGGAAGTCCTGGCCCAGGCGCGCGAAGCGCTGATCGGCTACGCGCTGAAGTACCGCGATGTCGAGGGCCCGAACACGGTATATGGCTACCTGCCGCTGCCCGACCTCGGCACCTCGCGAAACAACAACGTCAGTTGCGCGGCGGAAGGTTGCGACGCCGCCAACTTCGCCGGCAACATGGCCAACGTCACGGTCATCGGCCGCTTCCCCTGGCGCATGCTGGGCACCGGCCCGTTGCGCGACAGTCACGGCGAATGCCTGTGGCTGGCCGTTTCCGGCAGCCACCAGCGCGTCCACCAGGCCAGCCCGATGAACTGGGACACCCTCGGACACATCGATGTCGTCGCCGCCAACGGCGCCGCCGCGCTGGCCAGCATCATCGCCACGCCGCATGAGCGGCCCGTCGCCGTGATCTTTGCTGCCGGCCCCCCGCTGCCGGGGCAGAACCGCGGCGCGTCGGCCAACGACGACGTGACGCAGTGCGGCGGCAACTACGACGCGAAAAATTATCTCGACCCCGGCATGGCCGGCGCACTGGCCGGCGTGACCAACTATTTCGCCGGCTCCACCAACCAGGCATCGGGCGACACGGGCGCCGCCGACAAGCCCCTGTCGCCGCAAGGCGTGGTGCAAAGGGCCGATGACGGGACCCTGTGGGCGAGAAGCTGCCCCGCCGGCGTCGCCTGCACGCCCGCCGCCAACGACAGCGGCCTGCGCGTGACCGCCGACAGCCTGTTCGACGCCTTGCGCAAATCCTCGAACTTCCGCATCGACATCAACTCGATGCTCGACCGCATGGTCGGCTGTCTGCGCGACCAGGTTGCCGCGTCCGCGGGATTCTCCCTGACGCCGGGCCGCATTCCGGCCGATGCCTGCTACGACGACAACCAGGCGCCGCGGCAGTACTTCACTCATTGGCGCGATCTGGTTTTCGCCGGCACGGGCGGGTTCACGGTCAATGGCGTGGCCTGTCCCGGCGTGGTGGTGTTCGCCGGCCAGCGCGACACTGCCCAGTCGCGCGCGACGGCGGCCGAGCGCAACGATTTCAGCAAATACCTCGAAGGCGTCAATCTGGCTGGAATCAACGCGGGCGGCACCAGCTTTGCCGGCGATGAGATCTTCACGACGATCGAATCCGGCCAGGCCCGGCAGCAGGACATCGTCCGCTGCGTGCCGGGCACACCGAGCATGGAGACCGTGCAATCACCGACGCTGGGCAGCCTCGGTTTCGGCCAACTGGCCGCCTACGACCTGGGAACCCGTGTCCTCACACTGGGCCGGGCGGGGGTCACGACCAACGACGGCGCCCCGGCCGGCGCCTTGTTCGGCTGCGCCTGGATGCCCGAGGCCAACAGCCAGGGCAAGGGCTTCAGGGCCTATTTCACTTTCCGTTTCCGGCAGATCGGCACCAGCGTCGGCGACAACGGCTTTGTCTTCACCGCCGTCGATACCGAGAGCAACCCGGCACCGGGCTGCGGCGCGGCGGGCTCGCAACTCGGTTATTCCGGCAACAACGGCGTGACGCCACCGCTGACTTTGCCCAAGATCGGCATCGAGTTCGACCAGGGCCGCCAAGCCGGCTTCAGCGAAACCGGCGTCACCGCCGGCCGCAACGACCCCTGCGGCACCAGCGGCTGCGGCGGCAGCGCCGGCTACAACAGCCACGCCGCCATCGTTTACTGGGGACACGCCGCCGCCAACGCCGCCGATGGCGTCACGCTGCCCGCCGATGACGACAACGCCCACGGCCTGCCCGGCGCGGGCAGCCAGGCGGGCGATCCGCGGCCGGCGCCGCGCAATCCCGACGCGGCGCCCGGCATCGGGTTCGTGAACCTGCGCGGGCAGACCAGCGAAGGCGGCAACAGCTACCTTTATCACGTCCGCGTCGAAGTGACGCCCGGCCGCGACATCACCGGCATCGCACCGGAACTGCGCCAGACCGCGATGCGCACCGAAGTCTGGATCGAGCGCGACAGCGGCACCAGCGCCCAGTTGCGCGCCGCCATGCAGAACACCACGCGGCCGATGGCCCAGCTTTATCCGGGTTATGCGGCGAAGCTGGCCGACAGCGCCGCGGTTTATGATGTGCGGGGTAGCGCTTGCGGCGACGGCGGCGTCTGCCCGGCCGGACAGGAATGCGGGGGCGACAACGTCTGCTACCGGCCGGCGCTCAAGTCGGTTCGCCTCGGCTTCACCGGATCGCAGCGGACCCAGGACCAACAAGTGGATATCGGCGACTTCTTCGCGAGCTGGCTGCAATGAACATCGGCGTCTTGCCACGACTGACTTTCACGCGCGGTTTCACGCTGACCGAACTGGCGGTGGTAGTGGCCATCATCGCGCTGCTGATCGGCGGCATGCTGATGCCGCTGCTCGCGCAGGACGATTTCCGGCGGAGCCAGCACACCCAGAAGCAGTTGAAGGAAGCCGTCGAAGCGCTGATCGGCCACGCCGCCGCCAATGGCCGGCTGCCCTGCCCCGCCACCGTCGCCAGCAACGGCCAGGAAAGTTTCGCCGCCGGCGGCAATACCGTCAATGGCAACTGTTCCAATTTTCATGACGGCTTCCTGCCGGCCGCCACCCTCGGCCTGGCGCCGACCAACATCAACGGCCTGCTGATCGACGCCTGGAACCAGCCGGTCCGCTACGCGGTTTACACGGGCACCATCAACGGTGTTCCCAATCCCTTCACCCGAACCGATGGCGCCAGAGGGGCGACCATGCCGGAGGTCGGCAAGGTCGACGCACTGTCCATTTGCACCAGCGCCACCGGCATCACCGCCGCCAATTGCGGCACGGCGGCGCGGCTGACCGACCGGGCGCCGGCCGTGCTGCTGTCGATCGGCCGCAACGGCGCCATCGGCGGCGGCGGCGCCGACGAGGCCGCCAACCTGGACGGTGACGCGGTCTTCGTCAGCCACGATCCGGCGCCGGCCGGCGCGGCCAACGGCGAGTTCGACGACATCGTCGTCTGGCTGTCGCCCAACCTTCTATTCAACCGCATGATCGCGGCGGGTAGATTGCCCTGACCGCCGAATCACGCGATTTGCATATCATCTCCGAATGGAAACTCCGGCTTTGAACGTCCAATGGTGGTACCTGATAGTGGCGTGGTGGGATTCTCTCGACCCGAACGCCCGTTTATTCGCGTGGATGGCCGGCGGTGTCGTCATGTTGGCCCTGTGGGCTTGGCTTGCGTATCGAGTTCTGCGGCGAGTCGCTGGCCATAGAAGGCTGCGCGGAGCCTGGTATAACGACGCCCAGTATCGGGAACTCATGCAGCTCATTCACGAGGACCAGCAATCTGGCCGTCGAGTATTGAGCCACGAGGAAATTGCCGCGCTACGGAAGTATCGCTATGGCAATACGGTGAAGGACATCATGCAACACAAAGGGACCTGTTACTTCGACTGATCCAGCCCCATTGCCGACTTATCGGCTCGCGCGGTTTATCATGGCGGCATGAGGGCCCATCCGGAAGATTCCCGTTTCGTCGATCGCCTGCGCAACGCCGGCGCCGAGCCGGACGACAGCGAGGAGCAGCGGCTCAACAAGTCGCTGCTGATGCTCGCCACCGGCCTGGTCACCCTGGCGGCGATGCTGTGGGTGGCCATCTACGGGCTGCTCGGCCAGTCGATCTCGACGACGCCGCCGATGGTCTTCCAGTTGCTGCTGGTCGGCAACCTGCTGCTCTACATCCGCTTCAGGCATTTCGATTTCTTCCGCGTCACCCAGCTCGCGCTGTTCCTGTTCGGCCCCTTCGCCATGCAGTGGAGCTTCGGCAGCTTCGTCGACTCCAGCGGCGTGGTCCTCTGGGGCCTGCTCGCGCCCATCGGCGCCATGCTCTGCTTCGGCATCCGGCAATCCATCGCCTGGTTCTTCGCCTGGGTGTTCATGACGGCAATGTCGGGTGTCTTCGATTACTACTTGGCGCCGCCCAAGGGCGCGCATGCCGCGCTCGCCGTGCCGCTGGCCACGGCGGTGGTGTTTTTCGCCCTCAACTTCATCGCCGTCGCCACCATCATCTACCTGCTGCTGCGCTATTCGATCCAGGAAAAGCAGAAGATGCAGGACCGGCTAACCGAGGCCCACGGCTTGCTGAAGGCGGAACAGGAGCGCTCGGAACGGCTGTTGCTCAACATCCTGCCCGGGCCGGTGGCCGAGCGGCTCAAGCGCTCGGAGCAGCCGATCGCCGACGGCTTCGCCGACGCGACCGTGATGTTCGCCGATATCGTCAATTTCACGGAAGCGGCGGGCCACCTGACGCCGGGCCAGGTGTTCTCGATGCTCAACGAGGTCTTTTCGGCGTTCGACGAACTGGCCGAACGGTTCGGCCTGGAGAAGATCAAGACCATCGGCGACGCCTACATGGTGGCCGGCGGCCTTAACAGCGCCAGCAGCCGTTACACCGAGGCCATCGCCGACATGGCCCTGGCGATGCACGAGCGCCTGCGGCACGGCTTCGCCCCCCAGGGCATGCGCCTGGCGATCCGCGTCGGCATCGGCACCGGGCCGGTGGTGGCGGGCGTGGTCGGCACGCGGAAGTTCATCTACGACGTCTGGGGCGACACGGTCAACATCGCGAGCAGGATCACGGCCGAAGGCACGCCCGGCTTGGTCCAGTGCGACACCAACACCTTCGAGCGGCTGCGGGACCGATTCGACTTCGAGGAGCCGCGGACGCTGCGCCTCAAGGGCAAGGGCGAGGTGGCGGTCCACCGCCTGGTCGGCCGCAAACCGCGTTGAGCCGGGCCGAGGCGCCGGCTCAGGAATCCGCCGGCGCCAAGAGGAAGCTCACCCGTCCGGGCTCGTTCGCCGCCAGGCTCAGGGCGTAGCCGCTGCCTTCCAGCAGCCGCGCGGCCTGGTAGAGGCCGATGCCCGTGCCCGTCTCGGAGGCCAGAGGCGCCCGGAACAGGTTGGCCGCCAGCGCCGGCGGCACCGGCGCTCCGTCATCACTGACTTTCAGCCGCGCGCCCCGGGCATCGAGCCCGAGGGTCACGTCGATACGCAGATCCGGATGGGCGCGGCGCTTGGCGAGCGCATTGGCGACGAGGTTCTCGACGACGTGATTGAACAGCGCCGTCGGTATTCGCGCCTGGTACCGGGACGGCGCCGAGGCCGACGCATCCTGCTCCACGGCGAAGCGGACATCGGCCAGGGCGAAGCGCGCCTGCAATTGTTCCCACCAGTCGCCGAGGGAGGTCGATTCTTCCGTCCGCAGGCGCGGCGCCTGAAGCTTGTCCAGCGTCTGCTCCAGGCGCGCGGTGATCGCCGGCAGCTGCCTTTGCAACAGGGAGACGAACTCGGGCGTGGCCCCGCCGGACTCATGCTGGACGGCCGTGCAGAGCGTGCGCAGGCTTTGCAGCAGGTTCTTGACGTCGTGCGTGAGGCGGGCGCCGGTCTCGTGGATGGCCTCGACGTAGCTCATGTGCTTGAGTTGCCGGGCGCGCAGCTTGTCGGCGCGAAACTCGGCGACCAGCTGGGCCAGCAGGCTGAAATGCCACGCCAGCGAAGGGCTGAGCGGGAAGCGGGTATAGATGCGCAGGACCAGGGTATCGAAACGAAACTCGCGCGACCGTCCCTGGCAGGCGCCGAACTGTCCCTCCGGCCCGCCGGGCGCCCGCCAGGCCACGCCGGTCACCCAGGGCAACAAGCGCACCATGTCGCGACACGACTCGACCAGGAAGTCGTCCGGGTCGTCGCGGCGCTGGGCCAGGTCGGCCAGGGTGTGCAGCCATTGCTCGACCGGCATGCCCACCGACATCACGTAGCGGGAAAACACCGTGCCGATGCCGGCCATGCCCAGGTGCGGATTCCACACCCAGCCGAGGACCAGCAGCGCCACGCCGATGCCGAGCAGCGCTTCCAGCAGCGCGTCGATGTAGGCGTGTCCCATCAACAGCATGATGGCCAGGCTGCCGAGCACCAGCACGGCGAGCAGCAGCATGACGATGACGCTATAGATGAAGTCGACCACTTCGGCCTGGTCGTCGGCCTCCTTGCGCCCCGGCAGCAGCAGCATCATGGCCAGCACCGCCGGTGCCATCCATTCGCCGATCGTGACGACCACGGAGCCGGCGGCGATGCTGCTGGGCACCGTCATCGGCATCGCCAGCAGCAGCAGCACGGCCACCAGCCACGACAGGACGAAGAGGTAGAACAGCCTCGACCAGCGCGCGTCGAAGAGGAAGACCTTGCCGCCGACCGCGCCGGCCAGCAGGATGATCCAGAGCGTCAGCAACCAGCCGTTGAGCCAATAGACCATCAGGCCGATGGCGAGCAGGATGCGGCCGAAGGCCGCCAGGCCGATGCGCTGGTCGGCGCGCACGAAAGGCTGCCAGACGATCAACAGGCCGAGGTGCACCATGAACAGCACGCGCGCCAGGGGCGCCTCCGGTCCCAGGATCAGGACCAGATAAAGCAGCGCCAGCAGTGCCACCAGCAATTCACGGCGCCAGCGCAGCGCGCTGCCCAGGACAAATCGGGTGACGGAAGGGAACAGGCTCATGGCGATTCCGGGCGAGATTCCGGACGATTGTAATGAAGGCTTCGCCGCAATATGCCGCCGCAACCGTCGCGTGGCGGACATCGAATCGTCAGCCGCCCGACAAGACTGTCCAAATTCCGACAAATTTAAGCAACTTCTGCATGAAATTCCGCCTTGACTGCATCCTCATGGGCGCGGCACGCAAATTGCTTGGCTACGCTTGGATAGAACAGAAAATCATACGGGGGATGCAATGCAAGCCATCAACATACGCAAGCAGTCCGGTTTCACGCTGGTGGAAATCGCCATCGTGCTGGTCATCATCGGCCTCCTGCTCGGCGGCGTGCTCAAGGGCCAGGAACTGATCACCCAGGCCAAGATCAAGAACGTCGCCAACGATCTCAACGGCCTCACCGCCGCCGTCTATTCCTACCAGGACCGCTACAAGCGCCTGCCGGGTGACGATCCGGGCGCCGACCGCTGGAGCATCGCCGGCGCGGCCATCGCGCCGCCGGCATTGGCGGGCAGCAACGTCATCGACGGTACGTACGAATCCACCACCAACACGGACGAGTCGCGCCTGTTCTGGGCCGAGTTGCGCATGGCCGGATTCGTCGCCGGCGCCACCGATACGCTGGCCAACGCCGCCTCGCAGCCGATCAACGCCGCCGGCGGCATCGTCGGCGTGCAGAACGGCGCGCTCGGGCTGGCCGGCACGGTGATCTGCTCCGGCAGCCTGCCGGCCAAGATCGCCCAGGCCATCGACAGCCAGTTCGACGACGGCAACATGCTCACCGGCACGCTGCGCGGGCAGATCGAAGTTACGCCGCCGACCGCGGTCGGTGCCGCGGCGCTGGCGTCGGGAACAGCCGGCTACGTCGACAACGGCACCAACCTCTACACGGTCTGCAAGAACCTGTAAGCGCGCATTCGGCGCGGCAGCCACCGGCAACGAGCCCGCTTCGGCGGGCTTGTTCATTTCTGCTTTCGCGTTTTGGCTTTCACGTTTTTGGCCTTCGCTTCCGCCTCCGTTTCGGCGGGTCGCGACGGCTGACTTTCCGGCTGATTTTCGCGCCGGCCGCCCCGCCCGCTCAGCCGCGCAGCAACCGGGCCTCGGCCGCCATGACCGCGGCCGCCGTGCCGAGCAGCACGACGACGTCGCCCGCGGCCAGCACCACGCTGTCGTCCGGCTCCAGTCCGCGCAGGCCGTGGCGGCGCAGCGCCGACACGGTGGCGCCGGCCTTGGCCAGGCCCACCTCGCCCAGGGACATGCCGACGGCGTGATCGCCCTCGGCCAGCGCCACCGAATGCAGGCGCGGCTGATCGGCCTCGAGGACACGGTCGCCGATATCGGTGGCGCCATGGAAGAAACCGCGCAGCAGGCCGTAGTGCTGCTCGCGCAGTTCGCGCAGCCGCTTGACGATCCTGTGCAGGGGAACGCCGACGAAGGCCAGCGCGTGCGTCGCCAGCATCACCGACGATTCCAGCGCTTCCGGCACCACTTCGGCGGCGCCGGCCGCCAGCAGTTCCTCGGCATCGTCCTCCTCGCGGGCGCGTGCCACCACCGGCACGCCCGGCACCGATTCGCGGACGCGATGCAGCGTGCGCAAGGTGTCGGCCCGGTCGGCGAACGTGATGACCACGACGCTGGCCCGGGCTAGGCCGGCGGCGAGCAGCGTTTCGCGCCGCGTGCAGTCGCCGTAGGAGACGGGCTCGCCGGCGTTGGCCGCCTCGCGCACGCGCTCGGGATCGAGGTCGAGCGCCTGGAAGCCGATGCCTTCGTGCTCGAGGAAGCGGGCCAGGTGCTGGCCGGTGCGGCCATAACCGCAGATGATGGCGTGCTTGTCCGACTCCATGGTGTGCGCCGCCAGTTGCGTGAGCTGCATCGACCGCAGCAGCCATTCGGACGCGACGAAACGCAGCACGAGGCGGTCGGAGAAATGCACGATCAGCGGCGCCAGCATCAGCGACAGCACCAGCGCCGCCAGCACCGGTTGCAGCGGGCCGCCGGCCAGCAGGCCGACGCTTTCGCCGCGCGCCAGCAGGACGAAGCCGAATTCGCCGCCCGCGCACAGCCACAGGCCCGTGCGCAACGCCGTGCCGGCGCCGGCGCCGAAGGCGCGCGACAGCGCCCACGCCACCGCCAGCTTGCCGAGCAGCAGCCCGAGCAGCACGCCGAGCACGCGCGGCCATTCGGCGAGAATCGCTTGCAGGTCCAGCATCATGCCGATGGAGATGAAGAACAGGCCGAGCAGCACGTCGCGGAAGGGCTTGATGTCCTCCTCGACCATGTAGCGGTATTCGGTTTCGGAGATCAGCATGCCGGCGACGAAGGCGCCCAGCGCCAGCGACAGACCGGCCCACTCGGTCAGCCAGGCCAGGCCCAGGGTGATCAGCAGGACGTTGAGCATGAACAGCTCGGCCGACTTGCGGCGCGCCACCAGCGTGAACCATCCCCGCATCAGCTTCTGGCCGATGAACAGCACCAGCGCCAGCAGCACCGCCGCCTTCAGCAAGGCCGTGGCCAGCGCGCCGGCCAGTTCGCCGACCGGACGCACGAGGGCCGGGATGATCACCAGCAGCGGCACCACGGCGAGATCCTGGAACAGCAGCACGCCCATGACCTCGCGGCCGTGCGGCGAATCGAGCTCGCGGCGGTCGGCGAGCAGCTTCGAGAGTATCGCCGTCGACGACATCGCCAGCGCGCCGCCGAGGCCGACGCCGGCGAGCCAGGACACGCTGGCCGTGCTCGCCGCGACGGCGCCGATCGCCACCGCCGTCAGGACCACCTGGGCCAGGCCGAGGCCGAAGACGATGCGCTTCATCGCGTAAAGCCGCGCCAGCGAAAATTCCAGGCCGATGGAGAACATCAGGAACACGACGCCGAATTCGGCCAGATGGCTGGCGCCCTCGGCGTCCGGCAGCAGGTCGAGCGCGTGCGGCCCCACCCCCACGCCCACGAGCAGATAACCGAGGATGGGCGGCAGGCCGGCGACCCGGCAGGCCGTCACCACCAGGACGGAAGCGCCGAGCAGCAGCAGAACCAGTTGCAGCGTGTTCAAGTCGTCTCCAGGGGGAGGGCGTCGAAAGTCAGTGGCGGCGACACGCCATTGCCCGTTGCGGCGTGTTCAAGTCGTCTCCGGTGGGGGGGCTGGTTATAATTTGGCCCAATCATAACGACATCGGACACCATGGCCCAAGATTCGACTGCCGGTGGCAGCCTGGCGATGGCGCGGCGCGTGCTGCGCATCGAGGCGGATGCGGTCGCGGCCCTGGCCGATCGCCTCGGGGCCGAGTTCGACCTGGCCGTGCGCCTGATCCTCGCCTGCCGCGGCCGGGTCGTCGTCAGCGGTATCGGCAAGTCCGGCCACATCGCGCGCAAGATCGCCGCCACCATGGCCAGCACCGGCACGCCCGCCTACTTCGTGCACGCGGCCGAGGCGGTGCATGGCGACCTCGGCATGATCACCCGCGATGACGTGCTCATCGCGCTGTCCAACTCCGGCGAAAACGACGAGCTGCTGACCATCGTGCCCCTGGTCAAGCGCCAGGGCGGGCGGCTGATCGCCATCACCGGCAATGCCGCCTCCTCGCTGGCGCGGGAAGCCGACGTGCACCTCGACGCCCGCGTGGACGAGGAAGCCTGTCCGCTCAACCTCGCCCCGACCGCCAGCACCACGGCCGCCTTGGCGCTGGGCGACGCGCTGGCGGTGGCGCTGCTCGACGCGCGCGGCTTCGGCGCCGAGGATTTTGCCCGCTCGCATCCGGGCGGCGCGCTCGGCCGCCGGCTGCTCACCCACGTGCGCGACGTGATGCGGCCCGCCGCCGACGTGCCGAAAGTCAGCCATGGCGCATCGCTGCCCGAGGCCCTGCTGGCCATGACCCAGGGCGGCATGGGCATGGTCGTGGTGCTCGACGATGCGCGGCGATTGCTCGGCATCTTCACCGACGGCGACCTGCGCCGGGCGATGGAAAGGCTGGGCGACCTGCGGGCCACGCCGGTCGGCGGCCTGGCCAGCCGGAACCCGTGCGCCATCGACCCCGACCGCCTGGCGGTCGAGGCCGTGGAAATGATGGAACGGCACAAGATCAACCAGCTGCTCGTGATCGACGCGCAAGGGGAACTGCAAGGCGCGCTCAACATGCACGACCTGTTCCGGGCCAAGGTGGTATGAACGGCCCCGCCGCCAAGGCCCGGCGCGTGCGCCTGATGGCCTTCGACATCGATGGCGTCATGACCGACGGCCGGCTGTACTTCAGTCCGGCCGGCGACGAGCTGAAGGCCTTCTTCAGCCGCGACGGCCTGGGCCTCAAGCTGCTGGCGAAATCCGGCGTCAAGCTCGCCGTCATCACCGGCCGCGATTCGCCCATCGTCCTGCGGCGCATGGAAAACCTCGGCATCGCGCTGGTCCGCCAGGGCGTGGAGGACAAGCGCGCCGCCATGGCCGAGCTGCTGCGCGACGAGGGACTGGACTTCGGCGAGGCCGGCTACATGGGCGACGACGTCGTCGATCTGGCCGTCATGGCGGCCTGCGCCTTCTCCGCCACCGTGCCCGATTGCCACCCCTTGATCCGCCGGCAGGCCGACTATGTCGCCAGCGCCCCGGCCGGCGCCGGCGCCGTCCGCGAGGTCTGCGAGTTCCTGCTGCAAGCGCAAGGCCGCTGGGACTCGATCATGGCGCCTTACCGCCCATGAGATTCTCCGGCGCCGCGCTCTTCCCCTTGCTCGTGCTCGCCGTGCTGGCCGCCGCGACCGTCTGGCTCGAGGAAGCCAGCCAGGAGGAAACGAGCGCTCCCCGCGCCAGGGATCGCCACGATCCCGACTACTGGGTGGATGGCGTGCAATTGCGCGGCTTCGACGCCAAGGGCGCCCCGCGCCACGAACTCAAGGCGCTTCGCCTCGAACATTATCCCGACAACGACACCGCGCTCGTCTTCGAGCCCCGCCTGAAGTATCTGGAAGACCGCAAGATGTCGGTCACGGCCAAGCGCGCCTGGGTGGACAAGCAGGGCGACCACGTGCTGCTGGAGGGCGATGTCGAGATCGTCCGCCCCGGCGAGAATCCGGACGCGCCCGCCACCATCGCCACCACCACGCGCCTGCATGTCCTGGCCGACGCGGAAAAGGCCCACACCGATGCGCCCGTCACCATCCGGCAGGGCCGGTCGGTGATCGTCGGGCAAGGCGGCATCGCCATCGACAACAAGTCACAAGTGACCGTCCTGCTTGGTCCCGCGACCGCCACCCTGCACAGGAATCCGTGATGAAAACCCATGCTTGGAAATGCTTGCCGCTGATCGCCGTGACGTTCTGCCTGGCCGTCCCGGGCGCCCGCGCCGAACGCGCCGACCGCGACAAGCCGGTCAATCTCGAGGCCAATCGCATCACCATCGACGACGCGAAGAAGACCCAGGTGCTGGAGGGCAACGTGCAACTGACCCAGGGCACGCTGATGATTCGCGCGGAGAAGATCATCGTCGTCCAGGATGCCAACGGCTTCAACAAGGGCACCGCGTTCGCGGCGAACAACAAGCTGGCGACCTTCCGCCAGAAGCGCGAAGGCAAGGACGAATACATCGAGGGCGAGGCCGAGCGGATCGAATATGACGGGCGGGCCGACAAGGTCGAGTTGTTCAATCGCGCCTACATCAAGAGCGGGCAAGACGAGGTGCGCGGCCGCTACATCGCCTACGACGGCAAGACCGAAAACTACGTCGCGGCATCGAGTTCGCCCGCCGGGGACAAGGGTTCCGGCAGCGAACGGGTCCACGCCGTGATTCAGCCGAAGAACAAGGACGGCGGCAGGCCGGCCGGGCAGTAAGCTCACCCCGAAACAGCGGTGACGCATCGCAATATCACTGCGCTCCATCCATCGACATCGCCGCCGATAAAACAACTAACCAGTTGATTTTTATTGAGTTAGCAAAACGACCCTCACCCTGTTGCGGCGCAGCAAAAAATGCTTGACTTCCGCTTTTTCATTCCTATAATGTGTTCCATGATGCACTGCAACATGGCGCTTCCGGAAGGTTGGAAAGCGCAGGACTAAAACCCTGAACCGATACCGACCCATTAGGAGAAACATGATGTACACCACGCCCGAGCAGTTCGCCGCCGCGAACAAGAACAACGTCGAAACCCTGCTGACCATGGCCAATACCGCCTTCGCCAGCGCCGAGCGCCTTGCCGCGCTAAACCTGAACACCGCCCGCAGCCTGCTGGAAGAAACCGTGGCCAACGCCAAGTCGCTGCTGTCCGCCAAGGACGTGCAGGAACTGGTGAGCATGCAGGCTTCGCTGGCCCAGCCGACCGTCGAGAAGGCCATCGCCTATTCCCGCAACGTCTATCAGATCGCCTCGCAGACGCAGGAAGAAATCGGCAAGATCGTCGAAGCCCAGTTCGCCGAGATCAACAAGAGTGTCACGTCGGCGCTCGACATGGCTGTCAAGAACGCGCCCGCCGGTTCCGATGTCGCCGTCGCCGCCGTCAAGTCGGCCATCGCCGCCGCCAACTCGGCCTACGACAGCATGACCAAGGCCGCCAAGCAGGTCGCCGAGATCGCCGAAGCCAATGTCGCCGCCGCGACCAGCGCCACGGTCAAGGCCGTCGGCGTCGCGCCCAAGGCGAAGAAGGCCGCCTAACCAGTTTGTCTCCTCCTCCCAGCCCGCAATAGGCTGGAGTTCAAGCCCTGGCACTGCGTGCCGGGGCTTTTTTTGGTTTCGATCCCCCGTATCAGTGCCTGGAGAACTCCGGTTGGGGCAAACCCCGAAGCCGGCCTCGAACATGAACGTAGCGCCGGTGTCGATGCCCGCCCTCTCCAGGAAGACGTCCTTCCTCGGCCCGCCGCTTCCCCGGCGGGCTACTTCCGGTCGTAGGCCAGGCCGCGTCTCGTCACTTCCGCTTCGATCTCCCTTATCGCCGGCGGCACGAGTTCGGGCGTTCCACGCACCCCCAATTCGACGTGCCGGCCCCGCGTCGCGGAACCCATCGAGGGCAGGCTGAAGACGGTCAGGCCGGGGAATTCCCGTTCGATCCGCTCCATCAGGTCGACCAGCAGCCCCTCGATGCCGTTCCAGACCAGGATCGCGGCTTCCGCTTCCGGATGGGCGTGGAACAGGGCGGCGTAGTTTTGGTCGAGCACCCATTCGACCATCGGCCAGGCCATTTCGGGAAAGCCGGGAACGAAGTAATGATCCGCCAGCGAGAAACCGGGAATGTCGTTCACCGGATTGGGAATGATCCGGCTGCCGGCCGGAAAGACGCCCATTTCCAGCATCGATGGCGTCGCCGGGCGATCGATCGCGGCCAGGCGGGCGCGAATCCGCGTCTCCGCTTCGGCATGCAAACGCAGTTCGACGCCGGCCGCCGCCGCGGCCGCTTGCCGGGTGTGATCGTCGGGCGTGGCGCCGATGCCGCCGAAGCTGAACACCACGTCGTCGCCCGCCAGCGAGCGCTTCAGCGCCTCGATCAGGCGCGGCCGGTCGTCGCCAAGGTAGAGCACCCAGTCGAGGTGCAGGCCGCGCGCCGCGAGGATCTCGCGCAGTCGCGCAAAATGCTTGTCCTGCCGCTTGCCGCGGATGATCTCGTCGCCGATGATCAGCGCGCCGAAGCCTTTCACCTCACCCATACGCCCTCCTTCGCTCGCAGCCGGCGCAGCGCCGACAGCCCAAGATGCGTGAACAATAGCGCGGCGAAGGCCGGCGCCAGCATGTTCGCCAAGGGCACGTGGACCGCCAGCGCGGAAACAAAGCCCGCGCCCCAGAAGCGGGACCGCTCCCCCGCGACCAGCGCGCGCCGTTCATCCGGCGTCGCATGCTCGGCCAGCACGTCGAAACGGAAGGTACGCTGGTTCAGCCATGCGCTCCACGCGAGCGGCAGCACCAGCAAGCCGCCCGGCACCAGCAGCAGCGGCAGGCAGAGCAGCCAGCCGAAAACGAAGATCGCCCCGGCCGCCAGCGCGTTGCCGATGCTGCCCCAGAGGGCCGATGCCGGCGTGCCGCGACGGCTGACTTCCGGATAGTCGCGCGCGGCGACGATGGCCATCATGCGCGGCAGCGCGAAGGCCACGACCAGCAGGAGCGTCGTCACGTAGATCAGCGGCGCGAACAACAACGCCAGAACCACATGGACGAGATAAGGACCGAGCCAGTCCAGCCATGGCCAGGCCGGCAGGTTCGCCAGCAGCCAGCCGCTCGACGGCATCCAGGTAAACCAGGCCACCGCGGCCCAGCCGAACAACGACACCAGCGGCGGCCACAACGCCTGCCACAGGATGTCGCCGCGGCTGAATTCCCGCGCCGCCTTCAGACTCGCCATCGCCACTTCATGCATGGTCCCGACCCTCCCACATTTTCTGCAATCTCTTGACCGAGACCGGCGAAGGCGTCTTCAGTTCCTGCGCGAACAGCGCCACGCGCAATTCTTCCAGCAGCCAGCGGAATTCTTCCAGGAACGGATCGGCCTGGCCGGACTTCGCCAGCGCCTGCCGCTCGCGTTCCCACGGCCGCGCCAGCAGTTGCCAATCGGCCATCAGGCGCGCATCGCGCGCCGCGTCGTTGCGGGCCTTGTCGAGCCGCATGCCGGCAGCCTTGAGATAGCGCGGAAAGTGCCCGAGGCGCTCGTAAGGCGTCGCGGCGATGAAACCCTTCGCCAGCAGCGCCGGCACCTGCCGCGAAATGTCGGCGCAAGCCTGGGGAAAGGCCTTCTGCATGGCGGCCAGCTTCTTCTGCAGCGCGCCGTGTTCCGTCAATACCGCGCCGGCGAGCCGCGCGATCTCCTGCGCCACCAGCACCACCCTGCCCTTGGCCGTCGCCACTCGCGCTTCGAATTCCTTGTCGCTTTCCGGCAGCGGCTCGAAAAGACAGACGCGGTCAAGCGTCGCGGCGACGATCTGCTCCTTGAGTTCTTTCTCGGAACCCAGCGGCATGAACTGCATGCCCAGCTCGCGCGGCAGGTTCTTGTCGACGAACTTCAACTGCTCCTTGAGCGCGGCGGCGAAACGTCCGCGCAGGTCGGCGCGCTCGATCTGCGCCACCTGCTCTTCCGACGGCTCGGCGAAGTCACCGTGGCCGGCGCGCAGTTCGGCCAGGTTGCGCGACATCGCCAGCGTGGCGCCGTGCTCGTCGATGAGCCGGAAGTTCATCGACAGATGCGGTCGCAGCTCTCCCGGCCGGAAGGCGTCCAGCGGCAGCTTGAGGGCGATCTTTTCCTCGACCGCGCGCGTGAGCGCCTTGACCAGGGGCTCATCGACATCGTGTCCGCCTTCGCAAAAGTCCTGCGCGAAGGCGTCGATGGGCTGAACGCGGTGGCGGTATTTCTGCGGCAGTGTCTTCAGCAACGCCACCACCTTTTCCTTCAGCAGACCCGGCACCAGCCATTCGATGCGCCTCTCCGGCACGCGGTTGAGCGCCGCCAGCGGCAGCGACAGCGTGACGCCGTCGTCCGCCGCGCCCGGGTCGTGTTTATAGGCGTACCGCCACGACTGACTCTTGTACTCCAGGCTCGACGGGAAGGCGTCGGTCGTGATGCCCGCCGCCTCGTGTCGCATCAGTTGTTCTTTTTCGAGGAACAGCCGCCTGGGCTCCTTCGCCTCCACTTCGCGCCGCCATTTGTCGAAGGCGGCCAGCGTCGTGACGGCTTCCGGCACGATCGCATCGAAGAAGGCGTGGATCAGCTCCTCGTCGACCAGCACGTCGGGGCGGCGCGACTTGTGTTCGAGGTGCTCGATCTCGCGCATGAGCTTCTGGTTGTGCCGCAGGAACTGCCACTTGCGCAGCCAGTCCTCGTTCACCTCGCCCAGCACCAGCGCGTGGCGGATGAGGATCTCGCGCGAGAGCTTCGCGTCCATGGGCCCATAGTGGACGCGCCGCTTGGCATGCAGCAGCAGGCCATGCAGCGTCACGCGCTCCCATGCCACCACCTGGCCGGGGCCTTTCTCCCAATGCGGCTCGAACACATGGCGGCGGACAAGGTGCGCGCCGACCTCCTCCAGCCATTCCGGCTGAATCTGGGCGATGCAGCGCGCGAACAGGCGCGAGGTCTCGACGAGTTCGGCGGCGACGATCCAGCGCCCGGCCTTCTTGACGAGCGATGAGCCCGGATGGATGAAGAACTTGATGCCGCGCGCGCCGAGGTAATGCGGTTCCGCCTCGCTCTTGAGGCCGATGTGGCCGAGCAGCCCGGTCAGCAGCGCCTTGTGGATGGCCTCGTAACCGGCCGGGAGCTGATTTTCCTTCCAGCCATGCTCGGTACAGAGCGTGTGCAGCTGGCCGTGGACGTCGCGCCACTCGCGCACCCGCAGCCAGGAGAGGAATTCACGCCGGCACCATTGACGCTGCTTGTTGGTGGATTCGTGCTTCCAGACTTCGTCCGCCGCCGTCCACAACTTGAGATAGGACTGAAACTCCGACTTTTCGTTCTTCCACTTGGCATGCATCTGGTCCGCGCTGCCCGCCTGCTCCTGCGGCCGCTCGCGCGGGTCCTGCACCGACAGCGCGGAGGCGATGACCAGCATCTCCCCGAGGCAGCCGTATTGCCGCGCGGCGAGGATCATGCGGCCGATCTTGGGATCGAGGGGCAGCTTCGCCAGTTCGCGGCCGACAGCGGTCAATTCCTTCGTGGTTTCGTCGATGGCGCCCAGTTCGGCAAGCAGCGTGTAGCCGTCGGCGATCATCCTTGGCGCGGGGCGTTCGAGGAAGGGGAAGTCCTCGACGTCGCCCCATAAGCCCCCCCCGAAATCGTCGCGACGCGACGATCTCCCCCCAGGGGGCAAAGAAACATTTGGGGCGGCCCTGCTTGTTTCTTTCAGCGACTTCATGCGCAGGATCACGCCGGCCAGCGAGGAGCGCAGGATTTCCGGATCGGTATAGGGCGCGCGTTTGGCGAAGTCCTCCTCCGAATAGAGCCGGAAGCAGACGCCCGCCGCCACCCGGCCGCAGCGGCCGGCGCGCTGTCTGGCCGCCGCCTGCGCGATGGCCTCGACCTGCAACTGCTCGACCTTGTTGCGGTGGCTGTAGCGTTTCACGCGCGCCAGGCCGGTGTCGATCACATAGCGGATGCCGGGCACGGTCAGCGAGGTCTCGGCGACGTTGGTGGCCAGGATGACGCGGCGGCCCTGATGCGGCGCGAATACGCGCGCCTGCTCCTGCGCCGACTGGCGCGCGAACAGCGGCAGGATTTCCAGTCCGGGCGGATGGTGCTTCCGCAGGGATTCGGCGGCTTCGCGGATTTCCCGTTCGCCGGGCAGGAACACCAGCACGTCGCCCGGGCCTTGGCAATGCGCCTCGCCGACCGCGTCGACGATGGCCTCATTGACGTCGCGATCATCATCCTCGCCGAACGGCCGGTAGCGCGTTTCGATCGGGAACAGGCGTCCCGACACCTCGATCACCGGCGCGCCGTCGAAGTGCTTCGAGAATCGTTCCGCATCCAGCGTCGCGGACGTGATGATCACCTTCAGATCCTGGCGTGCCGCCACGACTGACTTTAGGTAGCCGAGCAGGAAATCGATGTTCAGGCTGCGTTCATGGGCCTCGTCGATGATCAGCGTGTCGTACTGGCGCAGCAGCGGGTCGCCCTGCGTTTCGGCAAGCAGGATGCCGTCGGTCATCAGCTTGATGTAACTGTCGGGCGAGGCGCGGTCGGTGAAACGGATCTTGTAGCCGACATGGCGGCCGAGTTCCGACTTCAGTTCCTGCGCGATGCGCGTCGCCGTTGCCCGGGCGGCGATGCGGCGCGGCTGGGTATGGCCGATCAGGCCGGCGCAACCCCGGCCCAGTTCCAGGCAGATTTTCGGCAGTTGCGTGGTCTTGCCCGAGCCGGTCTCGCCGCAGATCACCACGACCTGATGCCGGGTTATCGCCTCGGCGATCTCCGCCCGCCGGGCATTGACGGGCAGCGCCTCGTCATAGGCGATGGCCGGCCGCGCGGCCAGGCGGGCTTCGGGATCAAACTTCAAGCGAGTCCGAGCCGGCGCGGTTTCTTGACGGGATCGGCATCGATGGTGGCGAGATCCTCGCACACGGCCGACAAGGCGAGATGAAGCGCATCGGAAAAGTCGAGGCCGCGCCGGTAGCCCTCGATGGCCCGGGCGACGGCAGCGGCACGATCCACCGTGACTCCCCCTTTCTAACGACGCGTGCACTATAAGGTCTTGAACATCATCGTTCAACCGCGTTCGACAACGGCCGGCCGGATGATTGTTAACAAACAGACCCTAACCATGCCATTGCGCTGGAATACAGGATTTTCGCGTCCGCACTTCCCGCCCGCGCAAGCGAAGCAATTAGACTCTCGTTATACTGCGATAAAAATTACCAAGCTCCGCCCCATCGAGGCGGCGCAGGATAGGAGTGGCACATGTCGGTCGTTGTCAATCTCAAGGATGCGACCCCGGGTTCCGTCACGGGAGCCGAGGTGGTCGCTTATTCGGATGATCCGCGCGATACCGGTTGGGTCGCCAAGAACATCCCTTGCCAGCACGCCTGTCCGGCGGGCACGAATATTCCCGCCTACATCCGGGCGATCGCCGAGGGCCGCCACGGCGACGCCTACGAGATCAACCGCAAGGCGAACGTGCTGCCGGGCGTGCTCGGCCGCATCTGCTCCCGGCCCTGCGAGTCGGCCTGCCGTCACGGCTGGCCGGGCAACGGCGAGCCGGTGAGCATCTGCAACCTGAAGCGTTCGGCGGCCGACATGAAGCACGCCGGCCACCGCATCACCGAGAAGCTCTACGCGCCGACCGGCAAGCGCGTCGCCATCGTCGGCGCCGGCCCGGCCGGCGTGGCGGCGGCACATGACCTGTCGGTGCTCGGCCACGACGTGACGCTGTTCGAGCGCGAAAGCCATCCCGGCGGCATGCTGCGTTACGGCATCCCGGCGTTCAGGCTGCCGCGCGACATTCTCGAAGTCGAACTGCACAACGCCCTGCGCCTCGGCGTCGAGTTGCGGCTGGGCGAAGGGGTCGGCAAGGGCACCACGACACCGGTCGCCCGGCTGTTGCACGACTACGACGCCGTGCTGCTGACGGCGGGCTGCATGGCGCCGTTGCCGCTGCCGCTGGAAGGCGACTGGAAGGAACGCGATCCCGCCGACACCTGTCCGGACGTGGAGCACGGCCTGCCTTTCCTGATGGCCCTGCACCGCGACGAGAAGAAAACCGTGCGCAAGCGCGTCGCCGTGGTCGGCGCCGGGTTCACGGCGCTGGACTGCGCGCGGGTGGCCTCGCGGCTGGGCGCCCAGGAAGTCATCATCCACATCCGCACCGCCGAGGAATACATCCCGGTCACCAAAGAGGAAATTTTCGAGGCCAAGCGCGAAGGCATCCGCATCCGCGGTCTGCGGACGCCGGTCGGCATCGAGCTCGACGCCGACGGCCGGCTGACCGGCGTGCGCTTCGTGCAGAACCGCCTCGGCGGCTGGCGCGAAGGCGGCCGGCGCCAGGCGATACCGATTCCCGGCTCGGACTTCGTCGAACCCTGCGACACGCTGCTGATCGCCATCGGTCAGAAGACGGTGAACGACTTCCTCGACATTCCGGTCGAACTGGACCGCTGGCAGAACGTCCGCATCGGCGAGAACGGCATGACTTCGGTCAAGGGCCTGTTCGCGGCCGGCGACTACGTCACCGGTCCCACCACCGTGATCGAGGCGATCGGCCGCGGCCGCCAGGGCGCGGCGCGTGTCGATACCTGGCTGATGGGACATCCGCGCCGGCGCAAGGTGGTGCGCATCATGCCGGTCGCCGGCCCGTTGCGCGAGCGCGCCTTCGACTTCATCGGCCGCCAGGAAATGCCGACGGAGCCGCCCAACGAGCGGATACGCTCGCGGACGCTGGAAGTCGAAACCGGCTTGTCCACCGAGACCAGCCAGGAAGAAGCCAAGCGCTGCTATCTGTGCAACCTCAATTACCAGATCGACGTGGACCGCTGCATCTATTGCCGCGCCTGCATCGAGGTGGCGCCGCGCGCCTGCATCAAGCTGGTCGAAGGCGTGGATATGGAAACCGATGGCAGCTACGGCAAGCTGCGCGAGGCCAAGGAATGGAACCGCGTCGGCGCCATCTGGATCGACAACAACGAGTGCATCCGCTGCGGCGCCTGCTTCAAGGTCTGCCCGGTGAAATGCATCTCCATCACCCGCAACGAGTTCGTCGAGGTGGACCAGCCATGAGCACACCGCGTCACCATGTGGTCATCGGCAGCGGCGTGGCCGGCAATCAGGCGGCCGAGACGCTGCGAGCCCGCGACCCCGAGAGCCGCGTGACCATGATCACCGTCTCCAAGCTGCCGTTCTTCAACCGCTACGACCTGCCGCGCGTCTTTCGCGGCGAGCGCGACTGGCGCAAGTTCGTCATCTATCCGGCCGAGTACTATCGCGACAACCGGATCTCCCTGCGCCGGGCCACCAAGGTGGTCGGCGTCGATGGCGAGCGGCGGACGCTGACGCTCGATCACAATGAAACCATCCGCTTCGACACACTGCTGGTGGCTTCCGGCGCCAGCGCCTACATGCCGGCCGAGCTGGCCGAGTATCAGCCGCTGATGCACGGCTTCGGCGCCTTCCGGGACGCCATCACGGCCGCCGACGCGCTGCCCAAGGACGGTCACGTCATCCTCATGGGTGGCGACACCATCGGCCTGGACCTGGGCCGCACGCTGCTCGACATCGGTTACCGGGTCACCGTGATCGCCGAGAAACACACCTTCTGGCCCCACGAAGTGAAGGCCGAGGACAGGCCCCGTTACATCGAGGCGCTCGCCAGGATGGGCTTCGAGGTGGTGGATGGCCACGCCCGCGGCGAAATCGCCGCCGTGCGCGCCGGCGCGCCGGGCCTGTCGCCGCGCCGCGTGGTGTTCCACGACGGCTCCGAGATTCACGGCGACATCGCCATGCCCTTCTTCGGCGTCGCCCCGGCACTCGACTTCATGCTCGGTTCCGGCGTCGATATCGAGCGCGGCCTGCTGGTGCAGCCGAACCTGCGCACCACCAACGAGGCGATCTACGCCGCCGGCGATGTCTGCCAGATCTGGTCCGACACCGACAAGCGCTATCACTTCTACCATGGCTGGAAGAACGTGCGCGCCATGGGCGAACTGGCGGCGCGCAACATCACCGGCGCCAACGAGCCATGGACGCCGATCCAGGACGAAAGCCTGCAACTCGGCAGCGACGGCCGCATCCACTCGCCCTTCTGGGAGTACGCATGAACAAGACCGACATTCAGATCGCCATCTGCGGCTCGGCCGGGGAAGGCACCATCGCCGCCGGCGACATCCTGAGAAGCGCGCTGGCCGGCGCCGGTTATCGCATCATCGCCTTCGACGCCTATCCGGCCGAGATTCGCGGCTTCGGCAAGTGCGTGGCGCGACTGCGCGTCACCACGGAGCAGGCATACTCACTGAAGGAAAAGTCCGACGTGCTGGTCTGCCTGAACGATGAGCACGGCATCCCGCACATCGGCGAGGTGCGCGACTACGGCGCCGTCATCTACGAGGAAAAATCGATCGTGCCGCTGGCCGAGGGCGCCCATGTCAGCGCCCATATCCTGCCGGGCCAGGTGCCCTATCCGGTGCCGATCCGCGAACTGTCGGAGCGCGCCACCGGCGCGGTGCGTTCGCGCAACATGGTGGTGGTCGGCTATATCGCCGGCCTGTTCGGCCTGTCGCGCGAGCCCTTCTACAAGATCGTGGACCTCAAGTTCAAGAACAAGGGCAGCGTCGCCGCGCAGAACCGCAAGGCCTTCGACGCCGGCTACGACCTGGGCGCCGACACCTTCAAGCTCGATGACGTCGAATTCGGCGCGCCCGGCGAGATGTTCCAGGCCACCATGCTCAACGGCAACGCCGCCGTCGCCCGGGGCTGCCTCGATGCCGGCATCGACACCTTCTTCGGCTATCCGATCACGCCGGCCACCACCATCATGGAAAAGCTGGCCAGCGAGATGCCCAAGCGCGGCAAGCGGCTGTTGCAGACCGAGGACGAAATCGCCGCCATCGCCACCACCATCGGCGCCGGCTACACGGGCGCGCGCGCGGCGACGGCGACGTCCGGCCCCGGCCTTGCGCTGATGTCGGAAATGCTCGGCCTTGGCGTCATGGCCGAGGTGCCGAGCGTGGTCTTCGTCTCGCAGCGCGGCGGCCCGGCCACGGGCATACCGACCAAGACCGAGCAGGCGGACCTCAACATCGCCCTGCATGGCGGCCATGGCGACGCGCCGCGCATCGTCATCGCCCCGACCAATGTCGATGGCTGCTATCGCTGCGCCGGCAAGGCCTTCGAAATGGCCGAGCGCTACCAGACACCGGTCATCGTCCTGCTCGATCTGTACCTGTCGAACCGCTACGAGACCGTCGCGCTGCCCGGCAAGTCGCCGTTCGAGGCGGACAGCGACAAGCCGCTGGCCAAGCAGGACCTCGGCGCCGGCTACAAGCGCTTCGCCTACACCGACGATCACGTCAGCCCGCGCGCGCTGCCCGGCATGGCCGGTGGCATGCACGTCGTCACCGGCCTCGAACACAACGAGCTTGGCCGCGTGAACGAGCAGCCCGATGTCCATGAGGCGATGAGCCGCAAGCGCCACGAAAAACTCAGGGCCGCGCTCGATCATCCCGACTTCACCGTGTACAAGCGCTTCGGCGACGAGGGGCCGGTCGATGTCGGTATCCTCGGCTGGGGTTCGAGCTTCGGCGAGTGTCTGGAAGCCATGTTCCTGGCCCGCCGCGAGGGCATCCGCTGCGCGGCCCTGAAGGTGGTCATGCTGTCGCCGTTCCCGGTCGACGCCGTCACGGCCTTCCTCGACGATTGCGGCGCCGTGCTGGTGCCGGAACTCAATTACCAGGGACAGTTCGCCCAACTGGTCCAGGCGGAAACCTGCCGGCCGGTACATCGTTACAACCGTGTCACCGGCACGCCGCTGCGTGTCGAAGACATCCATGCCGAAGTGCGCCGCCTAGCCCTGGCGGCGACACGCAAGGCCGCCTGAGGAGACCCGCCATGGCACCCCAGCCCATCTATCTCGAGGAAAAACTCAAGGAAATCCAGGAATCCGGACGACTGGTCTATCGTTCCAAGGCCATGCCGACCTGGTGCCCTGGCTGTGGCTACTTCAGCATGGTGGACGGCCTGCCGGGCGCGCTCAACGATCTCGGCATCGCACCCAAGGACACGGTGGTGGTTTCCGGCATCGGCTGCTCGTCGCGATTCCCGTTCTTCGTCAACACCTACGGCTTCCATTCCCTGCATGGCCGCGCCCTGCCGGTCGCCACCGGCATCAAGACCGCCAACGACGCGCTGACGGTGATCGTGGTCGGCGGCGATGGCGACGGCTTCGCCATCGGCGGCGGCCATGTGCCGCACGCGGCGCGCCGCAATATCGACATCACCTACCTGCTGTTCGACAACGGTATCTACGGTCTGACCAAGGGCCAGACCTCACCGACGTCGGCCATCAATTTCCACACGACGACCAGCCCGTACGACAACCTCGACCAGCCGCTCAATCCGCTGTTGATGGTGCTGACCTACGGCGCCACCTGGGTGGGGCAGGCCTACGCCGGCCAGCCCCAGCAGCTCGAGGAACTAATGAAGGAGGCGATCGCCCACCGCGGGTTTTCCTATCTTCATATCCTGTCGCCGTGCGTCACCTTCGACAAGACCGACCGTACCTACGTCAACCTGGGAGAACTGGTGTGCGACATGCCCCCGGGCCATGACACCGGCAACCTGTCGGCCGCCATGGCCCTGGCAATGGATACCGCCCACCCCGCGCTGGGCGTCTATTACAAGACCGAGCGGGCGACCCTGGCCGACAATTTCGAGGAAATCGTCCGCCGGGCGGCGGGTGGCGCGGCGGCCAAGCGCGCGACGGGCTGACCACCCGGCGATCGACTTGTCCGGCGCGCTCAGGTGCGCCGGAGCACATACACCCGCCACATCGCGTAACGCGGCAGGAAGTCGTAATAACCGAGAATGCGATAGCCCGCTTCGCGGAATTCGCTTTCCGCCGCCGCCGCCGGAACCACGAAGCGGTTGGCCACGCTCTTCCTGCGTCGCCGCTGCTCCAGACGCGCGCGCTTCCAGGCCTTGTAGTTGCCATCCACCCAGAGCGAGACGATCGCCGTGTCGCGCGTCACCCGCCGGAACTCGCGCAGCATCGCCAAGCGATGCTCGGGCTTCCCGATGTGATGCAGCAAACGCATGCAGAAGACCGAATCGACGGCGAGATCGGGCAGGTCGATGGCGAAGGCTGACGTCTGCATGGTTTCGACACGGCCGAGCAAGCCGGCCGGCGCGGCAGCACGGGCCACCGCCACCATGTCCGCCGAATTGTCGGCACCGATGATCCGGCGCTCCGGATGTTCGAGCAGCATCGGCCAGAAGCGACCGGCGCCGCACGGCAGGTCGAGCACCTTCAAGGGTTCCCCGGCAAGGCGAAGCGCCTTGCGCGCCAGTTGGACGTCACGCCAATGCGACAGCCGGCGGGCCAGGCCATCCTGATGCTTCTGGAAATACTGCTCGGAGTGGGCGCGGTCGTACTTGTCCGAAAAAGGCAGATGAATCTTCTCTTGGCGGTCGTCGGTCATGGTGTCGAATTGGATCGTGGAAGTACGCGGGCGAAAGACGTCATTATCGCGCGACCGCACCGCCGTGCCGCTGTTCAAGTATGCGCCAGTCGTTATCGTCCCAAATCTCTTGATGGCGCCGCAGCTGGTCCAGATCATGCCGCCCTGCCTTGCCGGGCAGCAGGCGGCGGCGCAGCTTTTCGAGATCGATCAGCGCAATTGTCGGCTGGCCCTCCCGCCAGCGGACGAAGATGTGCTTGTCATACAAGCAGCTGTGCTGGAGATTGGCGCCATGCAGGACGCGCAGCGTTTCACCGACCTGCGCGGCCAGCGCGGTTCGCTCGGCGGCGGACAAACCGGTCTGGGTATCGAGCGGGGCATAGCCAGATAGCTCTTCGGTTGCCAATACCGCCTCGAAGCCCTCCCCGGCATGCCGCTTGCCGAAAAAAACCGGCGTGGGAACGACGAGCCCGAGTTGCTTCAGCCGCAGCAGATTCAGATATTCACGATAAGCGGTCGGCTGGCCGACCGGATGGCGTGGCGAGCGATAGAGATGGTTGCACTGGCGCTTGACGTAGTAAACACGGCCATCGACCGGGCAACGCATCATGCCGCTCCAGCCGCTGCGGCGTCGGTTGGGTTCTTCCACCCACTCCCCCGATACAGTCCACCAGCCCTCGAAATCTTGCGGCAACATCACCTTATCCTAGAGTTGTCGCTCGGGCGGCGGTGAAAATCAGCCGTGGCGGCACGCTGGGTCATTGTGCCAGCCGGCCGATGGTCCAGATACCCAGCCCGGTCATCAGCAGCGAGCCGAACAGATGCACGGAAGCGGCGGCGAAAGCCCAGCCGTATTGCGCGGTGCGGATCAGCGTCACCACTTCCGCCGAGAAGGTCGAGAATGTGGTCAGGGCGCCCAGGAAGCCGGTGACGAAGAACAGGCGCAGCTCCGGCGGCAGATCGACGTTGATGTGGAACAACGCCACCGCCGCGCCGACCAGATAGCCGCCGAGCAGGTTGGCCGCCAGCGTGCCCAGCGGCAAGGTCGGCAGTACGTGGTTCAACCACAGCCCGAGCCCCCAACGCAGCCAGGCGCCGAGCATGGCGCCGATGCCGATGGCGAGCAGGGCCGACGGATTCATGCCCGCCAGTGCCGGCCTAATCCGGCAGCGGCGCGAACTCGATGGGCACCCAGCTGTAGCCGCTGGCTTCCTTGCGCACGTGGCCGATGCCGGGGAAGGGCAGGTGCATGCCCGCAACCAACAGCTTCTCCTTGGCGGCCCTGGCGAAAATTACCTTGCGCGTGGCGACGGCCGCCTTGGGATCGTTGTCGTACTCGATGGCCACGCCTGGCCTGGCGAACTGTACGGCATGGTTATGCACGATATCGCCCCAGATCAGCAGCCGCTGCGCACCGCCGCCGACGAGATAGCCGCTGTGGCCGGGCGTATGGCCGCGCGCCGCAACGCTGGAAATACCCGGCAGGATTTCCCGGTCGTCGGCGAACGTCTTCCAGCGTCCGGACCGCACGTAAGGCGCGGCGGCATCGCGCGCCATCTTGAAGAAGGGCTGGAACTCCTTGGGTGCCTTGGCGGCAATCGCTTCGCTAAGCCAGAAATCGTTGTCGGCCTTGGCCGACCAGATCTCGGCATTGGGGAATACGGCATTGCCTTCCGCATCGACCAAACCATTGACATGGTCGCCGTGCAAGTGGGTCACCAGGACGGCGTCAACCTGTTCCGGCGCATGGCCCGCCGCCTTGAGGTTTTCCGCGATGTGGCCGAGTGTCGGCCCGAACAGCTTGGCGGCGCCGGCATCCACCAGCACCAACTTGCCGCCGGCATTGATCAGATAGCCATTCACCGCCGTCTGTACCGCCGGACCTTCGAGGAACATGCGCGCCAGCAACTTGCCGACTTCCTTGTCGCTGGTGTTCTTGAGCAGCTTGGTGTCGAGCTTGATCATGCCGTCGTAGAGCGCTGTCACCTCGGTGCCGCCGAGGTGCAGACGGTAGTAGCCCGGCACCTGGGTCTTCTGCGCCGGCGCGCCGGCCGAGGCCAAACCGGTGGCCAACAGAAACAGGCCGGCGGTGAGCACCCGCCGGGCGCCGAACCAAAATCGCTTAGTCATCGGCAAATCTCCTTGAAGTGGCATCAGATGCCGGGCGCATGAGTCATGCGCGACAGCGGCTCATTGACATTGAATACGCGGGCGCGGGCATTGGCGATCCCGAAGGACGGCAATCGCGCCAGGTGCATCTCCAGATAGGCCCGCGCCGTTGCCTCGGTGTCGAACAGATAGATACCGCCCGTCGTCTTTTCGGCGGCATTCTCGGTCCATATCTTCCAGCGCAAGCCAGGCTCGTTGGCGATCGACCGCGCCAGATCGCCAACGGCGGCAAGCAACTGTTCTCCGAAAGGGCCTTCGCTGGGGAAATCGATTTGCAAAATCGTGGGCATCCTGAACCTCCAATCAGTGTTGAAACGACGCCGTCGGCGCGACCGGAACCGGGCTGAAGCTCACGTTGCGATTGTAAGTCAGACCACCTTCGATCGGACGTTGAACCGTGACGCGCTCAAGGACCCGGCCCGCTAGAATGAGGGCTTCACGACTCGCCCGCCGATTCCGACCGTCATGTCGCCCACCGATCCCAGTTCCGTCAAGGCCTCCGGCTCCAACTTCATCCGCAACATCATCGACGCCGATCTCGCCGCCGGCAAGTTCGCCGGCCGACGCTGGTCCGGCCAGCCCGGGCCGGCCGAACAGCACAAAGTCAGCCATGGTGGCACGCCGGACGTTGCGAAGATA
Organism: uncultured Rhodocyclaceae bacterium; assembly: GCA_964602565.1. Classification (GTDB taxonomy): domain Bacteria; phylum Pseudomonadota; class Gammaproteobacteria; order Burkholderiales; family Rhodocyclaceae; genus Fen-999. Next base: position 6,869 of record CAZRRI010000013.1, on the reverse strand, counting down.
CGCACCCGCTTCCCGCCCGAACCGAACGGCTACCTGCATTTCGGCCACGCCAAGTCGATCTGCCTGAACTTCGGCCTGGCGCGTGACTATGGCGGCGTCTGTCACCTGCGCTTCGACGACACCAATCCGGAGAAGGAAGAGCAGGAGTACGTCGATGCCATCGTCGACGCGGTGAAGTGGCTCGGGTTCGACTGGGGATTCAACCTCTACTTCGCCTCGGACTACTTCGACTGGATGTACGAGTTCGCCGAGTACCTGATCGAATCGGGCAACGCCTATATCGATTCGCAGTCGGCCGAGGAAATGCGCGCGACCCGCGGCACGCTGACCGAGCCGGGCACCGACAGCCCGTTCCGCAACCGCACGCCGGCCGAGAACCTCGACCTGTTCCGGCAAATGAAGGCAGGCGCGTTCGCCGACGGCACGCATGTGTTGCGCGCGAAGATCGACATGGCCTCGCCGAACATCAACCTGCGCGATCCGGCCATCTACCGCATCAAGCGCGCCACCCACCACAACACTGGCGACAAGTGGTGCATCTATCCGATGTACACCTACGCGCACCCGATCGAAGACGCGCTGGAGAACATCACCCACTCGATCTGCACGCTCGAATTCGAGGACCAGCGGCCCTTCTACGACTGGGTGCTGGAGAAGCTCGCCGAGGGCGGCCTCTTGCAGCGGCCGCTGCCGCAGCAGATCGAGTTCGCGCGGCTCAATCTTTCCTGCGTCGTGCTGAGCAAAAGAAAACTCATCCAGCTGGTCGAGGAGAAGCATGTCGACGGCTGGGACGACCCGCGCCTGCCGACGCTGGCCGGTGCCCGCCGGCGCGGCTTCACGCCCGAGGGCTTCCGCCGTTTCGCCGACATGATCGGCGTCGCCAAGTCGGATTCCTGGATCGACATGAGCGTGCTCGAAGGCTGCATGCGCGACCACTTGAACGAGATGGCGCTGCGCCGCATCGCCGTGCTCGACCCGGTCAAGCTCATCATCGACAACTATCCCGAGGAGCAGGAAGAGGTCTGCGAGGCGCCCAACCATCCACAGAAGCCGGAATGGGGCAAGCGCGAGATTCCGTTCTCGAAGGAACTGTGGATCGAGCGCGAGGACTTCACCGAGAATCCGCCGAAAGGCTATTTCCGTCTCTACCCCGGCCACACGGTGCGCCTGCGCTACGGCTATGTCATCAAATGCACCGGCTGCGTCAAGGACGAGGCCGGCAACATCAAGTCCGTGCATTGCATCTACCTGCCCGAGACCAAGTCCGGCACGCCGGGCGCCGACAGCGTCAAGGTCAAGGGCAACATCCACTGGGTGTCGGCACGGCATGCCTGCCGGGCCGAAGTGCGGCTCTACGACCGGCTGTTCAGCGCCGAGGCTCCCGGCGCGGGCGGCCGTGATTTCATCGCCGACCTGAATCCGGAATCAAAGCGCGTGATCGCGGCGCAACTGGAGCCGGCGCTGAAGGAAGCGATTCCGGAAGAGCGCTTCCAGTTCGAGCGCCATGGCTACTTCGTCGCCGACCGTGTCGACTCCCGGCCCGGCGCGCCGGTGTTCAACCGGGCGGTGACGCTGAAGGATTCCTGGGCAAAGGAACGCTAGAGCCTGTTCTCCATCATGCGACTGTGGCGCCGGCGTCCGGCGCCAGCGCCACCTTGAGCAGGGCCGGCCCCAGCGCCACGCGCATGGTTTCGGCCAGCATCGACAGTTCGGTCTGCTCGCGGCTCTCCGGCGACGGCGCCAGCAGGTCGCCCTCCCGCCGAAGAACCAGGCTGCGGCCCACCAGGATGTTCAGCACCGTGTCGACGCCGCCGGGAATCTCCTCGGGCGTGCAGTCCATGAACAGCTCGTCGCGCGCCAGCACCAGCAGGCGGCGGATGGCGGCGATGGCGCGTTCCAGGGGCAGGTGCGGCTCCGCCACCAGCAGACAGGCCAGCAGCGACGGCAGCGCCACCAGATGCAGCACGTTGTTGCGGAAATAGGCCAGCAAGGGCTCGTCGCCGGCCGGCACGCACAGGCGTTCGCCGCCCCCGGCGCGCTCGATCGCACCCAGGCGGATGGCATGGCCGATGATCTCGTCGGCGGCCACGTCGCAAAACGCCGTCAGCGATGAGTAGGGCGCCGCGCGCAGCAGGGCGCGGTAATGCTCGATCATGCGCTGGACGGTCGTCGTGTCGGCCGCGCCATCCGGCGCCGCGAGCATGATCAGCGCGATCAGGTTGACCGGATTGATCACCGCCGCTTCATTGATGCGCCGCGCCAGTTCCCGGGCCACGCCGGCAGTGGCCGCGCGCAGCCACGGACCGGCCGCCTCGGCCGGTTCGTCGCGCCAGCCGGGATGCGCGCGGTCGAGATGTTCGGCCAGCGAGAGCGGACGGCCGAAACCGACATGCACCTTGCCGAACTCGCGGCGCAAGCTGCGCACCATAGTCAGCAGTCCGCGCAGGGACTCCTTGCGCTTGGGCTGTCCCGACAACTCCTCGACGAAGCTGCGGCCTTCGAGCAGCTTCTCGTAGCCGATATGGACCGGCACCAGCACCAGCGGCCGGCCGTGGTCGCGCAGGTAGCTGCCCAGGGTCATGGCCAGGATGCCGGTACGCGGCGGCAGCATGCGGCCCGAGCGCGACCGCGTGCCCTCGATGAAATACTCCAGCGGAAAGCCGCGCGAGATCATCAGGTGCAGGTATTCATGGAAGACGGCGGCGTAGAGCGGTTCGCCCTTGAAGCTGCGCCGGATGAAGAAGGCGCCGCCGCGGCGCAGCAGCGGCCCGACCAGCGGCAGGTTGAGGTTGATGCCGGCGGCGACGTGCGGCGGCGTCAGGCCGTGGCGATAGATGATGAACGAAAGCAGCAGGTAGTCGATGTGGCTGCGATGGCAGGGCAGATAGATGATGCCGCTGCCCGGGGCGATGCCGTCGAGCGCCTCGATGCCGCGCACCTCGATGCCGTCGTAGAGCCTGTTCCAGAGCCATTCGAGAAACAGCTCGAAAGCGCGGGCGACGCCGTAGGAGTAATCGGAAGGTATCTCGACGGCGCAGCGCCACGCCCGCCGATGGGCCTCGGCATGCGTGATGCCCTGGGTCGCAGCTTCGTCGGCGATGGCCCGCCGCACGGTCGGCGCCGACAGCAGGCGCTCGACCTGGGTGTTCTGGTGCGACAGGTCGGGGCCGATGGCCAGTTCGCGCTGCCGCCGGAAATGGGCGCGCACCACGCGCGCCAGTTTGCGCGCGGCCCGCGCCGGGTCGGTTTCGTCGCCCAGCAACTGCCGCGTCGCGATGGGCCGGGCGAAGCGGACGACGACGTCGCGGCCATGGACGAGGATGGCCATCAGCTGCCGGAAATGGCCGGTCGGTCCCCAGGTTTCCGAGAACAGCGCCTTGAGCAGCGACTGCTGGCTGCGCGGCGCGCGCCCCCACAGGATGGTCACCGGCACCAGTTGCACGTCATGGCCGGCGGGCCCGACCGAGGCACGCGCGATATGTTCCAGCATGGCCGGATGGCGATGGCGGTGACGCGCCGGCTCCGTCAGCGCCGTGGTCCGCTTGAGAAAGAAATGGCCCGCGCCGGCCGGCAGGCCGGCACGGCGCGCCTCCTCGCGCAGCACCAGGAGATTGGAACGGCGCGGCAGTTCGAGAACGTACCAGACCGGCCTGGCCGGATCGAGGCCCAATTCACCAGGATGCTCGGGGAACACGCGCGGCCGGATCCATGCATACAGCATGCGAGTGGCGACACGGTCGAGATGGCTGGCGAACACGCGTCGACTTTACTACCAGGCGAAGTCGGGCAACAATTCATGGTTCCTCCATCATCATGCGCCAGCGGAGCGCGGACGACACCATGGCCGGCGGCTGGGGTTGCCCCCACGAAGTCAATGACACCTGCACGAAGGTGAACAACCTGCCCTGCGATCCCGGCATGAAGGGTTGCGTGCTGGCCGGCCGCTATGTCTTCGCCAGCGAGGAGAAGAACACCCGCCTGCGCGAGAAGCATGCGCGGGAAGCGGGCGCCGCGCCGGCCGGGCCGGGCAAGAATCCACTCGACGATCTATTGGAATAACACCATGGCAGCCAGAGAAACCACCATTCGCAAGCCGGCCACCGTCCGGCCCGCGCCCCCTGTGCAAACCGGCAGGACCAAGACACGCCCGGCCACCACCGCGCGCGCGGCCAAGCCGCGTCCCGCCGCCGCCGGCGACACCGGCCCGACCACCACGCCCGAGCGGATCGAAGCCTTCGCCGTCGAGCAGGCGGCCGATGCCGCCCAGCAGGCGCGCTTGACGGCGGTGCGCGACATCCTGTCCGGTGCGCCGGCCGAGGAATCGCTGTCCATCCTCAAGTCGATACTGCGTCAGCAGCGCATGGTCGTCGAGGAAACGAGCGTCCACCCCGACGAGGAACTCGCCCCGGGCTGGCGCGAAGGCGGCTATCCCTACAAGAACCTGATGTCGCGCAAGAGCTACGAGCGGGAGAAATATCGCCTGCAGGTCGAACTGCTCAAGCTGCAAGCCTGGGTCAAGGAAACCGGCCAGAAGGTGATGATCCTGTTCGAGGGGCGCGACGCCGCCGGCAAGGGCGGCACCATCAAGCGCTTCATGGAGCACCTCAACCCGCGGGGGGCGCGGGTCGTCGCCCTGGAAAAACCCACCGAGGTCGAACGCGGCCAGTGGTATTTCCAACGCTATGCGCAGCACCTGCCGACCGCCGGCGAGATCGTGATGTTCGACCGCTCCTGGTACAACCGCGCCGGCGTCGAGCGCGTCATGGGTTTCTGCAGCGACCTCGAATATCAGGAATTCATGCGCCAGGCGCCGGAATTCGAGCGCATGATGGTCCGCAACGGCATCCACCTGATCAAGTTCTGGTTCTCGGTGAGCCAGAAGGAGCAGCGCCGCCGCTTCAAGGAACGGCGCGTGCATCCGCTCAAGCAGTGGAAGCTGTCGCCGATCGACATGGCCTCGCTCGACAAGTGGGACGAATACACCAAGGCCAAGGAGGCGATGTTCTTCTACACCGACACCGCCGACGCGCCGTGGACGGTCATCAAGTCCGACTGCAAGAAGCGCGCGCGGCTCAACGCCATGCGCTATGTGCTGCATCGCCTGCCTTACGCCAAGAAGGACGCCGAGCGCATCGGCCAGCTCGACTCGCTGATCGTCGGCCGCGCCAACGTAGTCTACGAGCGCGGCGAGAAGGAAGGCGTGGCGATCCTCTGAGCGGCGCTACTTGTTCAGTTCGCGCATCGCCCGCGCCAGGCCGTCGAGCGTCAGCGGGAACATGCGCGTCTCCATGATCTCGCGGATGATCCCGATCGACGGCCGGTAGTTCCACGAGCCCTCGGGCTCGGGATTGAGCCAGATGGCGGCCGGATAGGTGTCGAGCAGGCGCCGCAGCCAGACGGCGCCCGGTTCCTCGTTGTTGTATTCGACCGAGCCGCCCGGATGCAGGATCTCGTAGGGGCTCATGGTGGCGTCGCCGACCAGCACCAGCTTGTAGTCGTTGCCGTAGCGGTGCATGACATCCCATAGCGGCAGCCGCTCGCCGTGCCGGCGCGTGTTGTCGCGCCAGACGAAATCGTAGACGCAGTTGTGAAAGTAGAAGTGTTCGAGGTGCTTGAACTCGCTCCTGGCCGCCGAGAACATTTCCTCGCAGACGCGCACGTGGTCGTCCATCGAGCCGCCGATGTCGACGAACAGCAGCACCTTGACCTTGTTGTGCCGCTCGGGCCGCATCTTGAGGTCCAGCCAGCCGGCGTTGCGCGCCGTGCCGCGGATGGTCTCGTCGAGATCCAGTTCCTCGGCGGCGCCCTCGCGGGCGAAGCGCCGCAGCCGGCGCAGCGCCACCTTGATGTTGCGCGTGCCCAGTTCGACGTTGTCGTCGAGGTTGCGAAACTCGCGCTTGGCCCAAACTTTCACCGCCGTGCGGTTGCCCGCGGATTCACCGCCGATGCGGATGCCTTCCGGATGGTAGCCGCTGTTGCCGAAGGGGCTGGTGCCGCCCGTGCCGATCCACTTGCCGCCGCCCTGGTGCCGGCCCTTCTGTTCCTCCAGCCGCTTCTTCAGCTCCTCCATCAGCTTGTCCCAGCCCAGCGCCTCCAGCTTGGCTTTCTCCTCGGGGCTGAGCAGCTTCTTCGCCATGGCGCGCAACCACTCCTCGGGCAGCTCGCTTTCCAGGCCGGGAATTTCGGTCACGCCCTTGAAGTACTCGCCGAACGCCCGGTCGTAACGGTCGTAGTGACTTTCGTCCTTGACCAGGCAGGCCCGCGACAGAAAGTAAAAGTCGTCGATGCTATTGCCGCTCACCCGCTCGCGCAGGGCTTCCAGCAGCATCAGGAATTCGCGCGTGGACACCGGCAGCTTGCGCGCCTTGAGGTGGAGGAAGAAATCGATCAGCATGATCCGGCGCGGCGTGTCGCCACGGCTGACTTTCAGCGGTTGCGCTGGGCCATGAACACCAGCCGCTCGAACAGGTGGATGTCCTGCTCGTTCTTGAGCAGGGCGCCGTGCAACGGCGGCACCACCACTTTCTTGTCCTTCGAATGCAGCACCTCGGGCGGAATGTCCTCGGCCAGCAGCAGCTTCAACCAGTCGATGAGCTCCGAGGTCGAGGGCTTCTTCTTCAGTCCCGGCACCTCGCGCAGGCCGAAGAACACTTCCAGCGCCTCCGTGAGCAATTCCTTCTTGAGGCCGGGGAAATGCACATCCACGATGCGCGCCATCGTTTCGCGGTCGGGGAACTGGATGTAGTGGAAAAAGCAGCGGCGCAGGAAGGCGTCGGGCAGTTCCTTCTCGTTGTTCGAGGTAATGAACACGATCGGCCGGTGGCGGGCGCGGATGGTCTCGCGCGTCTCGTACACGTGGAACTCCATGC
>CAZRRI010000012.1:0-48480 GCA_964602565.1 uncultured Rhodocyclaceae bacterium | reverse complement strand
CGATGTTGAGCTTCTGGTCGGCGATGTTCTCGAAGTTGCTGCGCAGGTTGAGCACTTGGCCGGACAAGGGTGCCAGCGCGCCGGCGCCGGCGGCGTTGAAGACTACCGCCAGGTTGCCGCTGTTGCCGCCGGGGCCGCCGGCGTTGTAGTTCGACGCCGTGACACCGGTGCCGGAAAGACGCGCATCGTCGATGTTGCCGCCGTTGACCGAGGTCTGGAGGGCGCCGCGCAGCGTCGGTCCCGTCGTGCCCGCATTGCCGATCTGGTAGTTGAAGGTGTTGCTGCCGACGCGCACGTTGCCGATGGTCAGCGTGGCGTTGGCGGTGTTGCCGTTGGTGACGTTGGCGCCGGTGATGACCTGGCTGACATCGCCGCCGGCCACGATCTGGCCGGTGCCAGCGACGTTCGCGCGGCGGTTGAAGCTGTTGCCGCTGCCGAAACTGGCGTTCTGGTAGTCGCTCGACACGGTGATGTTGTGGGTGCCGAGGTTCAGTGCCGTCGCGCTGGAACCGTTGTTCAGGATCGTGCCGGCCGTGCTCGACGCACCGAGCGTCACGATGCCCAGGCCGCTGGTGGCAACGGTGCCGGTGCCGGTGAAACCGGCGGTGGCGTTGACCGTGCCACCGTGGGCGGCGATGGTCCCGCTGTTTAGTACCGCACTCGACAGATTGAGCGTCCCGTTGGTGTTGGACTGCATCAGTCCGCCGACCGCATTGGTCACGGTGGATGTCGGCGCCACGGCGATGATCATCGCGTTGGATTGGTTCGCCGTGATTGTGCCCTGGTTGACGAGGTTGAGCCCACCCAATGCGCCGATCGCCCCCGAGCCCCGCAGCGTCTGACCAGCTCCGATCGTCAGCGTGTCGCCCGGATTGGCGGCCAGAATCCGGTTCGTCGATACGCTGGATATCGTCGTCGTGCCAGTGCCCGCCAGCGTGACGTTGCCATTGATGCGCAGATCGGTCCAATTACCAACGGAATTGACATTGAGCGCACCGTTGTTGGTGATCGTGCCGTTGAGGTAGAGCGCGGAGTTGTTGACGACGTTGAAAGTTCCGTTGTTGGTGAGCCCGACGATGTTTTGCACGTTGCCGGAACCGGTCTGGATGATACCGCCGCTGGCCGTGTTCAACGTGCCGCCAGTGATCGTCGCGTTACCGGTCAAGGTGACCGTGCCGCCGTTGATCGCCTCGATCGCTCCGGTGGCGCTCTGGCCGAGATTCGTGTTTGCCGAGTTGATGACGAGACTGGCTCCGTCGGCGCGGAAAATGTGGTTGTTGAGCAGCGTGCCAAAGCTGTCGATGGTCATGCCTCCGGCAGAATTGGCGACCACCGTGCTGTTGTTAGTGAAGTTGAATTGCCCACCGGCGCCGATCTGGCCGCTGCCTTGCAGCGTCTGGCCGCTGCCGAGCGTCAGGCTATCGGTCCCGGCGATGCCGATCAACCGGTTGAAGGGATTGTTCGAGAAATTGATCGAGCCGGTGCCGCCAATCGTGACGGCGCCGCCGGTCACCCGCAGGTCGGTGTAGTTGCCGGCCGACTGGACATTGATGGCGCCGTTGTTGCTCAGTGCCCCCGAGAGCTGCAGGAAGCTGTTGTTGACGACGTTGACATCGGCGTTGTTGGCAACGCCGGTCAGGCTGGCCATTTGGCCGCTCTGCGTCGTGACGACGCCACCGCTGGCGCTGGTAAGGGAACCACCGTTGATGACAGCACCTCCCTGCAGCACAATGGCGCCGTTGTTGATGGCATTCAGCGTGCCACCCCCTCCCTGGTTGATGGTGGTGCCGCCGATCACGACCGCGGTGTTGAGGCCGTCGCCACGGATGGTATTGTTGTTGGTGAAGGTGCCACTGGTGTTGATGGCGATGTCGGCGGTCTGGTTGCCGATGATGGTGCCGTTGTTGACCACGTTCAGCACGCCTCCGGCGCCGATCTGCCCGGCACCCTGGATGGTGACGTTGCTGGCGATGGTTAGCGTGTCGCCGCCATTCAGGGCAAGGATACGGTTGTTGCCGTTGTTGGACATATCGACGGTGAGCGGACCATTCAACGTGCGATTGCCGTTGACCTGAATATCCGTGTAGTTGCCCGCCGAGTCGAGGGTGATCGTGCCGCCGCTCGATCCGAGGTTGCCATCCAGGCGCAAGAATGAGTTGTTCGTCACATTGAGCGGCCCATTCACCGCGCCGCCGGCGAGCGCGACGGTGGCGCCGCTCACCGTCGTGATCAGACTCCCCGCACCGACCGCCGAGAGGTTGGCGTTGCTGATCACGGTACCGTTCAGAAGCTGGACCTGGGATCCGTTTATTGCCTCGATCGAGCCACCGGCGCTGTTGATGGTCGATTGGATTTGCAACGTTCCTCCGTCGGCGCGCATGACACCGTTGTTGGTGACCGGCATCGTGCTTTGGATCAACAGCGGGCTCGATTGGCTCGCGATCACCGTGCCGCCGTTGGTGAAGGCAAGATTGCTGCCGCCGATCACTCCGCTGCCCTGGATCGTCACGTTGGCACCGGTGGTCAGTGAATCGCCACTGCCATTGACGCTGTTGATCCGGTTGTTGGCATTGTTGGACAGCTGTACGGTTGCGGTACCGGTCAGGTTGCGCGCGCCGGAAAAGGATAGATCGGTGTAGTTGCCGGCCGAGGATACCGTGAGCGTGCCGTTGTAGGTGACGTCATTGGTGACATGCAGGAAGGAGTTGTTGACCACATTCAACGAACCGTTGACTGTTCCGCCTCCCAGACCAACGGTTGCGCCACTGACCGTGGTGACCAGCCCGCCGCCACTCGTGGTGAAGTTCGCGTTATTGACGGTGGTGCCATTAAGCAGCTGCACCTGCGAACCGTTGAGCGCCTGGATCCAGCCACCGCCGCTGTTGACGTTGGTCTGGAGTTGCAGGGTGCCGCCGTCGGCACGGAGTATTCCAGTATTGGTGACGTTGGTCGGGTTGATGAGCAGCGGGGTGGATTGATCGGCGATCATGATGCCAGCATTCGCGATCGATCCCGCGCCAGTCCCGATTTGTCCCGAGCCGCGCAAGGTCTGCAACCCGCCGATGGTCAGCGTATCGGATGCCGAGGCAAACCTTATTCGGTTGTTGCCATTGTTGGAAAGGTTGATCGATCCGTTGCCCAGTATGCTCTGCGCTCCGTTGACCACCAGGTCGGTGAAGTTGCCCGCCGATTGGAGGTTCGTCGTACCGTTGTTGGTCAGAGTCCCGGTGAGGTTCACGAAGGAGTTGTTGACGACGTTGAAAGTGCCCTGGTTGGTCACGCCGGAAAGCGAGTTGGTTGTTCCGTTCGATGTCGCGATCGCGCCGCCGCCCGAGGAAGCGAATGTGCCGCCCGTGATCGAAGCATTCGACAAGGCGAGGGTGCCACCGTTGATGGCATCGAGCGTGCCGCTCAGTCCCTGAGCGACCGCCGTGTTCTGAATGGTCAACCCGGCGCCGTCGGCCCGGACGATGTTGTTATTGGTGACGCCACTGGTGGTGTTGATCGTGAGCCCGGACGACAGATTACCGATGATCGCGCCATCGTTCACCACGCCGAGCGCGCCACCGGCACCGATTTGTCCCGCGCCCTGCACGGTCTGGCTCGATCCGATCGTGAGCGTGGCCGGACCGCCGGTCGCGACGATGCGATTGTTGACGTTGTTGCCGAGATTGACCGCGCCGGTGCCGCCGATCGAGGTCAAGCCACTGATCTGAAGGTCGGTGGAATTGCCGGCCGACTGGAGGTTGATGGCTCCCGAATTGGTATTCGACCCCGTAATCGCAAAGAACGAATTGTTGGTGAGATTGATCGTCCCGCCGTTGGAAACGGCGGTGGGTCCCTGGAACGAGCCGCTCGTCGTGGACGCCGTTTGTCCGAACGCGACCGATGCCGTATCGCCAGAACCCGGCACGCTGCCACAACTCCAGTTGCCGGCGATGTTCCAACTCCCGTTCGCTGGGGTCCAGACGCAGTTGGCCGCCAGGCTCGGCTGAGAGAACGCGACCATCGCCAGGGTCACGGCGGTGGCCAGCGGCTTGATGGAACTGGAAGGTTCGTTGGTCGCGCCAAGAAGGGATTGGCGAGGCGCGGCGTTGACAGCGTGGAAATTGCGGCGATTCATGATCATCCTCCAGCCCAAAAATGGTGCATGCATGTTGGTGCATGGCTTTGCGATTGTTGTCGGTCGCGACGAGGCATCCCCCGCTGTGTCGCGATGGGCTGGACTATGCAATTTGCGCGCCATCGGCTGATTTTCTTTTGTTGATGCGCATTTTCGCCCGCTTGCGGCGACCGTCCGTGGCGCGAGTGTAAGGAAAGCCGACGGAGCCGTTCGCGCGAGCCGGGAAATCCCACAAGCAACCGTTACTTCCGCCATTCATGGGCATCGCCGACCGCGTGGCTGCCATCGCCGGCAAAGACGCAAGGCGCACGAACGTGATGCAAATGTATCCAACCCGGTCGGCGAGGGCGGGCTCGATGGCTATCGATGGCAGTCCGACATGGATTTGTGAATCATTTGCATCACGCCGTGACTATACCGTTGGTAATACACTGCACCGGACCACTTTACCCGGGATCGCCCCGCGTACTCATGGATGCCAAGGCCAGCCAGTTGGTTGTCGACCTTTACCGGGCCAGCCGGGAGGTGCCGTTCGCGAACTTCCAGGAATGGGCCTTGACGCAGATGCACGAGGTTTTCGATTTCGACGCGGCCTGGTGGGGACGCGGCGCGAACCAGCCGTTGATGGTTCATCACGTGCATCTTCATCGTTGTTCGCCCAGCTTGGTCGAGGACTACGCTCCGTTGATCGACGTGGACTTTTTCCGCGAGGCGGTGTGCGCGCAACCCGGAACGACCATCAGCACGGCCGATTTGATGCCGCGCGAGCAATTGGAGGCGTCGGCCGTTTATCGCGAATTCGGCGCCAAGCATCGCGTCGAGTGGTCGCTGGGCACGGTCCTGATCGAGCCGGTGTCCTCGCTCAACGAGTTCATCACGGTATGGCGCAAGGATGTTCGTCGCCCATTTTCCGAAGCCGACCGCGCGGCCAAGCAGTTTCTGATGCCCCATCTGGCCGAGTCGTATCGCAATTGCCGCTTGCTGCACCTGCTGGAAAACGGCCCGCGCGACGGCGCCGCGTGCTGGGCGCTGTGCAACCCGAACGGGATACTCGTCGACGCGCACCGTCGGTTCGCCGGCATGGTCAAGAGCGAATGGCCGGAGTGGAATTCGGCGGAGCTGCCGGCGACCATGCGCAAGCCGATCCTCGCCGGCAAGGAGTACGTCGGTGGTCGGGTGGCCGTCCAGTGTCGGCCGCTGTCGGGCTACCTTTATCTGGAGGCGAGACCTAAGAGCGCCGTCGACCAGTTGTCCCGCCGCGAGCGCGAGGTGGCGAACCACTATGCCGACGGGTGCACCTACGCCGAGATCGCCACGCTCCTTGGCCTTGCGCCGGCGACGGTTCGCAACCTGATCAGCCGGGTGTTCCACAAGCTGACGGTCAACAACAAGGCCGAACTGGTGCGGCGTCTGCGCGGTTGACGGAAACCGGGGCGTCGACTAGGTCCGGGGCGTGCCGGCCAGCCTGATCCGCGCGATCAAACCGCCGCCCGAGCGCGGCAGCAGGTCGAGCGCGCCGCCGTGGCCGCGGGCGACGCGGTCGACGATGGCAAGGCCAAGGCCGGTGCCGATGGCGTCGGTGCGCGCCGTCTCGAGGCGGGTGAAGGGTAGCTTGAGGCGTTCGGCGTCGGCGGCGGGAATGCCCGGGCCGCGGTCGCGCACTTCGATGGCGGCGCCGGTGCCGGTGCCCGTCAGGGCCAGTTCGATGGGGCCGGCGGCACCGGCATGGCGCAGGGCGTTGTCGATCAGATTGGCGACGGCGCGGCGGATGGCCTTGGGCCGCAAAGTCAGCGGTGGCGGCACGCCGCCGGCGGGAGCGGCGACGGCGATATCGGCGCCGCGCTGGCGATAGAGCCCGGCCAGTTCATCGAGCAGGGCGGCGAGGTCCACCGGCGCGGCCGGCTCGCCGGCATCGGCGCGGGCGAAGTCGAGGAACTGGCCGATGCTGCGATCCATTTCCTCGATGTCGGCGGCCATCTCGTTGCGCGTGGCATCGTCGGCGACGGCCATCTCGATGCCCATGCGCAGGCGCGTCAGCGGCGTGCGCAAGTCGTGCGAGATGCCGGCGAGGATGAGCGCGCGATCGTCGTCGAGCCGGGCGAGGTCGGCGCTCATCTGGTTGAAGGCGTGCGCCAGCGTCTTGACTTCATCGGGGCCGCGTTCCGAAACGGGGGCGGGCCGGCGGCCGCGGCCAAGTTCGGCGGCGGCCTGCTCGAGCCGCTTCATCGGCCGGGTGACGCGAAAGACGATCAGCCAGGCGCCGGCCAGCGACAGCAGCAGCGCCGCCGCGCCCCAGCCCAGCCATTGCGCGGGCAGGTAGCGTTCGGCGCGCTCGCGCGGCAGCGCCACCCAGTAGGCTTCGTCGTCGATGGTGAAGCTGACGAACAGGGCGTTCTCGCCCTCGCGCTCCATGGTCAGGCGCGTCGCCGGGCCCATCGCCTCGCGCAGCAGCTCTTGCACGCGGCGCAGGAGGGCGCGATCGGGCAGTTCGGCGACGCGGTCGTCGTCCTCGGCGGGATAAAGATGAATGCCTTCGCGGTCCGACAGCTCGCGCAGCAGGTCCATGCGCGCCTCGGGACGGGCGGCGATCAGCGCGGTGCGGGTGAGATTGACGACGCTGACGATCAGCTGCGAGAGCTGGCGGGCGCGCGGCTCGCGTTCGTACTGGGTGAAGATGAAGAACCAGGCCAGCACCGACAGCAGCATCAGCGCGGCGATCAGCAGGAAGGAACGCCAGAGCAGCGATCCCGGGAGAAGCTTCACTCGGCCTTCTTCCCGTCGGGAACGAAGACGTAGCCAAATCCCCAGACGGTCTGGATGTAGCGCGGCCTGGCCGGGTCGTCCTCGACCAGCTTGCGCAGGCGCGAGATCTGCACGTCGATGGAGCGGTCGAACACGTCGTATTCGCGGCCGCGCGCCAGCTCCATCAGCTTGTCGCGCGACAAGGGCTTGCGCGGATGCTCGACCAGCACCTTGAGCAGCGCGAATTCCCCCGTGGTCAGCGTCGTGCTCGCGCCGGCGCGGATCAGCTCGCGCGTGCCGAGGTTCACCAGCGTGTCGCCGAAGCTGACTTTCGTTTCCGTCTCGCCGGGCGTGCCCGGCGGCGGCGGCGCCACCCGGCGGCGCAGCACGGCGTGGATGCGCGCCACCAGTTCGCGCGGATTGAAGGGCTTGGGCAGATAGTCGTCGGCGCCCAGCTCGAGGCCGACGATGCGGTCGATCTCGTCGCCCTTGGCGGTCAGCATGATGATGGCCAGGCCCTGGCCTTCGCTGCCTTGCGCGCGCAGGCGGCGGCAGATCGACAGGCCATCCTCGCCCGGCATCATCAGGTCGAGCACGACGAGGTCGTAGAGTTCCCGCGACAGCGCCCGGTCCATCGCGGCCGCGCCATCCACGGCCTTGACGGTGAACCCCTGCTCGCCGAGATAGCGTTCGAGCAGCTGGCGCAAGCGGATGTCATCGTCGACGACGAGGATCTTGGCGGTCTTGGCCGGCGTGGCATGCTGGTTCATGAAGCAATGCTAGCCGGTTCGGGGCGCTTGTGGCAGCCCCCCTTACAAACGATTACAAAGCCGGTTGCCCGGCGAGCCTAATCTGGCCTACGATGCGGTCATGAAAAAGTCCTGGGGAATATCGATGGTCATCGGCCTGATCGCCGTCCTGGCGGCGCCGCCGGCGCTGGCCGAGCGCGGCGACGGCCATCCGCGCCATCGTTTCATCCGCCCCGACGGACCGCCGCCGGCTTATGGCGGACGCATGGACGAGCGCATGGAGGAACGCATGCGCATGCGCGAATTCCGGCGGCGGGAACGTGCGGCCGATCCGGGTGCGCCGTATTTCGGCCGCCTGTCGCCCGAGGAGCGCCGCCAGTTGCGCGAGGATATTCGCAGCGCCCGCGAAGGCGTGTATCGCCGGCCGCCGCCCCCACCGCCACCGCTACCATCGCTGCCGCCGATCACGCCGTAGGCGGCATTGACGGCTCCGGCCGGTAAAATGCCGGCGATGCGCATTCTTGCCCTCGAAACCGCCACGCACCGGCTCGCCGTCGCCTTCTGGGACGATGGCGCGGTCGTCGAACGGGCCGCCGAACTGCCCAGCGGCGGTTCCGAGTGGCTGCTGCCGGCCGCGTCCGCCTTGCTGGACGAGGCGGGAATCACGATGAGGGCGCTCGACGGCATCGCCTTCGGCACCGGCCCCGGCAGCTTCACCGGCCTGCGCCTGGCGGCCGGTTGCGCCCAGGGCCTGGCCTTCGGCCTCGACCTGCCCGTGATCGGCATCAATACCCTGGCGGCGCTGGCGCTCGCCAGCGGCGAGGAACGGGTGTATGCCTGTCTCGACGCGCGCATGAACGAGGTCTATGTCGCCGCCTACGATGGCGGTGCCGAGGTGATCGCGCCCAGGGTCTGCGCGCCGGAAGCGGTTCCGTTGCCCGGGGGCGAAGGCTGGGTCGGCTGCGGCGACGGCTTCCTTGCGTATCCGGCGCGATTGCCCGCGTTCTCCCGGACACGCCCGGAATCGCGACCGACGGCGGCGGCGGTGGCGCAACTGGCCGCGCCCGTGCTGGCGCGCGGGGAGGGCCTGGACGCGGCGCTGGCCGCGCCGCTCTATGTGCGCGACAAGGTGGCCTTGACCACGGCCGAGCGCCTCGCCCGCGGAGGCTCGAAGTAATGGCCGCGGTGCCGGCGCCGAGGATCGAGTTCGCGCCCATGCGCGACGAGGATGTCGATGCCGTCGCCGCCGCCGAGCAGCGCAGCTACGAATTTCCCTGGACGCGCGGCAATTTCGTCGATTCGCTGCGCGCCGGGCATTCGATGTGGATCGGCCGCGAGGATGGCGCGCCCATCGGCCATGCGGTGGTCATGATGGCGGTGGACGAGGCGCATCTGCTCAACCTGACCATCGTGCCGGAACGGCAGCGGCGCGGCCTGGGCGGCGCGCTGCTGGGCCATGCGATGGCGGTGGCGCGCGGCCACGGCGCGGCGCGCATGCTGCTGGAAGTGCGGCCGGGCAACGCGCCGGCGCTGGCGCTGTATCGCCGCTGCCGGTTCGCGGAGATCGGCCGGCGCAAGGGTTATTACCCCGGCCACGCGGGCCGCGAGGATGCCATCGTGATGGCGAGAGATCTGTGAAGCGCGATACGCTCATCCGCGAGCTGGGCCTGGGTCCGGTCTGGCGGCTGAGGGCGCGCGCCGCCGATGCCGCGCCGCCGCCCGAAGCGCCTGAGCCGCCCGAGCCACCCAAGGCCGGCGTGCCGCCACGGCTGACTTTCCCGCCCGAAGCGTCCGAGGCCGGCGTGCCGCCACGGCTGACTTTCGAGGAAGCGGCGAGCGCGGACGGCCGTACCGCCGCGATCGCCCGCATGGGCTGGGACGAGCTCAAGTCCGCGGTGGCCGAATGCCGCGCCTGCGGCCTGTGCCAGGCGCGCAAGCAGGCGGTGCTCGGTGTGGGCGACGTCGAGGCCGACTGGCTGTTCGTCGGCGAGGGGCCGGGCGCGGAGGAGGACGAGCGCGGCGAGCCGTTCGTCGGCCAGGCCGGCAAGCTGCTCGACGCCATGCTGGCGGCGATCGACCTCAAGCGTGGCGACAACGTGTATATCGCCAACGCCGTGAAGTGCCGGCCGCCGAACAACCGCACGCCGGAGGCCGGGGAAACGGCGGCCTGCTGGCCATACCTGGAAAGGCAGGTCGCGCTGATCCGGCCGAAGCTGATCGTCGCGCTCGGCCGCCCGGCGGCGCAGACGCTGCTGCGAAGCGAGGTGAAGATCGCTTCGGCGCGCGGGCGCGTCTTCGACTTCAACGGCATTCCCCTGATCGTCACCTATCATCCGGCCTATCTGCTGCGCAACCTGCCGGACAAGGCGAAGGCATGGGAAGATTTGTGTTTCATGCGCAAGACGATGAAGGGGTTCTGAAAGGCTTCCGGGGCCTGTTTCCGATCACCCGGCATTCGTGGCATTCGTCGTTTCAACAGGAGGTTTCCATGACCAAGCGTCTTTTTGCCGTGCTCGCCTTTGCCGCGTTCCTGCTTTCGGGCTGCGGCTACAACCAGATACAGATCAACGACGAGGGCGTCACCGCCGCCTGGTCCGAGGTGCTGAACCAGTACAAGCGCCGCGCCGACCTGATCCCGAATCTGGTGTCCGTGGTGCAGGGCTATGCCGCGCACGAGAAGGAAGTGCTGACGAGGGTGACGGAGGCGCGCGCCAGCGTGGCCGGCATCAAGGCGACGCCGGAGTTGGTGAACGACGAGGCGGCCTTCGCCAGGTTCCAGCAGGCGCAGGGCGAGCTTTCGAGCGCGCTGGCGCGGCTCCTGGTCGTCGCTGAGAACTATCCGAACCTCAAGGCGGACGCCAGCTTCCGCGACTTGCAGGCGCAGCTCGAAGGCACCGAGAACCGCATCACGGTCGCGCGCAATCGCTACATCGAGTCGGTGAAGACGTACAACGTCTCGGTACGCACTTTCCCGAACAATCTGACGGCGATGGTGATGGGCTGGAAGACCAAGGCCAACTTCACGGTCGAGGACGAGAAAGCCATTTCGACGCCGCCGCAGGTCAGGTTCGACACCGCGCCGGCCGCGAAATAATCAGTCCGGATCGCCGCATGCTGCGCGTCCTTGCAGCGCTTTGGCTGCTGTTGCTGGCCCCTTGGGCGACGGCGGCCGATGTCGTGCCCTTGCCCGCGCTTTCGGCGCGCGTCACCGATTTGACGGGCACGCTGACCGCCGCGCAGCAGGCCGCGCTGGAGAACGCATCGGCAACGATCGAGCGCGACAAGGGCGCGCAGGTCGTGGTCCTGATGCTGCCGACCACCCAGCCCGAGACCATCGAGCAGTTCGGCATACGGCTCGCCGAGGCGTGGAAGATCGGCCGCGGCGGCGTCGACGATGGCGTCATCGTCATCGTCGCCAAGGATGATCGCAGGATGCGCATCGAAGTCGGCTACGGGCTCGAAGGCGCGATTCCGGACGCCATCGCCAAGCGCATCGTCGCGGAGGAAATGGGGCCGCGGTTCAAGCAGGGGGACTTCGCGGGCGGCCTCGAAGCGGCCGTCGCGGCGCTCGCAAGGCTGATCGGCGGCGAAGCGCTGCCGCCGCCGGCCTCGCCGGGCGGAGGCGAGGACTCCGCCGAGCAGGGCTTCCTCCTGTTCCTGGTCATCCTCTTCGGCGGCTTCCTGCGCGCCCTGATGGGCATGGCCGGCTCCGTGCTGGCGGCGGTGCTGGCCGGGGCGCTGGCGTGGGGACTGTTCGCCTCGTGGTTCGCCGTGGCCATCGCCGCCTCGATGGCCTTCCTGTTTTCCTTCATGCGTCCGGGCGGCGGCCTGGGCGGCGGCGGATTTTCCTCGGGCGGGCGGGGGCGCGGTGGCGGCTGGAGCGGCGGCGGGGGCTGGAGCAGCGGCGGCGGCGGTTTTTCCGGGGGCGGCGGCGGCTTCGGCGGCGGCGGCGCATCGGGGAGCTGGTGAATGGACCTCGGCCGCCTGTTCAAGCATCTGATGATTCCCGGCTGGTGGGCGCGGCGCGCTTTCCGCGCCGCCGACCGCGCGGCGATCCACGAGGCGATCGCGGCGTCGGAGCGTCTGCATCGGGGCGAGCTGTGCCTGGTCGTCGAAGGGCCGATGCCCCTGATAGTCAGCCTTCGCGGCACGCCGCCCCGGGCGCGCGCCGAGCAGCTTTTCGCCCGTTTCGGCGTCGGCGGGACGCGCGAGGCCAGCGGCATCCTGATCTACGTGCAATTGATCGACCGGCGTGTCGAAATCCTCGCGGACCGCGGCATCGCCGAGCGGGTGGGGCAGGCCGAATGGGACCGCGTCTGCCGCGAGATGGAGGCCTCGTTCCGCCTGGGCGCGTACCGGCGCGGCACGCTGGAAGCCATCGACCGCGCGACCAAGTGGCTGGCGCTGCATTTCCCCGCGCGGCGGCACAACCCGAACGAGCTGGACGACCGGCCGAGAATCCTCTAGCCGGGTCCGGCCGGGAAATTCCTAGTGGGTGCGGTCTTCGAGGTGCGCGACATCGTCGTGCTGCCGCTGGTTGTCGAGATGGCGGTTGCGCACCAGCCACATGGTGCCGGCGACGAAGAGTCCGAACAACACGATGACGGCGTAGATCGACAGGCCGGCCTTGACCAGCAGCGAATAGACGCTGGTCATGATGAGGATCGACAGGTTCTCGTTGAAATTCTGCACGGCGATCGAGTGCCCGGCGCCCATCAGGATGTGGCCGCGATGCTGGAGCAGGGCGTTCATCGGCACGACGAAGAAGCCGGATAGCGCGCCGACGATGACCAGCAGCGGAACGGCGACCCACATGTCGCGCACCAGGATCATGACGATCACGACAAGCCCCATCGCGATGCCCAGCGGGATGACGCGCACGGACTTGCGCAGCGAGATCATCTTCGCCGCCAACACGGCGCCGAGCGCGACGC
The DNA here is from genome assembly GCA_964602565.1 of uncultured Rhodocyclaceae bacterium. Taxonomy (GTDB): domain Bacteria; phylum Pseudomonadota; class Gammaproteobacteria; order Burkholderiales; family Rhodocyclaceae; genus Fen-999. The sequence goes on along the minus strand of CAZRRI010000012.1, from coordinate 35,932 downwards.
CGATGGCGACGATGCCCTGCAACATGCTGGCCTTGGAGAGGTCGAGGTTCAGCGCCGCCTTGGCCCATTCGATGACGATGAACTGCAAGGTGGCGCCAGCGCCCCAGAACAGCGTCGTCACCGCCAGCGAGACCTGGCCGAGCTTGTCGCGCCAGAGCAGTTTCAGGCAGTGGTTGAATTCGTGGAACAGGTAGATCGGGTTCTTCTTCAGCGGCTTGTGGTCGACGCCGGTGTCCGGGATGTAGAGATTGAACGTGGCGGCGACCACATAGAGGACGCCGATGATCAACAGGTTCATTTCGGGAACGGAGTCGATGCCGGTGTCGACGAGGGGGAAATCGAAGGCGAGGAGCGAGCCGGCGATGTCGGGCTTGATCATCATGCCGCCGAGCACGACGCCAAGGATGATCGCCATCACCGTCAGGCCCTCGATCCAGCCGTTGGCGACCACCAGCAGGCGGTGCGGCAGGTATTCGGTCAGGATGCCGTACTTGGCCGGCGAATAGGCGGCGGCGCCGAGGCCGACCACCGCGTAGGCGACGAGCGGATGCACGTCGAAGAACATCAGTCCGCAGCCGAAGATCTTGATGCCGTTGCTGATGAACATCACGCGCCATTTCGGCATCGAGTCGGCGAAGGCGCCGACGAACGCGGCCAGCGCGACGTAGGAAACGGTGAAGAAAGTCTTGAGCAGCGGCTCGTATTCCGCGGGCGCCTGCATGTCGCGCAGGATGGCGATGGCGGCGATCAGCAGGGCGTTGTCGGCGAGCGCGGAGAAGAACTGCGCCGCCATGATGATGTAGAAGCCAAGGCTCATGGGCCGGGGCTTTATACCACGAAAGGAATACGGCTTTCTCGCCTCGGTGGCCCGGACGAAAAAAGCCGGGTATCAGGCTATCTTATATGGATGATCTGTGTTTGAATATTCGCCCGGACTAATGAATCGCGTTCGCAAGGGAGCGTCTCATGGCTGATCGCAGGCTGCAGGTGTTTCATGCCGTCGCCAAGCAGTTGTCCTTCACCAAGGCCGCGGAAATCCTCTTCATGACGCAGCCGGCGGTGACCTTCCAGGTCAAGCAGCTGGAGGAACATTTCAACACGCGGCTGTTCGACCGCGGCCATGGCCGCATCACCCTGACGCCGGCCGGGGAAATCGTGCTGGCCTACGCCGAGCGCATCCTCGGCCTGTCGTCCGAACTGGATGTCCGACTGGCCGAGATGACCGGCGAGATCGGCGGCTCGCTGCTGGTCGGCGCCTCCACCACCATCGCCGAATTCATGCTGCCCAGCATCCTCGGCGAATTCAAGTCGGCGCATCCGGACGTGCGGCCGCGCCTGATCGTCGCCAACTCGGAAACCATCGAGACGCGCGTCGCCGAGCACATGCTCGACATCGGCTTCATCGAGTCGCCCTCGCATCAGCCCAACCTGGAAACCGAAGTCTGCTGCGACGACGAGCTGCAAGTCGTTTGCAGTCCCCGCTTTCCGCTGGCCAAGTGCAAGGAAATCGCGCCCAAGCAGCTGGTCGAATACCCCTACGTGTCGCGCGAGCCGGGTTCCGGCACGCGCGAGTTCACCGACGCCTATCTGCGCAAGGCGGGCATCGCCGCCGAGCAGATGAAGCTGGTGATGGAACTGGGCAGCCCGATCGCCCTGAACGGCGTCGTCGAGACGGGACTGGGCTTCGCCATCGCCTCGGTCGGTTCGGTGCGCAAGGCGCAGCGCCTGGGCGACCTCGTCGCCATTCCGCTCAAGCCCCGGCTGACACGGGCCTTGTCGATGGTGTATCCGAAGGAAAAGTTCCGCTCCCGGCTGGTGACGACGTTCGTCGATTTCGCCGCGGCGAAGCTGAGGGAACTCTCGCTCAGCAAGTAAGCAGCCGTGAGACACTAGCGCGCATGATCCGCCCATCGGCGAACACCGCCGCGCGCCCCATCCGCATCCGCTTCGACGCCGGCGCGCTGCACCGCAATTATGAGGTCGCCCGCCGCCATGCCGGGGCGGCGCGCCTGTGGTGCGTGGTCAAGGCCGACGGCTACGGCCACGGGCTGGCCCGCGTCGTCGATGCCCTGGCCGGGGTCGCGGACGGTTTCGCCCTGATCGAACTCGAAAGCGCGATCGCCCTGCGCGAGGCCGGCGTGCGTCAGCCCTTGCTGATGATGGAAGGCTTCTACGATGCCGGGGAACTGCCCTTGTTCGCCGAGTTCCGGCTGACGCCGGTGCTGCATCGCCTCGATCAGGTCGAGGCCCTGCGGGCGGCCGCGCTGCCGGTGCGCTTGTCGGTGTACCTCAAGCTCAACACCGGCATGAATCGCCTCGGCCTGGCGGCCGACGAGTTCGAGCGCGCCCTGGCCTTGCTCGGCGAATGCGCCGATGTCACCCTGATGACGCACTTCGCCGACGCCGACGGGCCGCACGGCATCGCCGCGCAGATGGCGCGCTTCGACGCCATGCGCGCCGGCCGCGCATTTCCGGCCTCGCTGGCCAACTCGGCGGCGCTGCTGCGCTATCCGGAGACCGTGGGCGACTGGGCGCGGCCGGGCATCATGCTTTATGGCGGTTCGCCGTTTCCCGAGATCAGCGCCGCGACACTGGGGCTCGATCCGGTGATGACGCTGGAGAGCGAACTGATCGCCGTGCGCGACATCGCCGCCGGCGAGCATGTCGGCTATGGCTGCACCTTCACCGCCGAGCGGCCGATGCGCATCGGCGTCGTCGCCTGCGGCTACGCCGACGGCTACCCGCGCCATGCGCCGACCGGCACGCCGGTGCTGGTCGCGGGCCGGCGCACGCGCACGCTCGGCCGCGTGTCGATGGACAAGCTCTGCGTCGATCTCACCGACCTGCCGAAAGTCAGCCGTGGCGACACGGCAATACTGTGGGGCGAAGGCTTGCCGGCGGACGAAGTCGCCGCCGCCGCCGGCACGATCAGCTATGAATTGTTCTGCGCCGTCGCGGCGCGCGTGCCCTGGGTCGAAGCCGACTGATGGCAAAGGCAAAGAGCATCCACACCTGCACGGAATGTGGCGCTACAAGCCCCAAGTGGCAGGGCCAGTGCCCCGGCTGCGGGCAGTGGAACACGCTGGTCGAGACCGTGGCGGAAGCCGCGGCCCCCGGCGCCAACCGTTACGCCGGCATCGCCGGCGGCGGGCAGTTGCAGGATCTCGCCGCCATCCGGCCGCGCGAGGAGCCGCGCCAGCCGACCGGGATCGAGGAGTTCGACCGCGTGCTCGGCGGCGGCCTCGTCGCCGGTGGCGTGGTGCTGATCGGCGGCGATCCCGGCATCGGCAAGTCCACGCTGCTCCTGCAAGCGCTGTCGCGCCTCGCCGAGGCGGGCCAGCCGGTGCTTTACGTCTCGGGCGAGGAGTCGGGCGAACAGGTGGCGCTGCGCGCGCGCCGCTTGCAACTCGAAACCAATGGCCTGCGCCTGCTGCCGGAAATCGGGCTGGAGAAGATCCTCGCCACGCTGAAGAAGGAAAAGCCGCTGGTGGCGGTGATCGACTCGATCCAGACGCTGTATTCCGAGGCGCTGCAATCGGCGCCCGGCTCGGTGGCGCAGGTGCGCGAATGCGCGGCGCAGCTGACGCGGCTGGCCAAGCAGAGCGGCATCTGCGTGATCCTGGTCGGCCACGTGACCAAGGAGGGCGCGCTGGCGGGGCCGCGCGTGCTGGAGCACATCGTCGACACCGTGCTCTATTTCGAGGGTGACACGCATTCGAGTTTCCGGCTGATCCGCGCCTTCAAGAACCGCTTCGGCGCGGTGAACGAGCTTGGCGTCTTCGCCATGACCGACAAGGGCCTGCGCGGCGTTTCCAATCCCTCGGCGCTGTTCCTGTCGCAGCACGCGCAGGAAGTGTCCGGTTCCTGCGTGCTGGTGACGCAGGAGGGCACGCGGCCGCTGCTGGTGGAGATCCAGGCGCTCGTGGATGGCGCGCATTCGCCCAGCCCGCGCCGGCTGACCGTCGGCCTCGACGCGCAGCGGCTCGCCATGTTGCTGGCGGTGCTGCATCGCCATGCCGGCATCGTCTGCTTCGATCAGGATGTCTTCGTCAATGCCGTCGGCGGCGTGCGCATCCAGGAGCCGGCGGCGGACCTCGCCGTGCTGCTGGCCATCGTCTCCTCGCTCAACAACCGGCCGCTGCCGGCCAAGCTCGTCGCCTTCGGCGAGGTCGGCCTGGCCGGCGAAATCCGCCCCGCGCCGCGCGGCCAGGAGCGCTTGAAGGAAGCCGCCAAGCTCGGCTTCACCCACGCCCTGATGCCCAAGGCGAATGCGCCGAAGCAGGCGATCAAGGGCATCGAGGTCGTGGCGCTGGAGCGCGTCGAGCAGGCCATCGAGGCGGCCCGGTCCCTGCGCTGATATGAATACGCTTCGTCTCGCCTGGCACATGCTGCTGCGCGACTGGCGCGCCGGAGAACTGACGGCGCTCGGCGTCGCGCTGGTGCTGGCGGTGGCGGCGCTGACCAGCGTCGGCTTCCTGGCCGACCGGGTGAACCAGGGGCTGCTGCTGCAATCGCATCAACTGATCGGCGGCGATCTGCTGCTGACCGCCGATCATCCCTGGCCGGACGATGTTCGCCGCCAGGCCCGGGCGCTCGGCGTGGAGATCGCCGAGAGCGCGAGCTTTGCCAGCATGGTCGCGGCCGGGGCCGACGGCGACGCGCAGCTGGTCGAAATCAAGGCCATCGGCGGCAATTACCCGCTGCGCGGCGCCTTGCGCGTCGCGCCGGGGCTCGACGCGCCCGACGGCGAAACGCGCGGGGCGCCTCCGCGGGGCACGGCCTGGCCGGAGGAGCGGCTGTTGCGGGCGCTGGGAGGCGATGGCGCCGACTTGCGGGTCGGCTCGGCCGCGTTCAAGGTGTCGGCGATGCTGACGCTCGATCCCGACCGCGGCATCAATGCCTTCGCCCTGGCGCCGCGCCTGCTGGTCAATATCGACGATCTGCCGGCGACCGGCCTCGTCCAGCCCGGCAGCCGGATCGCCTGGCGCCTGCATCTGGCCGGGGGGCGTGCCGCCGTGGCTGACTTTCGCGCCTGGATCGAGCCCAGGCTCGGCCGTGGCGAACGCCTGGAAAGCATCGACAACGCCCGGCCGGAAATCCGCAACCTGCTCGACCGCGCCTCGCGCTTCCTCGGCCTGGCGGCGCTGTTGACGGTCGTGCTGGCCGCCGTGGCGGTGGGCCTGGCCGCCGACCGTTACCTGCGCCGCCATCTCGATGGCTGCGCGGTCATGCGCTGCCTCGGCGCGCGCAGCGACACCATCCTGGCGATCCACGCCGGCGAATTCGTCATCCTGGGGGCGCTGGCGGCGGCCATCGGCTGCCTGCTGGGGCTGGCGGTGCACGGCGGGCTGCTGGCCCTGTTGTCCGACTTCATCGCCGACGATCTGCCGCCGGCCTCGTGGCGTCCGTGGGCGCATGGCGTCGCGGTCAGCATGACGCTGGTGACCGGTTTCGTGCTGCCGCCGCTGTTGAGGCTGCGCCGGGTGTCCACGCTGCGCGTGCTGCGGCGCGAATGGGAAGTCGCGGAACCCGGGCTCATCGCCGCCTACGGCCTGGGCGCGGCGCTGCTGGCGGGACTGGTGGTCTGGGTGGCGGGGGAGACGCGGCTGGGCCTGATCGTGATCGCGGCCTTCGGTGTCGCCATCCTGCTCTACGGCGGCGTGGCGCGCCTGCTGTTGATGCTGGGAGGCAGGCTGCCGGCGACGGATCGCGGCTTCAGCCCCTGGCGCCTGGCCGTCGCCAACCTGCGCCGCCATTGGCGCGGCACGGTGGTGCAAGCCGTGGCGCTCGGCCTGGGCCTGACCGCCCTGCTGCTGGTCACCGTCGCCCGCGACGACCTGCTGGACAGTTGGCGGACACGCGTGCCGGCCGACGCGCCCAATCGCTTCGTCATCAACATCCAGCCCGACCAGCGCGCGGCGTTCGCCGACTTTTTCGTCGAGCGGGGCTTGGCCGCGCCGCGCCTCGAACCGATGGTGCGCGGCCGGCTGGTGGCCATCAATAGTCAGCCGCGGCAGCCCGCCGATTTCGCCGACGATCGTGCCCAGCGCCTGATGGACCGCGAATTTAACCTCTCGTGGGCGTCGCGCCTGCCCGAGGGCAACGCGGTGGTCGCCGGCGCCTGGCACGGCGACGGCCGCGCGCCGCGGTTTTCCGTCGAGCAGGGACTGGCCGAGACGCTGGGGCTGAAGCTCGGCGACGAGATCACCTTCAACATCGCCGGCGTGCCGTTGACCGCGCGCATCGGTTCATTGCGCAAGTTCGACTGGGACTCGATGCGCGTCAATTTCTTCGTCATCGCCTCGCCCGGCCTGCTCGACGGCTATCCGGTCAGCGACATCACGAGCTTCCACCTGCCGCCGGCCCGGTCGTCGCTGGCGACGGATCTGGTGCGCGCGTTTCCCAACATCACCGTTGTCGACGTGGCGGCCGTCGTCCGTCAGCTACAGGACAGTTTCGATCGTGTCGCGCGGGCCGTTCAACTGCTGTTCGGCCTGACCATGATCGCCGGCCTGGCGGTGCTGTACGCCGCGCTGGTGGCCAGCGCCGACCAGCGCCGGCGCGAGCTGGCGGTGATGCGGGCACTGGGCGGACGCGGCAGACAGTTGCGGGCCGCCCTGATCGCCGAGTTCGCCATGCTCGGGGCCATCGCCGGCACGCTGGCCGGGACCGGCGCGGGAGCGATCGGCTGGCTGCTGGCGCGCTTCGTCTTTCACCTGCCTTATCTGCCGGGGCCGGGGCTGGTGGCGATCGGCATGCTGGCCGGCGCGATCGGCGTTGCCGCCGCCGGCTGGCGCGCGACGCGCGCCATCCTGCGCGGGCCGATCACCAACGAGCTGCTCGCCGGCTGAATCACCAATTGCCGGCCGGCGACTCAGCCGCCGATATAGGACATCTCGATCTTTTTGACCACCGGCACGCCGGCGCCGCGCAGTTCCGAGTAGCGGTCGTCGCGGTCGCGCCAGATACCGGCGATGGCGGCGGCGATGCGTTCATCGTCGGCGCCCTGGCGGAGCATGGCGCGCAGGTCGTGGCCGCGGGTGGCGAACAGGCAGGTATAGACCTGGCCGTCGGTCGATAGCCGGGCCCGCGTGCAGTCGGAGCAGAAGGCCTGCGTGACCGAGGCGATCACGCCGATCTCGCCGCCGCCGTCGCGATAGCGCCAGCGTTCGGCGACTTCGCCCGGGTAGTTCGGGTCGATGGCTTCGAGGGGAAGTTCCGCGTCGATGCGCCGGATGACGTCGGCCGCCGGCAGCACTTCGTCCGAGCGCCAGGCGTTGGTGCTGCCGGCGTCCATGTACTCGATGAAGCGCAGGATGTGCCCGCTGCCCTTGAAGTGACGCGCCAGCGGCAGGATCTCGCCGTCGTTGGTGCCGCGCTTGACCACCGTGTTGATCTTCACCGGCCGGAGCCCCGCGGCATCGGCGGCGGCGATGCCATCGAGGACGCGGGCGACCGGATAGTCGGCATCGTTCATCCGCTTGAAGACGGCGTCATCGAGGGCGTCGAGGCTGACCGTGACGCGGTGCAGGCCGGCATCGCGCAGGCCGCGCGCGCGCGCGGCAAGCAGGGAGCCGTTGGTGGTCAGCGTCAGTTCGAGGCCGGGAATGGCGGCCAGTTGTTCGATGAGCCGTTCGATATCCTTGCGCAACAAGGGCTCGCCGCCGGTCAGGCGGATCTTGACCACCCCCTGGTCGGCGAACAGCCGGGCCAGCCGCGCGATTTCCTCGTAGGAGAGCATGTCGGCGCGCGGCAGGAAGGGATAGTCGCGGCCGAAAACCGTTTTCGGCATGCAATAGACGCAACGGAAATTGCAGCGGTCGGTCACGGAGATGCGCAGGTCGCGCAGCGCGCGGCCACGCTGGTCCAGCGAGGCGGGAGTCGCGGTTGATTTCATCCGGCAATGGTACTACGGCCCCCGATTCGGGCCGCGGGATCGTAACAAAATGTGTCCACTCCCGCCGACACTTTTGGCCATGATGAGGCCGCGGGTATCATTGATCCGGTACATGTTTTCATATTCATATGGATGTCCCGATGGTGAACGATGTGCCCCGTGTGCTGATCATCGATGAACAATCGACAACGGTGGCCTGGCTGCTCCAGGGCCTCGATGGTCATGAACTCGAGTTGCTCGTCGCGGTGGATGGCCAGGACGGCGTCGACCAGGCATTCAAGCACGCACCGGACCTGATACTGCTCGAAGTGCACCTGCCCGTGATCGATGGATTCGAGGTCTGTCGCAGGCTCAAGGCCGATCCGCGCACGGCCAACGTGCCGGTGATCTTTCTGTCGGCAAGCGCCGCCATCGAGCACAAGTTGCAGGGTTTCAATCTCGGCGCAGTCGATTTCATCGGCAAGCCCTTCGCCGAGCGCGAGGTGCTGGCGCGGATATTCATTCATTTGCGCAACAAGGCGCAACTGGATCGCCTGCAAACCATGCTCGGCCAGCGGGCGCTGACCGGGGTGGGCGGCAAGGCCTTCCCCGATGAGCAGTTGTTTGCCCGCGCCCTGACCATGCTCGACCAGCGCATGGACGATCCGCCGGGCCTGACCGAGATGGCGGCGGCGCTGGGCAGCAACGAGCGGAAATTGACCGATATCTTCCGGGAACGGCTGGGCATGACGGTCTTCGAGTATTTCTCCGAGTTGCGGCTGGAAACGGCGCGGCATCTGCTCGAAGGCAGCACCATGCAGATCCAGGGAATTGCGATGCACGTCGGCTATCGCAACGCCGGCGATTTCACCCGCGCCTATCGGCGACGCTACGGGGTCAGCCCCCGCGAGCATCGCGGCGCCGCCGGAGCCCGGCCCCGCAATTGACCGTGAGCCCCGGGCCGGCGATACTGCGCCGGCTGGATCGAGGCGACGATTTCCCGGCAACGCGGCGTCCGTCCTCGGATGCCGGTCGCATGCATGCCAAAGGGGTGATTCCGTGAAGTGGGACGATATTCTTGCCGAACTGGAGCGCAAGCGGGCTTTTGCGCGCGCCATGGGCGGTGCCGGAAAACTGGAAAAGCAGCACGCGACAGGCAAGCTCGATGCCCGTCAGCGCGCCACCGCATTGTTCGACGAAGGCAGCTTCGTCGAATTGGGCGGCCTGGCGGGCAATCTGAGCGAGAACGGCCCGGCGCCGGCGCCGGCCGATGCGCTGGTGGCCGGCTTCGGCCGGGTGGAAGGACGTCCCGTGCTCGCCGGTATCGAGGACTTCACGGTCCTCGGCGGTTCGATCGGCGACGCCGCCGCCAGCAAGCGCCATCGGCTGGCGCAACTGGCGCGGCAGGAGGGGGTGCCGCTGGTGTTCATGCTCGAAGGCGCCGGGCACCGGCTCACCAACGAACATGCCACCCCGTCGCCCAACGACCTCCAGGCGCTGGCCGATCTTTCCGGGCTGGTGCCCATGGTCTGCCTGGTGATGGGCGCCTCGGCCGGCCACGGCGCGCTCACGGCGCCGCTGTCGGATTTCGTGGTCATGACCGAGGCGGCGGCGATGTTCGTCGCCGGCCCGCCTATCGTCAAGGGGGCGATCGGCGAATCGGTGACGAAGGAACAGCTCGGCGGTCCCGGGGTTCACGTCGATGTCTCCGGGGTCGCGCACAACCTCGCGGCCGACGACGCCGGGGCGATCGCCCTGGCGCGGCGCTACCTGGGCTATTTCCCCTCGAATGCCTGGCAGGCCCCGCCCGCCGGCGGCGAAAAAACGGGCGATGGGGGCGACACCCTGCCGCGCCGCCTCGATGCCATCCTCGATCTGATCGATCCCGATCCCCGCGTCGCTTTCGATGTCCGTCCAGTGCTGGCGCTGCTGACCGACCGGGACAGCCTGCTGGAGGTGCAGCCTTCTTACGGTGCCTCCCTCGTCACGGCGCTTGCCAGGCTGGGCGGGCGGAGTGTCGCCATCGTCGCCAACAATCCCGCGGCCGGCGCCGGCGCGGTCGATGCGGCGGCGGCGCAAAAGGCGGCGCACTTCATGGACGTGGCGGACGCGTTTCATCTGCCCGTGGTTTTTCTGGCCGACAATCCCGGCGTGCTGCCCGGCCGCGCTTCGGAGCGGGCCGGGGCTCTGCGCCATGCCGCCCGCATGTTCGTGGTACAGCATCGGCTGCGCGTGCCGAAGTTGCACGTCACCTTGCGCAAGGCGTTTGGTTTCGGCTCATCGATCATGGCCATGAACCCCTTCGACGGGCAGACGCTCAACCTGGCGTTGCCGGCCATCAGCCTGGGCTCCATGCCGGCCGCGAGTGGCGCGGCCGCCGCCGGGCTCGATGACGCCGCGCGGCGGCGGGCCATGACCGAACAGGCGAGCGGTGCCTGGCGGCTCGCCGACCGGATGGTCTATGACGACGTGATCGATCCGCGCGAGCTGCGCAATGCCCTGCTGGCGGGGCTGGAACTGACGGCCTGCCGTCATGCCGGCCCCTTCGCGCCGCGCCGGGCGGCCGGCATCCTGCCCTGAGGGCGAGGGCGCGCTTACTGTCCCGTCATCAGGGGCACGCTGGTGTAACCGCCGTCGACGAAGATGTTCTGACCGCTGATCCAGGCGCCCTGGTCGCTGCACAGGAAAGCCACCGCGTGGGCGATGTCGTCGCCCGTGCCGGCGCGGCCGAGCGGGATGAAGGTCTTGATCAACTGCTGCCACATCGGCCCCTGGCGCATGTCGTCGAGGCGGCTGGTGTCGATCAGCCCCGGGCAGACGCCGTTGACGCGGATGCCGTATTGCCCCAGTTCGCCCGACAGTATGGTCGTCAGGCCGTTGATGGCCAGCTTGGAACTGGCGTAAGCCGCCGTGCCGGCCGCGAGCAGGCGGGCGCCGAGTGTCGAGATGTTGATGATGGCCCCGCCGCTCCGGGCCTCGATCATGCGGCGGGCGAAGGCCTGGCACATGTAGAAACTGCCGTTGAGATTGGTGTCGATGACGCGCCGCCATTCTTCGACCGGCAGCGTGGCCACCGGCTGACGGTCGCGGCCGCGGGTCGAACCGGCGTTGTTGACGACGAAATCCACGCGGCCCATTTCGGCCACCACCCGCGTCGCCAGCTGGTCGACGGCTTCGGCGTCGGCGACATCCGAGATGACGGGCAGCGCGCGGCGGCCCAGGGCGCGGATTTCCGCCGCCACGGATTCGATGTCCCGCCAGCCGGCCGCCTTCTCGTCATCGGGATAGTGCTCGGGCGACTTGCCCGTGCCTGTCAGCACCACGTCGCAACCTGCCTTGGCCAGGGTCAGGGCGATGGGCCGGCCGATGCTGCGCATCCTGCCGGCGCCCGTCACCACCGCCACCTTGCCGTCGAATCCGGTCAGGCTCAAGCTCATGCCAGTTTCCTCCTTCGCTGGAAAGCATTCGGTTTAAATGACGTTAATGTAACAGCACAATCCGAACGGCACCCGGCCCGCCGCCACGGATATGACGGGGCGATCCGAACGATTGGTCCGGCGGTGTCGCGTCCATGAGTTTGCGTCCATGGGCGGTCTCCTGGCCGGCGCGGCACCGAGGTTAGAATCGCCGCCGGAATCTCCTTGAGCGAACTCGCCTCCCATCCTCGAACTTGCCCATGTCAGACAGCAGCCCGACCCTTCGCGACCGGCAGCGCCAGGAAACCTTCGAGCGGCTTTACGAAACCGCCCTGGCCGAATTTCACCGTGTCGGCGTGGATGCCGCCCGGGTCAGCGAGATCTGCCGCCAGGCCAAGGTCGCCAAGGGGACGTTCTTTTTCCACTTTCCGACCAAGGATCACGTATTGCTGGAAAGGCAGCGGCGTGTATCCAATGTCATGGCTGAACGCATCGAGCGCGAACTGGCCGACGTCCCCGATGCCAAGACTTTCCTGGGGCAACTGATCGAGATCGTGCTGTCCGAGCATCAGGCGATCGGTGATCTCGAAATGGTTCGCTTGATCAACCTTGCCATCGTGCGCCAGGGCGGGGCGCAACGCCTGGGCGTGCAGCACACGGCGTTTGGCAACGCCTTGATCCGGCAGATCAGGCACCAGCAACAGAAGGGAATCCTGCGCAAGGGCATCGACGCGACGAAGCTCGCCGATACCTTGCGCTTGAGCTTCTTCGGTTTTCTGCTCAACCCGGTTTCCTCGCTGGACACCAGTCGCCCGCGGATTGCCTTGCTGGCCAATCTGCTGTCCGAGGCGCTGACCGCCTGACGACGCTGCTGGCGCCGCGCCAGGCGCCAGCCCCAAATGACGGGCATTCCCACCGCTTCGACGAGGGCGCATTGCCGCGAAAAGATTGTCATTGACCCTGGTCAGTGAAATTGATAGCATGGTGCTTCATTGTGCTTGCGACGCATCGAATGCCGCCGACTTCGGGCGGTGCAGTCGAGTGGCAGACCATGGATTTCGAATTTTCCGAAGACGAGAAGCAATTCCTGAGAGAGGTGGGCGCCTATCTGCTCACGGTATTGGAGACCATCGGCGGCGGAACGTCGGAAGTTCAGCGCAACATCATCGCGACACGCAAGCTGGGCTTGCCGAAGAGCTACTAAATCCCTTTCATTTCAAAGGACGCAACGGCATGAAGGTTTACACCACCGCTCCCCTGGAAGATCCCCGCAAGGCCCGCACGATCTACAAGGAACTGGAGGATATCGGTTACGACGGCGGCTTTTCCTTCGAGGCCAAGCACGATCCTTTTCTCGCGCTGGCGGTGGCGGCCGAACACACCACCACGCTGAGGCTGGGCACCGGCATCGCCATCGCCTTCGCGCGCAATCCGATGAACCTCGCCAACCTGGGCTACGACATGCAGTCGATCAGCGGCGGCCGTTTCGTGCTCGGCCTCGGCTCGCAGGTCAAGCCTCACATCGAGAAGCGATTCAGCAGCGTCTGGTCGCATCCGGCCGAGCGGATGAAGGAAATCGTCCAGGCGATCAAGGCGATCTGGGGTTGCTGGGAGGGCAGGGCGCCGCTCGATTTCAAGGGCCGGTTTTACACGCACACCATCATGATCCCGGCCTTCAACCCGGGGCCGAACCCTTATGGTCCGCCGCCGATCTTCACTGGCGGGTTCGGGCCGCTGATGACGGCGGTGGCGGGCGAGGTGGCCGACGGCTTCATCGCCCATCCGTTCAACACCCGCCGGTCGCTGCTGGAAAACACGCTGCCGGCCCTCGAACAGGGCCTCGCCAGGTCTGGCCGGCGGCGGGCGGACATTGAGGTCATGTGCGCGACGCTGGTGGTGACCGCCGATACCGAGGAAGCCTTCGCGGCTTCGAAGCTGGCGGCGCGCAAGCAACTGGCGTTCTATGGCTCGACACCGGCCTATCTGCCGACGCTGGCCTGCCATGGCTGGGACGAACTGCATCGGGAACTCAATCGCCTGTCGAAGGCGGGCCGGTGGGACGACATGACCGGCCTGATCGGGGACGACATCCTCGATGAAATCGCCGTGGTCGGCGAACGCCGCGAGATCGCCGGCAAGCTGGAGGCGCGACTGGCGGGCATCGCCGACAGCGTCAGCATCACGCACAACCGCTGCCCCGACCCGAGCCACTGGGCCGATGTCGTCGCGGCCTTGAAACGGGATCGAGCGGCGCGATGATCCGGTGATCGGGCCGTCGCACCAATCGATACTACTATTGCAATTTTTCAAACACGAGGAGTCGTCATGGGAGAGTTGACCGGAAAAGTGGCCATCGTCACGGGTGGGGCGCGCGGCATGGGCGAGGCGACCTCGCGTCTGTTCGTCGAAGCGGGCGCCAGGGTCGTGATCGCGGACATTCTGGATAGCGAGGGCGCCGATCTGGCGCGGCAACTGGGCGCCAACGCCGTGTATCGCCATCACGATGTCACGGACGAGAACAGCTGGGCGTCGCTGGTGGCCGCCACCGTCGCCGAGTGGGGGCAGATCGACATCCTGATCAACAATGCCGGTGTCCTGCTGTTCAAGACGCTGGTCGACACCAGCAAGGCCGAGTTCGAGAAAGTGCTGAGCGTCAATCTGACCGGTGGCTTCCTTGGCATCCGGGCGGTGGCGCCACACATGATCGGCCGCGGCAAGGGGGCGATCGTCAATATTTCCTCGGTGGATGGCATTCATGGGGCCAATGGCCTGGGCGCCTATTGTTCGAGCAAGTGGGCCGTGCGCGGACTGACGCGTGTGGCGGCGCTGGAGCTGGGGCACAAGGGCATCCGGGTCAATTCCGTGCATCCCGGCGGCGTCGATACCTTCATGAGCAATCCGGACAAGCAGCCGCGCTCGTTGATCGACAAGCACTATCCGGACGTGCCGCTGCAGCGCATCGGCGCGCCCGAGGAGATTGCCCGCGTCAGCCTGTTCCTGGCCAGCGACGCCGCCTCGTACGTTTGCGGCGCGGAAGTTCCGGTCGATGGCGGCATGGTGGTCGGGCACTACTACCGCACGCTGCCCGGCGCGCCGGGCGTATAGGAAAGGTGAAACGATATGAGCGACCGAACCGAACACGACGACGTTTTGCGCCAGGCGTGGGCGGACTTCTGCGATGAACTCAAGAAAGCCGGCGACATTCCCTTCGGACCCTCGGTGCCGGCGCGGGTCAACGATCGCAGCGCCGGTGTCGAGGTGCTGGCGCGCAACATCTCGCTGGCGCTGAATTTCCAGCACGACTACGCCGATCCGCGCTTTCCGGAGCTGATCCACTATTTCGATCCGGTGCGCAAGCAGGGCGGCGACAACACCGACGCGGTGTATGTCGGCGCGACCATCGACGGCAACGAGACCTACCGTATCGTCGGCGATCGCGGGACGGCGCGTTATTTTGCCGTGACCTCGGTGGAAAGGGGGCAGACCCCCTGGGGCGGCAAGGTGGCGCAGACCCTGTTCGGCCACGACCTGAAAGTGGACGGCGACGGCCGTTTCGAACTCATGGTCGGCCCCCGGGCGCCGGACGGCTACGCGGGCGACTGGCTGCGGACGACGCCGGAGACCTTCCGCGTCACCTTCCGCCAGTTCTTCGCCGACTGGGAGAACGAGCGCCCGATGAAGGCGCGCATCGACCGTCTGACGGGCGACATGAGCCCGCCGATGCCGCCTTCGCCGGAGAAGCTGGCGCGGCAGTTGCCGGCCTCGGCCAGGTGGGTCAGGGAATCGATCGAGTTCTGGATCTACATGATCAACATGTGGAAGGCGATTCCCAACACGTTCCGTTCCTACAAGCAACTGGCCGACCGGGCCATCGACGCCACGCCGGGCGGCGAGCCGATGGTCGCCTATTGGTCCTTGCCCCGGGACGAAGCCTTGATCATCCGCGTGCGGCCGCCGCGCTGCCAGTACTGGGCCGTCGAGTTCGGCAATTTCTGGTGGACCAGCATGGACTACCGCTACCGCCTGTCGAACACCAACTGCCACTATGCACGGATGGAGGACGACGGCGAATTGATCGTCGTGATCGCCCATGACGATCCGGGCCTGCCGAACTGGCTCGATCCGTCGGGCTATGCCGAGGGCTATGTCTGCTACCGCTGGATGCTGGCCGACGACTGCCCCGTGCCGCAGGCCACCCAGGTCAAGGCGGCGCGGCTGTTCGATCATCTGCCCGCCGGTATCCGGCGCATCTCGGCGGACGAGCGGCGCGAGCAGCTTGCCGCCCGGCGGCGGGGCGTGATCAATCGTTTCGGCAATCTTTGACGCGGATGGGAGCAAGCGCATGACCACTCAGGAATCCGGCGCCTGGACACCGCCGGCGCGCCCCGACTGGCTGGCGCGCGTCAACGAGGAAGGGCGGGGCATGGACCTCGCCAGCCTCGTGCCGCTGCGGCCCGCCGAGCTCATCGAGACCGCGATGGCGACCACCGGCCTGAGCGATTTCGGCGCGGACGAATGGCGCGAGCCTTTCGAGGTGCTGGTGAAGGCCATCAACGAGGAGGCCGAGCTCAATCTGTTCGGTCGGCTGATGACGCGCAGCGACCTGCTGATCTGGCTGCGGGAGCGACTGGAGATCGAGGAGGCGTATCGGCGCCATCCCGAGATCGAGGACGAAGTCGTCGATGCCCCGGTGTTCATCGTCGGCCAGGCGCGTTCCGGCACCTCCATCCTGTTCGAGCTGTTGTCGGGCGACAGCCAGTTCGGCGCGCCCGCCAACTGGGAAATCATGTTTCCCTGCCCGCCGCCCGAGGCCGCGACCTATCGCGACGACCCGCGCATTCCGATGGCGCACCACCTGCTGACCCAATGGCACCGGGTGGCGCCGTCCTTTCTGGCGATGCATGAACTGGGCGCGACGATTCCCAACGAGTGCAAGGTCGCGATGAACTGCACCTTCGTGACCGACAACCTGATCGGCCTGTTCCAGATTCCCAGCTATTACCAGTGGCTGATGCAGGCCGACCTGCGCGTGCCCTACGCGTACTACAAGCGGATGCTCAAGCTGCTGCAATGGAAGAACCCGCGCCGCCACTGGCTGCTCAAGTCGCCTTCGCACATCGAGAGCCTGCCGGTGCTGTTCGACGCTTTCCCGGATGCGCGGGTTGTCTATACCCATCGCGATCCGGTCAAGGCGCGCGCCTCGGTCACCCATCTGCTCGGCACGCTGTACTGGATGCGCAGCGACAAGCCCTTCGACGCGGCCTCGTTCGAGCGGCTGATGACGCCGGAAGCCTACGCCGCCAGCCTGAACCGGGTGGTCGACCAGATCGAGTCGGGCGAAATTCCCCGCGCGCAAATGCATGATTTCCTGTTCGCCGACCTGATACGCGATCCGCTGGATGCCATTGCCAGGCTCTATCAGGCCATGGCCATCGAGTTTCCCGATCGTGCCCGCCAGGCCGTGGCCGACTACCTGGCCCACAAGCCGCGCGGCAAGTTCGGCCAGAACGTCTATGACCTGGGCGAGCGGGACCAGATCGCGCGGGAGCGGGCGATCTTCGCGCGCTACCAGGCCTTCCACAAGGTGCCAAACGAAGTCTGACGAACGGAGGAGATAGCATGGATCTGGGCTTGGCGGGCAGGACGGTCGTCGTCACCGGCGGCAGCGGCGGCATCGGACGCGGCCTGGTGCTGGAATTCGCCCGCGAGGGTTGCCGGGTGGTCAGCGCCTCTCGCGATGCGGCCACCGGCGAGAAACTGGCCCGCGAAGCCGTCGCGCAGGGCTTGCCCGGCACGGTGTTGGCTGTGGCGACCGACGTCACCCAGCGGGCGAGCGTCGATGCCATGCTGGCCGAGGCCGGGCGTCAATTCGGTCCCGTGGACGTGCTGGTCAACAACGCCGGCGGCGTCGATCATCCCGCGGCCTTCGCCGATCTCGACGAGGCGGCCCGGCGCTGGGAAATCGCGCTCAACATCGACGGCGTGGTGAATTGCTGCCAGGCGGTGGCGGGCGACATGCTGGCGCGCGGCCAGGGCAGCATCGTCAACATCTCGTCCAATTCGTCGCTGCTCGGCGAGGCGGCCGCGGGGGTCGCCCATTACGGCGCGACCAAGGGTTTCGTCAATAGCTTGACCAAGGCGCTGGCCTGGGAATGGGCGAAGCAGGGCGTGCGGGTGAACAACATCTGTCCGGGCTGGATCGTGCCGCACGCGGCCGAGGACGTCGGCCGCGGCAGTTTCTGGCATCGCTTCGGCTTCGATCAACTGGGCAAGCCGGAGGACATGGAGCAGGCCCGGCGGGATGGCACCCTGTTCAACATGAGCGGCCTGCCGATTCCGCGCCTGGGACGCCCCGAGGACATCGCCCATCTCGCCCTGTTCCTCGCTTCGGACCGATCCAGCTACATCACCGGCCAGTTGATCAGCGTCAGCGGCGGCGCCTACATGCCCTGATCATCGTCGCCGGAGCCGGCGGGCGTTAGAATCGCCCCACTTGGACGGCCATGAGCGACGGGACGATGAGCAAAGCCGGGAATGCCCCTGCCCAGGATCGGCGGCTGGTGCTGGCGGAAGTGGTGGACGGGCTGCTGGCCGACGGGCTGGTGGAAACCGGTATCGCGGAAAAATTCAAGCGCGAGCGGCGCTATTTCCGTGGCGACATCCATCCGCTGGCGGTGATCGCCGAGCAGCGCTGGAAGACGCCCGCCGAGCCGCCGCGCACGCTCGACCTCGACACGCTGACCGAATGGCTGGCGCGCTGGAGCGGCCTCGACTACTACCATATCGATCCGCTCAAGATCAATTTCGCCGCCGTCACCGAGGTGATGTCGAACGCTTATGCCACGCGCTTTCGCATCCTGCCGGTCGAAGTGAGGCCGCAGGAAGTCGTGGTGGCCACCGCCGAGCCGTTCCAGCGGGCCTGGGAACACGAGCTGGAACCCATCCTGCGCAAGCGCATCCGGCGGGTGATCGCCAATCCCGACGATATCGCGCGCTACCAGGTGGAGTTCTACAACCTGGCCAAGTCGGTCAAGGGCGCGCTCGGCCGCGGCGACGTCGGCACTTCCGGGATTTCCAATTTCGAGCAACTGGTCGAACTGGGCAAGAACAAGGGCAGCCTCGACGCCAACGACCAGCACGTGGTGCTGATCGTCGACTGGCTTTGGCAGTACGCCTTCGAGCAGCGCGCCTCCGACATCCACGTCGAGCCCCGCCGCGACATGGGCGTCGTCCGCTTCCGCATCGACGGCGTGCTGCATCAGGTCTACCAGATTCCGATGCCGGTGCTCAACGCCATGACCAGCCGCATCAAGATCCTCGGCCGCATGGACGTGGTCGAGAAGCGCCGGCCGCAGGACGGCCGCATCAAGACGCGCATGCCCTCCGGCCAGGAAGTCGAGCTGCGGCTGTCCACGCTGCCGACGGCCTTTGGCGAGAAGCTGGTGATGCGCATCTTCGATCCGGAAGTGCTGGTGCGCGACTTCGCCGACCTCGGCTTCACCGACGAGGACACCACGCGCTGGCGGCGGATGACCACCCAGCCCAACGGCATCATCCTGGTCACCGGCCCGACCGGCTCCGGCAAGACCACTACGCTGTATTCGACGCTCAAGGAACTGGCGACGCCCGACGTCAATGTCTGCACGCTCGAGGACCCGATCGAGATGATCGAGCCGACGTTCAACCAGGTGCAGATGGTGGCCGACATCGGCATGAACTTCGCCTCCGGCATCCGCGCCCTGATGCGCCAGGACCCGGACATCATCATGGTCGGCGAGATCCGCGACCTCGAAACGGCCGAGATGGCCATCCAGGCGGCCCTGACCGGCCATCTGGTGCTGTCCACGCTGCACACCAACGACGCGCCGACGGCGGTCACGCGCCTGCTCGATCTCGGCGTGCCCGCCTACCTGCTGCAATCGACGCTGCTCGGCATCATGGCGCAGCGGCTGGTGCGCACGCTCTGCCCGAAGTGCAAGAGGGCGGGCGGCCTGCGGGCGGAGGACGAGGATGCCTGGAATGCGCTGGTGGCGCCATGGAAGTCCGGCAAGCCGCAGAGCCTCTATCTGCCGGTCGGCTGCCTCGACTGCCGGATGACGGGTTATCAGGGCCGCATGGGACTCTACGAGATCATGCTGATGTCGCCCGAGTTGCGCAAGCTCGTGACCGGCCAGACCGATCTGGCGCAACTGCGCGACCAGGCGACGCGCGAGGGCATGAAGCCGCTGCGCATTTCCGGCGCGCGGAAAGTCGCCGCCGGGCAGACCACTATCGAGGAAGTGCTCAAGGTCGCGCCGCCGATCGAGGGGCGCTGAAAGTCAGCCGTGGCGGCACGCCGCCAAAGTCAGCCGTGACGATACGCCGTGAAAGTCAGCCGTCGCGGTACGCCGATGGCCGGCTACAGCTTGCGCCTGATGCAGTCGAGATAAGCGGCGCCGTCGGGCGGCGCGTTGTCGCGGTTGGCGCGCCAGACCGTTTCGCCCAGGCAGTCGAGGATATCGTGCAAGGCGGCGTGGCGCTCGCCATGGCGGCGGGTCAATTGCTCGCAGGCGGCGCGGATGCCGGGCGGCTGGTCGATCGACAGCTGTTCCTCGATGGCCAGGTGCAGCGAGAGGTGCAGGAAGGGGTTGGTCTCGCCCTGCTCGGGCGTCCACTCGCGCTGTAGCGCTTCATCGCCCGCGGCCAGCAGCACGTGGTATTCGGGGTGCAGCACGGCGACGTCGGCGGCCATGGTTTCCAGCGGCGTCGCCGGCAGGCCGGCGACGCGCGTTTGCCAGGCGCCGGCGAGAAAGCGGCGCACTTCGTCGCGGCTAGGCGTGAACATCGCGGTCCCTCATGGCGGCGGCGTCTTGTCCTTGAAGCCGCACAGGTCGGCGATGATGCAGCGCCAGCATTCGGGCTTGCGGGCCTTGCAGATGTGGCGGCCGTGCAGGATCAGCCAGTGATGGGCGTGCCGGCGATAGGCGTCCGGCACGACTTTCAGCAGCCCGGCCTCGACGGCCTCGACGTTCTTGCCGGGCGCGAGGCCGGTGCGATTGGCGAGGCGGAAGATGTGGGTGTCGACGGCGATGGTCGGTTCGCCGAAGACGACGTTGAGGATGATGTTGGCGGTCTTGCGGCCGACGCCGGGCAGCGCTTCGAGCGCGGCGCGCTCGCCCGGCACCTCGCCGCCGTGCCGTTCCAGCAGCAGGCGCGACATGGCGATGACGTTCCTGGCCTTGGTGCGGTACAGGCCGATGCTCCGGATGTGGTCGGCCAGCCTTTCCTCGCCGAGGGCGAGGATGCTTGCCGGCGTTGCCGCCTCCCTGAACAAGGGGCCGGTGGCCCGGTTCACGCCCTTGTCGGTCGCCTGGGCGGAAAGAATCACGGCCACCAGCAACTCGTAGGGCGAGCGGTAGTGCAGCTCCGTCGACGGCTCGGGGTCGGCGGCGGCCAGGCGGGCGAAAAGCTCCGCGCGCTGGCCCGGCCTCATGCGACGCGGAAGCGACCGATCCGGTCCTGCAGGGATGACGAGCGGGCGGTCAGGTCGAGGCAGGACTGGTCGCCGGTGACGGCCTGTTCCAGCGTTGCGTCGATGCTGCCTGCCATGCCGGTGGCGCGGCCGGCGATGTCGCCGATCAGCATCTGCTGCTCGTCGGCCAGCGCGGCGATGCGCGCCATCAGCGCCGAGATGCCCTGGACGCTTTCCAGCATCTCGGCCAGCGAGCGTCCGGCCTTTTCGGCGCGCGTGACGCCGATCTGGACATTTTCGCGGCTCTCGCCCATGGTGACCACGGTCTGCCTGACCTGGGCCTGGATGGCGCTGATCATCTGGCTGATTTCCTCGGTGGCGCTGCCCGTCTTTTCCGCCAGCTTGCGCACTTCGTCGGCGACCACGGCGAAGCCGCGCCCCTGTTCCCCGGCGCGCGCCGCCTCGATGGCGGCATTGAGGGCCAGCAGGTTGGTCTGTTCGGCGATGCCGCGGATCACTTCGATGATGGCGCCGATCTCGTCGGAACGCTGGCCGAGCTGGAAAACATCGTCGGAGGCGCGCGACACCGTGTGCTCGATGACGCCCATGCCGCGGATGGTTTCATCGACCACCGAAGTGCCCTCGCGCGCCACTTCCACGGCCCGCAGCGTCGAGTCGGCGACCTGGCTGGCGGTGGCCACCACTTCCTCGCCCTTGCCGCGCATGTCCTCGAGGATGCCGACGATTTGGCCCGTTTCCGCCTGCTGGGAGGCGAAGCGGTCGCGCACGTCGCCGAAGGCGTGCTGGATGGTGCGGCTGCCGGTATCGACGTCGTTGCCCAGGGCGGTCAGGTCGTCGATCAGCTTGCGCAGGGTGGCGGCCATCTGGTTGATGGCCTGGCCGATGGCGCCGAGGCCGTCGTCGCTCCCGACCTCGCAGCGGCGGGTCAGGTCGCCGTTGCCCACCGCCGTGGCGACGTCGGCGACGGCTTGCAGGGGCTCGGCCAGCAGGCGATGGACGATCCAGTAGTTGAGCAGGCCGATGGCGGCGCCGCCGACGGCGGCGACCAGCGAGAAGACGCCGTGCATGCCGGGCTGCCAGAGCACGAAGGGATTGAGGAGGAAGGGCAGGGCCAGACCGACGGTGAGCCCGATGCCGACGTGGGCCAGGAGGACGTTGCGCAAGGTGCTCGATTGCATGATGAATGAGTCCGAAAGTATCCGAAAGGGTCAGGTGGCGTTCGAAGGCGAAGCTGCCGCCGGATGGTGCCAGCGATGCGGGCGATTGGCAATCGGGACTATGCCGCCAATTCCACTCTTTTTCACATCTTATCCACGCACTATCCACAGCTTGTTCTATCGTCAATCCCGGCGGCCATGGGTAGACTGCCGCGAGATGTCCGAGGAGGAAAGACCATGGCCCAGGTCCGTTCGATCAATGCCAGCCCCGCCGGCGACCCGCAGGTGGCGGCGCTCAAACTGCCGCCGCACTCCATCGAAGCCGAACAGTCGCTGATCGGCGGCCTGCTGCTCGACAACGCCGCCTGGGACCGCATCGCCGATATCGTCGCCGAGGGCGATTTCTATCGCGACGATCACCGGCGCATTTTCGCCCACATCCGCAAGCTGGTGGAAATGGGCAAGCCGGCCGACGTGGTGACGGTCCATGAGTCGATCGAGAAGAACAACGAGGTCGACCAGACCGGCGGCATCGCCTATCTCGGCGAAATCGCCAACGCCACGCCGTCGGCGGCCAACATCCGCCGCTATGCCGAGATCGTGCGCGAGCGGGCGGTGCTGCGCAAGCTGGTCACCGTCGGCGACGAGATCGCCGCCAGCGCGCTCAATCCGGCCGGCCGCGACGCCAAGAACCTGCTGGACGAGGCGGAGCGCAAGGTGTTCGAAATCGCCGAGGCGGGCGCCAAGTCGGTGCAGGGCTTCGCGGCCATCACGCCGCTGCTGGGCGAGGTGGTGGACAAGATCCAGCAGCTGTACGAGCGCGAGAATCCCTCGGACATCACCGGCGTGCCCACCGGCTTCACCGACCTGGACACCATGACGTCTGGCTTGCAGCCGGGCGACATGATCGTCGTCGCCGGCCGGCCGTCGATGGGCAAGACCGCGTTCGCCCTCAACATCGCCGAGCATGTCGGCGTGGAACTTCGCCTGCCGGTGGCCATCTTCAGCCTGGAAATGTCCGGGCCGCAGATCGCCACCCGCATGCTGTCTTCCATCGGCCGCCTCGACCAGCACAAGACACGCACCGGCCGGCTTTCCGACGAGGACTGGGACAAGATGACCGTGGCGCTCGGCAAGCTGCACGAAGCGCCCATCCACATCGACGAAACCGGCGCCATCAACGCCACCGACCTGCGCGCGCGCGCCCGGCGGCTGCACCGGCAGTGCGGCAAGCTGGGCCTGATCGTCATCGACTACCTTCAGTTGATGACCTCGACCAAGGACAACGAGAACCGCGCCACGGAAATTTCCGAGATATCGCGTTCGATCAAGGCGCTGGCCAAGGAGCTGGAAGTGCCGGTGATCGCCTTGTCGCAGCTCTCGCGCAAGGTGGAGGAACGCAACGACAAGAGGCCGCTGATGAGCGACCTGCGCGAATCCGGCGCCATCGAGCAGGACGCCGACATCATCCTGATGATGTACCGCGAGGAGTACTACAAGCCGGACACGCCGGAAAAAGGCGTTGCCGAGGTCATCATCGGCAAGCACCGCAACGGCCCGACCGGCACGGTGAAGCTGACCTTCCTCGGCGAATACACCAAGTTCATGAATTTCGCCGCGCCGGGCAGCTACTGACGAAAGTCAGTGGCGGCGGGACGCCGCCATTTTCCCCGCTAGCGCCATTCCACCAGGGATATCCCCGCGCCGATCATCGTCTGGCGGTGGTTGTAGTCGATCAGGCTTTCGCCGTAGCCGGAGAACAGCGACAGGTGCGCCTTGAGGAAGCCCGACATGGGGATCGACCAGTCCACGCGCACCGAGCCGCGCGACTTGTCGCCGCCGCGCAGGGAATGCCGGCCCTGCAGCGATACCACGTGGCCGCCGAAACGCCGCGCGTAGATGAGTTCGGCCCGGCCGATGTAATCCTCGATGTGGGGATTGTCATCGTCCTGGTCGCTTTCGGGCAATCGCCACCACGGGCGGATCAGCAGGGTGGCGTCGTCGGTCTCCAGCCCGGTTTGCAGGATCACGCGGTTCCAACTGCGCGACAACGGGCGTCCGCGGCCGTTCGACTGGTGATTGACGCTGATGCTGGTCAACTGCCCGCGCCAGTCGCCGATGCCGTACGGCGTGCGGAATGCCAGGATCACCTCGGGTTCGTAGTTGGTCTCGCGGAACGGGCGCGACACCTTGCGGTTGTAGACCTGCCAGCGCGAGCTTTGCGTGTAGCCGAACCAGAGATTGGCGCGGTCATCGAACAGGCCATCCCAGACTTTCGACTTGAAGCTGATCTGGAACTGCACTTCGGTGGGCTTGACGGATAGCGGCGCGCCCACCGAGTTATCGTCCTGGCCGGAGGCCGGTTGGCGATTGACATGGTCGGTATGGGTGCCGACCAGCAGATGCATGGGCTTGTAGGCCTTGATCTCGAACGTGCCGCGGGCGTGGGCCGGGTCGAGATCCCAACTCTCGACCAGGCTGCGCCCCTTGTTGGCTTGCAGTTCGGAGCGCATCGCCAGCAGCGTTTCCCTGTCCGTCCCGCGCTGCTCCTGAGGCGGGGCAGTAGGCGCGACCGCGGCGGCGGCGTTGGAGGCGGCTGGCGTGTTGGATGTAGTGGGCGGGGTGCTGGCGGCGTTCGGCGCCGGCCGGAACTGCCGGTCGTAGCAGCGCAGGCGCAGGGCATCGTCGTCGATCGACACGCATTCACTGGCGCCGGCCGGGACCGACAGGCCGGCGAGGCAAGCGGTGAGGGCGGTGCCGGCCATTCGAGGCAGGATGGGGAAGAGGGAGGTGGTCATGATCGGGAATGGACTGAAAGTCAGCCGTGGTGGCACGCCGGGATTACATCACCGGGGAGGCGTTTTCGGCAAGGCGGGGCCGTCCGGCGGGGTGCGGGGATCGAACAAAAAAGGAAAATAAGGAAATAAGCACTTGCAATTGTGGTCGGCATGGCCCATAGTGGCGCCCGCGATCCTCAAGTAGTGCCGTTGCTGTTCGGTTCTTTATCCGCGTTCCCGCGGAATTTCCTTTCATCATACCGCTGTCTTGATGCTCGTCCCACCAGGGGCAGTCCCCTTTTTTTGTTTCTTTCATGGATATTCAAGACATGGCAATTGGTACAGTCAAGTGGTTCAACGATTCCAAGGGTTTCGGTTTCATCACCCCCGATGGCGGTGGTGACGATCTCTTCGCCCACTTCTCGGCGATTCAGGGACAAGGCTTCAAGACCCTCGCGGAAGGCCAGCGCGTCAGTTTCGACGTGACAAGCGGCCCCAAGGGCAAGCAGGCCTCGAACATTCGCCCCGAATAATCGGTCCTGTCGGCATGGCCATGCGGTCGCCGTGACGAGCCCGGCGCGAGCCGGGCTTTGTTTTGTTCGATCACCCTTTCGGGAGCGCGCGTGGCCAAGGAAGAACTTCTCGAATTGAGCGGGGTGGTAATGGAAGTGCTGCCCGATTCGCGCTATCGCGTCACGCTGGACAACGGCCACGATCTGGTGGCCTACAGCGCCGGCAAGATGCGCAAGCATCACATCCGCATCATCGCGGGAGACCGGGTTTCCCTCGAAATGTCACCCTACGATCTCGGCAAGGGGCGCATCACCTTCCGTCACATCGAGGGCCGTCCTCCCGTTGCCGCCGCGCCACGCAGGCGTTGAAGCCGTGAATAGTTCACCCATCCTCGATCACATCAAGAAGCACGGCCAGGTGCGCGACGCCGAAATCGCCATGGCGCTGGGGCTCGGCTTGGCCAAGGTGCGCAACTCGCTGTCCGATCTTTCGGCAAGCGGGCAAATCTCCTGCTGTAGCGTCACGCGCTTCCAGGACGGCAAATCCGTCGAGGAGATTCTTTGCCGGGTCTCGGGATACGTTCCACCTGCGGCGCCGGGGCGCAAGCCGAAGCGCTAGTTCCGCCCGCTACCAGCAGCCGCTACAGCACTTCGGCGGCGTGGTCGGCCAGGCGCGAGCGCTCGCCGCGCTGTAGCGTGATGTGGCCCGAGTGCGGCCAACCCTTGAATCGGTCGACGGCATACGTGATGCCCGAACTCCCCTCGGTCAGATAGGGGGTGTCGATCTGCGCGATGTTGCCCAGGCAGACCACCTTGGTGCCCGGCCCGGCGCGCGTGATCAGCGTCTTCATCTGCTTGGGGGTGAGGTTCTGCGCCTCGTCGATGATCAGGAACTTGTTGAGAAAAGTGCGGCCGCGCATGAAATTGAGCGACTTGATCCTGATGCGGCTCTTGATCAGGTCCATGGTGGCCGCGCGGCCCCAGTCGCCGCCGTACTGGCCGCCGTGGGTGCCGCCGAACCCGGCGCTGGTCGCGCTGCCGCCGCTCTTCTCGGCACCATCCGCCGGCTTGTTGAGCACCTCGAGATTGTCCTCGATGGCGCCCATCCACGGCGTCATCTTTTCTTCCTCGCTGCCGGGCAAAAAGCCGATGTCCTCGCCGACCGGCACGGTGACCCGGGTGATGATGATCTCGGCGTAGCGCTTGCTTTCCAGCGTCTGCGTCAGGCCGGCGGCCAGCGTCAGCAGCGTCTTCCCCGTGCCGGCCTGGCCGAGCAGGGTGACGAAGTCGATTTCCGGGTCCATCAGCAGGTTGAGGGCGAAGTTCTGCTCGCGGTTCCTGGCGGTGATGCCCCAGACGGCATTCTTCGCATGTCCGTAGTCGATCAGCGTCGATAGCACGGCGGTCTTGCCGTCGGTTTCCCGCACGATGCTTTGGAATGGCTTGTCCTGGCCGTCATCCAGGTACAGGAACTGGTTAGCCAGCAGGTCCTGGCACAGGGGGCCGGCGACGCGATACAGCGTGCGGCCGTCTTCCTTCCACGATTTCATGTCCTGGCCGTGCGTTTCCCAGAAGTCGGCGGGCAGTTCGAGCGTGCCGGGATATAGCAGGTCGGTGTCCTCGAGCACCTTGTCGTTGAAGTAATCCTGCGCCTCCAGACCCAGCGCCCGGGCCTTGATGCGCATGTTGATGTCCTTGGAAACGAGGATGACGTGGCGCCCCGGCTGGGCATCGCGCAAGTGGATCAGCACGGCGAGGATCTGATTGTCGCCGCGCGAAGTCGGCAGCGAGGCCGGCAGTCCGCCGTTCATCGCCTCGGTCTGGAGATGGAGCCTGCCCGAAGCCAGTTCGCGGGAAGGCCCGGTCAATTCGATGCCCTGCTTGATCGCGTGCTCGCATCCCGAGACGATCTCGTCGAGCAGGCGGCTGGCTTGGCGGGCATTGCGCGCGACTTCCGACATGCCTTTCTTGTTGGCGTCCAGTTCTTCGAGCGTCATCATCGGCAGGAAGATGTCGTGCTCCTGGAAGCGGTAAAGACAGGTCGGGTCGTGCATAAGGACGTTGGTGTCGAGCACGAACAACTTGGTGGCGGGCCTTGCCGCCCCGCGGGTGGATTTGGCGTTCATTGCGATCCTGGCTGGTGGTATTTCAAGCGGTCGACAGCCCGACAACGGCCATCAAGACCTCGCTGGCATGGCCGTCGGACTTGACGCCGCGCCACTCGCGCGCCAGCCGGCCGGCGGCGTCGATGAGAAAAGTACTGCGCTCGATGCCGCGCACCTCCTTGCCGTAGAGCTTCTTCATCCGGATGACATCGAAGAGGGCGCAGGCGGCCTCTTCGGTGTCCGACAGCAGATCGAACGGCAGGCCGAGCTTGGCCTTGAAGCCCTGGTGCGACTTGAGGCTGTCGCGCGAGATGCCATAGACCGCGCAGCCCAGCCGGGTGAACTCGGCATGCAGGTCGCGGAACTGGCCTGCCTCGGTGGTGCAGCCGGGGGTATTGTCCTTGGGATAGAAGTAGATCACCAGGGGCTTGCCGGCATGGGCCGACAGCCTGAATTCGCCGCCGGTGCCGGCGAGCGCGATGTCGGGAACCTCGAGGCCGACGGCGGAGCGAGTCATGCGGCCTCCCGCCAGTCCGAGAGGAATTCCGGCCCCTGCGTCGTCAGCATGTCGGCGCGGCCGGTGATTTCGCCGCGCAGAATCTCGTGACGCGGCAGCGCGGCGATATTGAGAGCATTGGCGATATCGTTCAGCGCGATCAGGGAGTGTCCCTGGCCGCGCCACTGGCCGAGCAGCCGGTCCAGGGTCGGCAGCCACTTCATGCCCTCCAGCTCGGCCTGCAACGCGAACACGTGGTTCCCCGGTGCCTGGGTCCTCTCCAGCAAGCGACGGAGGGCGCTTGCCTCGTCGGTGCCGGCGATCGCCAGGAGTTCCTCGAGCGTCGGTAGCGTGGTGGGAATCTGCGGGCAGAGCATGATCTCGCCGTTGATCATCGGCACGAAGGGATGTGTGCCCCGGCAGTCGGAGGCATAGGCGAAACCGAGCCGCTGCGTCAGGCGCAGTGCGTGGATGTTGGTCTGCCAGTCGGCGGCGCCATGGGCATGCGGCGCTTCGCCGAAAATATCGGTGAAACGATCGATGGCGCGCTTCATCTCCCTTTCCGTCCAGTCACTCCGCGCCCGTTCGACATGCCTGCTCCAGGCGGCCGAGCGCCAGGCGCGCACGCCCACTTCGAAACCGGCGTCACGGGTGGCGGCCAGGATGGTCCGGCACGCGCGGCCGATGTCGGGGCCGGGCAGCAGGGTGCCGTGCATCAGGGTCTTGATCCCGTAGTGGCCCAGTCGATGCCGCTGCATGGCCAAGCCGATGGCTCGACCTGTTTGATCGGGCCCCAGCGAGACGAAGAAGGTCGCCTGCGCCTCGTGTTTGCGCAACAGGTCGACCAGGCGCGGCACGCCGACCAGGGCGCCGCGGAGTGTATCCACATCGATCTTGAGGGCGATTCGCGACATCGTTTGACGGGGCTGCATCAGGCGGACGCGGTTGCCTCGACGACCAGCGCGGCGCAGATATCCCGGCCTTCCGCCACCAGGAGGTTGTAGGTTCGGCAGGCGGCGCCGGTGTCCATGATCTCGATGCCGATGCCCCGCCCGATCAGCGGTTGCAGCCACGCGGCGACCGGGAAGCGCTGGCGACCGCCGGTGCCCAGAAGCAGGATTCGGCCGGGAGTCACCCCGGCGCGGTTGGCGAGATCGGCGAGATGCGCGGCATCGAGCGCCTCGGCCGGCTCCGGTCCCCAATCGTCATCGACGCGGTCGGGCATGATCAACAGGCTGCGCCGGTGGCGCCGGCCGGCGATGTCGATCCAGCCGGCGGCATGGCCGGTCACGGTGAGGCGGCCGTCGGTGGTGGTGGGATGGAGTTTCATCTATGCGCTGCCAGCAAGGCGCCCATGACCCCGATTGCGGCATTGCATGGGCTTCTGTAGGATTATACCTTTTTCCCGTTGGCCTCTTGGCCGGCAGTGCCGGCCGGAACTGGACCCCATCCATGCAACCCGTATCGAAGTCCGCGAAGCTTGCCAACGTCTGCTACGACATCCGTGGTCCGGTGCTCGACCGCGCCCGGCAGATGGAGGAGGAAGGCCACAAGATCATCAAGCTCAACATCGGCAACCTGGCCGCCTTCGGCTTCGACGCGCCGGAGGAAATCCAGCAGGACATGATCATCAACCTACCGAACGCCGCCGGGTATACCGATTCCAAGGGCATCTTCTCCGCGCGCAAGGCCGTGATGCACTACACGCAGGAAAAGCGCATCAAGGGCGTGACGCTCGAGGACATCTACCTTGGCAACGGCGTGTCGGAGCTCATCGTCATGGCCATGAACGCCTTGCTCGACAATGGCGACGAGGTGCTGGTGCCCGCGCCCGACTATCCGCTGTGGACGGCGGCGGTCAGCCTCTCCGGTGGCACGCCCGTGCACTATCTCTGCGACGAGGCGAGCGACTGGCAGCCCGATATCACCGACATCGAGCGCAAGATCACGCCCAATACCCGGGCCATCGTCATCATCAACCCGAACAATCCGACCGGCGCGCTCTATCCGCCCGAGGTGCTGCGGAAGATCATCGCCCTGGCCCGCCGGCACGGCCTGATCATCTATGCCGACGAGGTCTACGACAAGGTTCTCTACGACGGCAACACGCATACCTCGATCGCGTCGCTCGCCGATGACGTGCTGTTCGTCACCTTCAACGGCCTGTCGAAGAACTACCGCTGCTGCGGCTACCGCGCGGGGTGGATGGTGGTCTCCGGCGACAAGAAGGCTGCCGCCGACTACGTCGAGGGCCTGACGATGCTCGCCTCGATGCGCCTGTGCGCCAACGTGCCCGGCCAGTACGCCATCCAGACGGCGCTCGGCGGCTACCAGAGCATCGTCGAGCTGGTGGCGCCGGACGGACGGCTTGCCCGCCAGCGCGACCTCGCCTGGGAGCTGCTGACGCAGATACCGGGCGTCGGCTGCTACAAGCCGCAGGCGGCGCTCTACCTCTTTCCGCGGCTCGATCCGAAGCTGTACCCGATCGCCGACGACCAGCAGTTCATTCTCGATCTGCTGCTCGAGGAAAAGGTGCTGCTGGTGCAGGGCAGCGGCTTCAACTGGCCGAACCCGGACCACTTCCGCGTCGTCTTCCTGCCCAACGTCGACGACCTGCGCGAGGCCATCGGCCGCATTGCGCGCTTCCTCGATCATTACCGCAAGCGGCACGGCGCATGAACCCGGCGGGACGGCGACCCGCGCGGACGCCGTCCCGCCACGACTGACTTTTCTTCTTCGGCAGAACTCATGAAACCCATCAACGTAGGCCTGCTCGGCATCGGCACCGTCGGCGGCGGCACCTTCACCGTCCTCCAGCGCAACCAGGAGGAGATCACCCGCCGCGCCGGCCGGCCGATCCGCATTTCCGTCGTCGCCGACAAGAACCTGGAGCTGGCGAAGCAGGTCACCGGCGGCGCCTGCCGCCTCACCGACGACGCCTTCGCCGTCGTCGCCGACCCGGAAGTCGACATCGTCGTCGAGCTGATCGGCGGCTACGGCGTGGCGAAGGAACTGGTGCTGAAGGCCATCGAGAACGGCAAGCACGTCGTCACCGCCAACAAGGCGCTGCTCGCCACACACGGCAACGAGATCTTCGCCGCGGCACAGAAGAAGGGCGTGATGGTCGCCTTCGAGGCGGCGGTGGCCGGCGGCATTCCCATCATCAAGGCGCTGCGCGAGGGGCTCACCGCCAACCGCATCGAGTGGATCGCCGGCATCATCAACGGCACCACCAACTTCATCCTCTCCGAGATGCGCGACAAGGGCCTGCCTTTCGAGACGGTGCTGAAGGAAGCGCAGCGCCTGGGCTACGCCGAGGCCGACCCGACCTTCGACATCGAGGGCGTGGACGCCGCGCACAAGCTGACCATCATGTCGGCCATCGCCTTCGGCATTCCCATGCAGTTCGACAAGGCGCACGTCGAGGGCATCAGCCAGCTTCTGGCGGAAGACATCAAATACGCCGAGCAGCTCGGCTACCGCATCAAGCTGCTGGGGCTGACCAAGCGCAAGCCGGCCGGCGTCGAGCTGCGCGTGCATCCGACCCTGATCCCGGCCAAGCGCCTGATCGCCAACGTCGAGGGCGCCATGAACGCCGTGCTGGTGAAGGGCGATGCCGTCGGCGCCACGCTCTACTACGGCAAGGGCGCCGGCGCCGAGCCGACCGCCAGCGCGGTGATCGCCGACCTGGTCGACGTCACGCGCATGCACACTGCCGATCCCGAGCACCGCGTGCCGCACCTGGCCTTCCAGCCCGACGCCGTCAAGGAAATTCCGGTGCTGGCGATGGGCGAGGTGGAGACTTCCTACTACTTCCGCATGCGCGTCGAGGACCGCCCCGGCGTGCTGGCCGACATCACGCGCATCCTCGCCGACCAGCAGATTTCCATCGACGCCATGATCCAGCGCGAGCCGGCCGAGGGCGAGATGCAGACGGACATCATCATGCTGACGCACCTGACCAGGGAGAAGCAGATCGACGGCGCCATCGCGTCGATCGAGAAGCTGCCGGTGGTCAAGCGCAAGGTGATCCGGCTGCGGCTCGAGGAACTGGGCTGATGCGCTATATCTCCACTCGCGGCGACGCGGCGAAGCCCGGGTTTTGCGACATCCTGCTCGGCGGTCTGGCGCCCGATGGCGGTCTTTATCTTCCCGAGGAATACCCGCAGGTCACGGCGGCGGAACTGGCGGAGTGGCGGGAACTGCCTTATCACGCGCTGGCGCTGCGCGTGCTGCAAAAGTTCATCACGGACATTCCGGCGTGCGACCTGAAAACCATCGTCGATCGGACCTATACGGCGCAGGCGTACAGGCACTGCCGGCCGGGCAGGGATGCCGCCGACATCACGCCGTTGACGACGCTCGAGCCCGGTTTCCACCTGCTCGAACTGTCCAACGGGCCGACGCTGGCCTTCAAGGACATGGCGATGCAACTGCTCGGCAACCTGTTCGAGTACGTGCTGGCCAGGCGCGGAGAGACAATCAACATCCTGGGGGCGACATCGGGCGACACCGGCTCGGCGGCGGAATACGCGATGCGCGGCAAGAAGGGCGTGCGGGTATTCATGCTTTCCCCGGACGGCAGGATGTCCGCCTTCCAGCGCGCGCAGATGTATTCGCTGCCGGATGCGAATATCTTCAACATCGCGATCCGCGGCATGTTCGACGATTGCCAGGACATCGTGAAGGCCGTGTCGAACGACGCCGCCTTCAAGGCGAAGTACAAGATCGGCGCCGTCAATTCCATCAACTGGGCGCGTGTCGCCGCCCAGGTCATCTACTACTTCAAGGGCTGGTTCGAGGCAACGGAGCACAACGACCAGCAAGTGTCGTTCTGCGTGCCCTCGGGCAACTTCGGCAACATCTGCGCCGGCCACATCGCGCGCATGATGGGCCTGCCGATTCGCAGGCTGGTGCTGGCCACCAATGAAAACGACGTCCTCGACGAGTTCTTCCGCACCGGCGTCTACCGGCCGCGGGCAACGGCGGAAACCTGTGTGACCTCGAGCCCCTCGATGGACATCTCCAAGGCGTCGAACTTCGAGCGCTTCGTGTTCGACCTGGTCGGCCGCGATCCGGCCGTCGTGCGCGAGCTCTGGGCCAAGGTCGACGCCGGCGGCAGCTTCGACCTGAGCAGGATGAGCGGCACGCCGTACATGGAGAATCTGCCCGGGTTCGGCTTCGTCTCCGGGCGCAGCGTTCACGCCGATCGTCTGGCGACCATTCGCGACGTGTGGGAGCGTTACGGGACGATGATAGACACCCACACCGCCGATGCCGTCAAGGTGGCGCGCGAACATCGCGAGCCGGGCGTGCCGATGGTGGTGCTGGAAACGGCGCAGCCGGTGAAGTTCGCCGAAACGATCCAGGAAGCGCTGGGCCGCGAGCCGCTACGGCCGGATGATTTTGTCGGCATCGAGAATCTGCCCCAGCGCGTCGAGGTGATGGACGCGGATTCCCAAGCGGTAAAGAACTACATTGTCAAAGTTTGTGCCTGAAAAGCCTCGGGGCGAGCGAGAGCGTCAGACGACTTGGTCGTCCATGCGCGCGAATCAGAGGTAGATAACCGCCGGAAAGACCGTCACCGCCAGCACTAGCACCAGCCATTCGAGATTGTGGCGGCCCAGGAAGCCGGTGAAATGCAATACCAGAATGGTGATGGCGACGATGTAGTAAAGGATGAACAGCATCTCGTCGGTCTCTCTTTCCGTTGGGTTCGGGAAAATCCTTGTGGCGAGGGCACCTGCCACACTCCGTCTGTAAACCAGCACCAGTAAATGGAATTCGCTATCGTGTGCTACCCGGTTACCGCGATTGCCACCACGAATCGCACCATTTGGCGCCGACGCTGATTATCCCACGAATATACAGGGCACGCCAAACCCTGATCGGCGGCTGTACCGGTACCCACGCCCCCCGACGATCCAACATGTCTGTCCGCAAAGTTTCGGTCGCCATCCGACTGCTCGCCGCCGCACTCCCTTGGGGAGGGCGATCAATCAACGCCTGCTCGACGTCCGTTGCATGTTAGGTGATCCACCAAGGCACGCCACAAGAGGGAAGGGGATAGGTGAGGCCGAAGGGCGTGTCGTCGCTTGATGCTTGGCGGAGAGGGCGGGATTCGAACCCGCGGTGGGCTATGAACCCACACACGCTTTCCAGGCGTGAAATTTATTTCCTGTGAAGGCCAGTATTGGCCGGTGTTCTGTGGTGGTGGCATAATTCGACAATGGGTTTCGGAGACAAAACGGAGCCACTTCATTTTTCGGAGCCAATCTAATGGCCACCTTCCAAATGCGCGAAAGCGGGTATGTGCAGGCCCGCGTGAGACGGCGGGGCTACCCAGTCC
This sequence comes from uncultured Rhodocyclaceae bacterium, assembly GCA_964602565.1. Taxonomy (GTDB): domain Bacteria; phylum Pseudomonadota; class Gammaproteobacteria; order Burkholderiales; family Rhodocyclaceae; genus Fen-999. The sequence continues at coordinate 1,772 of CAZRRI010000012.1, read as the reverse complement.
AGAGCAAGACATTTCCCAACAAAACCCTCGCGCAGGAATGGGCGCGTCGAGTCGAGGCTGAGATTGATCGCGGAACCTATGTCTCTGCATCAACAGCCGAGCGTACAACCATTGGTGACTTGATCAAGGATTTCAAATCCGATTTCGCACCCCTGCATTATCGAGTTAGGGAGGATGAAAGGGAGGCCTGGCGTTTCCAGTTGGACCGCTTGAATGATTTCTTCGGCGATTACAGCATCGCTGCAGTCGATCAAAAGCTTGTTGCCGGTTTCAGGGATGCCAGGCTCAAAGGCAGCACAGACCGGCGGAAGGTCGGGGAAAGTTCAGTTCGAAAAGAACTTTATATGCTGTCCAAATTGCTTGGCTACGCAGAGAATGAAAAGGGCATAACGCTTCCGCGCGGGAATCCTGTCGAAAAAATCCGTAAGCCGAAAGAGAGCGAAGGGCGCGATCGCCGCTTGAGCGGGGATGAATGGACAAAATTTGAAGCGGAGTGTCGCAAGAGTCGAAATCCATGGCTTGTTCCTGCCGTGACGCTCGCTGTCGAGACGGCGATGCGGCAAGGTGAGTTGCTGGGACTGACCTGGAAATCGGTGGATACCAAGCGCAAGCTGATCTACCTGACGAAGAAATCCGAGATCAAGAACGAGAAGCCACGTGCCGTTCCACTTTCTCCGGCAGCCCTGAAGGTTCTTGAGGGTCTGCCGAAGTCTATCAACGGGAAGGTTATACCGTGCGCAAGGATGACTCTCTATGGTGTCTTCGCGGCAGCCTGCGACAGAGCAAAAATTGTTGATTTCACTTTTCATGATCTCAGGCATGAAGCCTTGAGTCGCCTGGCAGAGCGAGGTGATTTCAATGTCCTTGAGCTTGCCGCAGTGTCAGGCCACAAAACGTTGCAAATGCTTGAGCGCTACACACACCTACAGGCCGAACGACTTGCTGAAAAACTTGCGAAGAAGAGGACGAAGCGGGCGTAGGCGGCGATCCTGTAACAGGCGAGGGCAGGTGCAGGCCGCTATCAGGAAATCAAGTTCCTGCATTTTTGAAATGCGGCCGCCGTGTGCGCTTTTCGCCGTCGGCGGAGCGAGGTAGTTCTATAGACTGCCGTTTATGGACGCGTTTTCCCTCTTGTGCTGCACATCGGCGACTAAACGACACGACGAGCTAAAAATCTGGCTCTATGTCGCGCTGGCGGCCACGGTATTTGTCATTTTCGACAAGGGGGCCGAACTGATCATCCTCGAACTCGCGTTTGCTGCGGCACTGTGCCTGCGACAGGGCGCCGCGATAGCTGCGAGAGCAATTCGAAAGTCCGTCAATGTGATCACTGCTATCGGCGCCATGGCTAGCGCCGAAGGCAAGCAAGTTCAGCGTCGCATTGCACGCGACGACTACGTGACAACTGTCGCTGTTCGACACATTACTTTGGCAAGCCTTCAGTCCTGCTTCGCGTCACTTGGGCTATCCCACTTCTGCTTGGCTTCACGCCTGCTGCCGCTGCCCGTCTCGATCGCCCGGCAATAAGCCTGGCGCGACGCACAGTCCAACCGCGGGAGCTGCCCGCTGACCGTCCAGGCTGACGGGATCACACCCTCGCATGTCTCCCGCGTTTTGATTGGAGACGAACATGAACACAATCGATTTCGGTGGTCGCCTGGCCATACATCCCGGCGAAGCCTTGTACCTCGTCGGCTACAGCCGCACCCTGCAGGGTGCCAAGAAAACCGCCCGCAACCTCATCTATCGCAATGCCTATCCACTGCCACTGA
>CAZRRI010000011.1:0-49592 GCA_964602565.1 uncultured Rhodocyclaceae bacterium | reverse complement strand
TGCTGCGCGACGTGCTCGGCCTGACCGGCACCAAGTACGCCTGCGGCGAGGGCGAATGCGGTGCCTGCACGATCAGGGTCGACGGCAAGACCCTCAACAGTTGCCTGATGCATGCCGTCGATTGCGACGGCCGCGAAGTGGTCACCATCGAGGGTTTGAAGACGCCGGAGGGCATGAATCCGATGCAGCAGGCCTTTGTCGACCACGGTGCCGTGCAGTGCGGTTTCTGCATGCCGGGCATGATCATGCAGGCCGACTACCTGGTCGGCGAGAATCCGAATCTGACGCGCGCGGAGGCGCAGCGCGGCCTCGAAGGCAACCTCTGCCGCTGTACCGGTTACACCAAGGTGCTCGACGCGGTGGGATCGGTGGTCGAGCAGAAGTGCTGCGGTCGCCGTTGAGCCGCCGTTGAGCACTCGCACTCCACACCCCGGCTCGCAAACGCTTATATAGAGAACCCCGCCATGGAACAGAAAGCCACCGCTGCACCCATCGAAAAGAAAACCTTGATCGGCCAGCGCGTCAAGAAGCCCGACGCCCCCGACAAGGCCACCGGCAAGACGCGCTACATCAACGACATGGTGTTGCCGCAGATGCTGATCGGCAAGGTGCTGTTCGCCGGCCGGCCGCACGCGAATATTTTGAGTATCGATGTATCGGCGGCGGAGCGGCTGCCGGGCGTGCATGCCGTGCTGACCGGCAAGGATGCCGCGGGATTGAAGTTCGGTTTTGTCCGCGACAACATTCCGCTGAAGAACAAGGTGCGCTGCGAGCACGATGAAATCGCCGCGGTTGCCGCCGAAACGGAGGAAATCGCGCTCGACGCGCTGAGTCTCATCAAGGTCGAGTACGAGGATCTGCCCGGGGTCTTCTCGCCGGAAGCGGGGCGCGAAGCATCCGCGCCCCGGATTCAGGACAACTTCCCGGACAACAAGAGTCTGCGCTTCGAGTTCAAGCATGGCGACCTGGCGGCCGCCGAGGCGGCATCCGACTTCATCGCCGACAATGTGTTTCGTCCACATCACGTCACGCACTGCTGCATGGGCACCTCCTGTGCCATCGCCGATTTCGACAACAACGGCAAGCTGACCATCTGGACGCAGACTCAATACCCCTACAACTACAAGATGGATCTTGCGCCGGCGCTGGGCATTTCCCCGGGCGACATCCGCGTCATCCAGCCCCCGGTCGGCGGCGCCTTCGGCTCCAAGCTCGACGTCTACCCCTATGAACCGATCGCCGCCCTGTTGGCCAGGAAGACCGGCCGCCCGGTCAAGGTGATCTACTCGCGCGAGGAGGAGTTCAAGGCTTCGCCGACACGGCAGGCAGCGATCATCCACATGCGCACCGGCTGCAAGCGCGACGGCACGCTCACCTTCCGCGCCGCCGACGTGCTGCTCGACAATGGCGCCTATACGTCCTGGGGGCCGACCATCCCGGTGATCATGATGCGCACCACGTCCGGCCACTATCGTGTTCCCGTGGTCGATTTCCAGGCCCAGGCGATCTACACCAACAATCCCTATGCCGGCTCCTTCCGCGGCTACGGCAACGTGCAGACGACGTTCGCCACCGCCCAGCAGATGGACATCCTGGCGGACCAGGTCGACATCGACCCGCTCGCGTTCCACCTCAAGAACGCGCAAAAGTCGGGCGAGGTCACGCCGCAGAAGTCCTTCCTGCGTGAATGCGTGCTGGCCGAATGCCTGGAAACAGCCGCCCAGGCAAGCGATTACAGCCGCAAACGCGCGGCGTATGCCGCCGAGCGCGGCAAGCCCGGCCGCTACAAGAAAGGCATCGGCCTGGCCTCGTCGATCCACAATGCCGGTGGCGCGAAGATCCACAAGTCGGACGGCATCGGCACCATCCTCAAGGTCGATGACTATGCCCGTGTCACGGTCATCACCGGCGCCTCGGAAATCGGCCAGGGCATCGACGCGGTCATCAACCTGATCGTCGCCGAGGAGCTCGGCGTGCCGCTGGAGCACGTCACCATTGTCAACAACGACTCGGACATCGCGCCATGGGATGTCGGCGTGCATGCGTCGCGCACCACCTTCATCGCCGGCAACGGCACGCGCCGCGCCGCCCGCAAGGCCAAGGCCCAGATCCTCAACGCCGCCGAAAAGATGCTTGGCGAACCGGCGGAAACGCTGGAACTGCGCGGCGGCTCGGTGGTGCGCGACCGGTGCGGCACGCCATTGATCAAACTCGATCGCCTGCTCCGGCAGATGCACTTCCAGGCGGAACCCGAACTCGTGATGGTCACGGACTACTACGAGCCCAATAGCGAGCCCGAAGGCGCCGATCACGTGTCCGATCACTCGGCGGCCTATTCCCACGCGGTGCACATCGCGGAGATCACCGTGGACACGCTGACCGGCGAGATCAAGGTGGACAAGATCACGTCCGCCCAGGATGTCGGCCGCGTCATCAATCGAATGGGCCTGGAGGCCCAGACCGAGGGCGGGATCGCCATCGGCCTGGGCTACGCGCTGAGCGAGAACATGCAACTGGAAGGCGGGCTGCTGAAGAATCCATGTTTCCGGGACTACAAACTCATTACGGCACCGGAAATGCCCGAACTGGAGATGCATTTCATCGAGAGCAATTGCGCGGAAGGCCCCTACGGCGCAAAAGGAGTCTCCGAACTGCCGACCATCGTCATCGCCCCGGCAATCGCCAATGCCCTGTTCAACGCCACGGGGGTCCGGATATTCAATCCCCCCCTGTCGCCGGAAAAAGTCGCGCGCGCGATTCACGAGGCGCGGCAAGGCGGGAATTAGGATCGCGCAACGAAGTGCCGGATCATCGGGAAGGTCAACGCATGAACATTGCAGACTGGATCGAAAAATGGGCGCGGGCAAAGCCCGGCAAGGCCGCGATTCTGTTCGAAGGCGGGGAAATGACGTATCCCCGGTTCAACGATGAGATCAAGGCCGCCGCCCGCCTGCTGAAAAGCCAATTGGGCATCACGCCCGGCGATCGCATCGGCTATCTGGGCCAGAACCATCCCCAGCTCCTGGTGTTCCTGTTCGCCTGCGCACGCCTCGGCGCCATCCTGGTCCCGCTCAACTGGCGCCTGGCGCCCCGCGAACACGTCGGCATGCTGCGAAACTGCGGCGCGCGGGTCTTGTTCATCGATGAACCCTATCTGCAACAGTGCGCGCCCCTCGACGCGGAATTGCCGGGTTGCAGATTCGTGGCGATGGGACAGGGCGGCGACAATGGCCCGTGGCCGCGGCTTGCCGAACTGTCGCGCCACGCCGACGGCGCGGATCATCACGAGGGGATCGGGCTGGACAGCCCGCTGCTGATCATCTACACATCCGGCACCACCGGCTCCCCCAAGGGGGCGGTGCTGACGCAGGAGGCGATCCAGTACAACGCCTTCAACAGCGCCCTGCTGCATGACATGACCAGCCAGGATCTGATCCTGGCGTTGCTGCCGCTATTCCACGTCGGCGGGCTGAACGTGCAGACGACCACGGCGTTCTACGTCGGCGCCACCGTCGCGCTTCATCGCCTGTTCGAGCCCCGCCTGGTGCTCGACGCCATCATCAGGCAGAAACCGACGCTGACGATCTTTTTGCCCGCCCACATGCCGGCGCTGAGAAGCCTCCCCGATTGGGAGGCGGCCGATCTTTCCTGCCTGCGCGCGGTACTGACCGGATCGAGCACCATCCCGTCCGACATGATCCGCTACTGGCACGATCGCGGCATTCCGCTGCTGAACATGTACGGCGCCAGTGAAACCGCGCCCGTGGCGATTCACCAGATCATCGCCAATGCGTTCGCCACCGAGGGTTCCGTCGGCTTTCCGGCCATGCACTGCGAGATCCGTGTCATCAACGCGAGCGGGGATGAATGTCCGACCGGGGAACCCGGTGAAATACTGATTCGCGGCAGGAACGTCATGTCGCATTACTGGAACAACGACGAGGCGACGCGCGCCGCGCTTGCCGGCGGCTGGTTTCATAGCGGCGACATCGGCTACGTCAACCCGAATGGCTGCTATTACATTATCGACCGCAAGAAGGACATGATCATCTCGGGCGGCGAGAACATCTATCCGACGGAACTCGAAAACGTACTGATGATGCATCCCGATGTGCAGGAAGCCGCCGTGGTCGGCAGGCCGGACCCGCAGTGGGGCGAGGTGCCGGTCGCGATTGTCGTGGCCAGGGAAGGCCGCAAGCTCGAAAAGCGCGATATCCTTGAATGGTTCGACGGCAAGCTCGGTCGATACAAGCATCCCAAGGATGTAATCTTCGTCGCCGAACTGCCGCGCAACGAAATGCGCAAGGTGGTCAAGCATGTATTGCGTGACATGGTGGCAAGCTGATAGAGGATGAAATTAAGGTATTCCGCCTGGCTCAGGGAAAGCATGGGTTGCGACGAAGAGATCATCACGCTGCCCGCCGGGGTGAAAAATGTCGGCATGCTTCTCGACTGGCTGGCGACGCGGGGCGAAAAATATGAACGAGCACTGGAATTCGATGCCGTTGTGATGATCTTCGTGAATCAGCGTTTTGCCGACAGGAGCCATGTCGTAACCGATCAGGACGAGGTATTTCTTGTACCGCCGATTGCTGGTGGTTGACCAGGGCTGAATGTCCGTCCATCGTCGAATTTGATATTCCAACTGGAGAACTCCGCGTGAACTTGAACCTACCCGCTGGCGTGCAGATCAACGCCCCGATCCATCCCCGTTTCGACGAAATCCTGACCATGGACGCGCTCGATTTCGTCGCAAAACTCCACCGCGCCTTCGAGCCGCGCCGCCAGGAGCTGCTGAAGGCCCGCGTCGCCCGCCAAGCCCGCATCGACGCTGGCGAGATGCCCGACTTCCTGCCGGAGACGAAGCACATACGCGAGGGCGACTGGCGGATCGCGCCGCTGCCCAAGGCGCTCGAATGCCGCCGCGTGGAAATCACCGGCCCGGTCGAGGCCAAGATGATCATCAACGCCTTCAACTCGGGCGCCGATTCCTACATGACCGACTTCGAGGATTCCAACAGCCCGAACTGGTTCAACCAGGTGCAGGGCCAGGTGAACCTCTACGACGCCGTGCGCCGCAGACTGACTTTCACCAACGAGGCGGGCAAGGTCTACCGGCTCAACGACAAGATCGCCGTGCTGCAGATCCGCCCGCGCGGCTGGCATCTCGACGAGAAGCACATGCTGGTCGACGGCCAGCGCGTCTCCGGCGGCATCTTCGACTTCGGTCTGGTGTTCTTCCACAACGCCAAGGAGCAGATTGCCCGCGGCGCCGGGCCCTTCTACTACCTGCCGAAGATGGAATCGCATCTCGAAGCGCGCCTGTGGAACGACATCTTCTGCCTGGCGCAGGACGAGCTCGGCCTGCCGCGCGGCAGCATCAAGGCCACCGTGCTGGTCGAGACCGTCCTCGCCACCTTCGAGCTGGAAGAGATCCTCTACGAACTGCGCGAGCATTCCGCCGGCCTGAATGCCGGGCGCTGGGACTACATCTTCTCCTGCATCAAGAAATTCAAGCGCAACAAGGATTTCTGCCTGGCCAACCGCGGCGCCATCACCATGGAAGTGCCCTTCATGCGCAGCTACGCGCTGGCGCTGGTGAAGGCCTGCCACAAGCGCGGCGCCCCGGCGATGGGCGGCATGAGCGCGCTGATCCCGATCAAGAGCGATCCGGTCGCGAATGAAAAAGCCCTCGCCGGCATCCGCCACGACAAGACGCGCGACGCCAACGACGGCTATGACGGCGGCTGGGTCGCCCACCCCGGCCTCGTCGGCATCGCCATGGAAGAGTTCCTCAAGGTGCTCGGCGACAAGCCCAATCAATGGGAGAAACAGCGCACCGACAGCTACGGCCCGAAAGACTGGCTCAACTTCCAGCCCGAGCAGCCGATCACCGAAGCCGGCGTGCGCAACAACATCAACGTCGGCATCCACTACCTCGGCAGCTGGCTCGCCGGCAACGGCTGCGTGCCGATCCACAACCTGATGGAAGACGCCGCCACCGCCGAGATTTCACGCTCGCAGATCTGGCAGTGGGTAGTCTCCCCGAAGGGCAAGCTCGACGACGGGCGCAAGGTCACCGCCGAAATGGTCAAGGCAATGATCCCCGAGGAACTCGCCAAGGTGAAGGCCACCGTCACCGCCAATGGTGAAAAGACCGAAACCTACGACCAGGCCGCCGGCATCTTCGAGAAGATGGCGCTCGCCGATGAATACCCCGAGTTCCTGACGCTGCCGCTGTATGAAGCGATGGAATAGGGGCAATGCCGCGGCCAATATCGAGATTCATTCGTGATTGCGCGAACATGCTCATGATTGCGCAATCACGCTAACGATCGAGTAGTCCTTAAGTTATATTTCTCCGACAAGCGGATGCCCTTGGTGTCGGCTTCCACGGTTTGGCGACAGGACCATTTCGGAGACTTTGCAGTCTTGCAACAGAAGCAGTTCAGTCGGGGTGTCCCGTAATCAGCAACTCATCAGCAACAATAGAGGAGACGTATCATGAAAAAGAAACTGCTGTGCCTGGCCTTGGCTGGCGCCATGTCCATGGCGGCACAGGCTGCCGACAAAGTGAAGGTCGGGTTTGTGAGTACCCTGTCAGGCCCCGGAGGCATCCTTGGCGTTGCCATCCGCGATGGCTTCCAGCTAGGCATCGAGCATGCCGGCGGCAAGCTGGGCGGCCTGCCGGTCGAGGTGCTGATCGAGGATGACCAGCAAAAGCCCGACGTCGCCAAGCAACTCGCCGACAAACTGATCAAACGCGACAAGGTCGATTTCATGACCGGCATCGTGTTCCAGAACATCCTGCAGGCGGCGCAGGCCACCGTGCTCGGTGCCGAGACCTATTACGTCAGCCCGAACACCGGGCCGTCCGACTTGGCAGGCGCCGGCTGCAATCCTTATTTCTTCGCGGTTTCCTGGGTCAGTGACAGCTACTCCGAGGCCACCGGCAAGCATATGACCGACAAGGGCTACAAGAACGTCTTCGTCATCGCACCGAACTATCCCGGCGGCAAGGACGTGGTAAATGGATTCAAGCGCTACTACAAGGGCAACTATGCCGGCGAGGCCTACACCAAGCTCGGTCAGCTCGATTACGCGGTGGAGATTTCCCAGATGCGCGCCGCCAAGCCCGATGCCGTGTTCTTTTTCCTTCCCGGCGGCATGGGAGTCAATTTCCTCAAGCAGTGGCAGCAGGCGGGCATGAACAAGGAGTTCCCGCTGTTCGGCACCGGCTGGTCGTTCGACCAGGACACGCTGGCGGCCGTCGGCGAGCCGACGCTCGGCGCCCTGAACACGTCGCACTGGAACCTGGATCTCGACAACGCGGCCAACAAGAAATTCGTTGCCGACTTCGAGAAGAAATATGGCCGCCTGCCCAACGAATTCGCTGCCCAGGGTTATGACGCGGCCTTGCTGCTCGATGCCGCCGTTCGCGACGTCAAGGGCAAGATCGAGGACAAGGCGGCCCTGCGCAAGGCATTGGAGGCCGCCAACTTCAAGTCGGTGCGGGGCGCGTTCAAGTTCAACAAGAACCATTTCCCGATCCAGAACTACTACTTGCGGCAGGTCGTCAAGGACGACAAGGGCCGTTTCGTGAACAAGACGGCGGGCACGGTTTTCACCGATCACCAGGATGCCTACGTCTCGGCCTGCAACATGTAACCGACCCATCGACGTCGTTCGGTGCGCCTTGCCTTTCGGCAAGGCGTGCCGGCAGGCGTCCGCCGACACATGACCTGGATTCTCTTCCTCGAGCAATGCCTGAACGGCTTGCAGTTCGGGCTGATGCTGTTTCTGCTGGTGGCCGGACTGACGCTGATATTCGGCATCATGGACGTCATCAACCTGGCGCATGGCTCGCTGTACATGATCGGCGCCTATCTCGTGGCGACCTTGACGCAGGCCACCGGCTCGTTCCTGGTTGCCGTGCCACTCGGTCTTGCCGCCACCGCCGTCATCGGCATGATCATCGAAGTGCTGGTGCTTCGGGGTCTCTACAAGCGCGACCACCTCAGCCAGGTGCTCGCCACCTTCGCCCTGATACTCATCGCCAACGAGACGACACGCGCCATCTGGGGCCTGCAAGCGCTGACGCTCAACGTCCCGGAAGCCCTGTCGGGCTCCGTCCAGTTGTTGCCCGGCCTGCACTACTCGGCGTTCCGACTCGCTATCATCGCCGTCGGTCTCATGGTTGCCGCCGTGCTTTACTTCGTCGTGGTGCGCACGCGCATCGGCATGCTGGTGCGCGCCGGCGCCTCCAACCGGCAAATGGCGACCGCCATGGGCACCAACATCAAGTGGCTGTTCACCGCCGTCTTCGGCGCCGGCGCGGCCTTGTGCGCACTGGCCGGCGCCATGCTCAGCCCATTGCTGGTCGTCCAGGTCGGCATGGGTGAAAGCATCCTGATCCTTGCCTTCGTCACCGTCGTGATCGGCGGCATCGGCTCGATGCGTGGCGCCTTCATCGGCGCATTGCTGGTCGGCATCGTCGATACCTTCGGCCGCGCCTTCATCCCGCCGTTGTTGAGGACCATCCTGCCGCCGGCGCTGGCGGATGCCGCGGGGCCATCCCTGGCGGCGATCTCGATCTACCTGCTCATGGTCGTCGTGCTGTTCTGGAAGCCCCAGGGACTCTTCCCTGCCGGGGGTTGATCATGGCATGGCTGAAGCGCCATGGCTGGCTCGTCGCCGCCTGCCTCGTCGGGCTGGCCCTGCCCAAGCTGTTCACCATGATCGGCCAGGAGTTCTACATCTCCGTGGCCAGCCGGGTGCTGATCTGGGCATTGCTCGCCACCAGCCTCAACCTGCTGGTCGGCACGGGCGGCATGGTCAGCATGGGCCATGCGGCCTTTTTCGGCTTCGGCGCCTATGTTGTCGGCATCGTCGCGCTCGACGCGCCGCAATGGTCGGCGGCGCCGGTGGTGTTGCCGCTGGCGATGGCGACCACCGGCCTCCTGGCCTTCGCCATCGGCTCGGTCTGCCTGCGCACGCGGGGCGTCTATTTCATCATGATCACCCTGGCCTTCGCCCAGATGCTCTTTTACATCTTCATTTCGCTCAAGGGCTACGGCGGCGACGACGGCCTGCAACTCGCCAAGCGCTCGCCGCTCGGCGCGCTCAAGATGGCCGACGACACGGTCTTCTATTACTTCGTGCTGGCGATCCTCGCGGTTTGCCTGGTCGTCCTGGCACGCCTGCGCGACTCGCGCTTCGGCCGCGTGTTGCGCGGCATCAAGGACAACGAGGCACGCATGGAGTCGCTCGGCTACGCCACGTTTCGTTTCAAGCTCACCGCTTTCGTCATCGCCGGCACGCTGGCCGGCCTGGCCGGCGCGCTCATGGCCAATCAGAACGGCTTTGTCAGCCCCAACATGCTGCACTGGGATATTTCGGGCACCGTCCTCGTCATGGTCATCCTGGGTGGCTTGGGCAGCCTCTGGGGCGGGCTGGCCGGCGCGGTGGTCTTCATGGTGCTGGAGGAAGTGCTGACGGCGTTCACGCCGCACTGGCAGATCATCCTCGGCCTGATCCTGCTCGGCGTCGTGTTCTTCGCGCCCAAGGGCATTGCCGGCCTGTTCGCGGGGAAAACGCGATGAGCGCCACGCTGCTCGAGACACGCGCCCTGTGCAAGCGCTTTGGCGGCCTGATCGCCACCGACGACGTCTCGCTGGAGGTGATGCGCGGCGAATGCCATGCCCTGATCGGGCCGAACGGCGCCGGCAAGACCACCCTCATCAGCCAGCTTTCCGGGACCCTGAGGCCGGATGGCGGCTCGGTCCATTTCGCCGGCCGGGACGTCACGCACCTCAATGCCCACCAGCGGGCCATGCTGGGCTTCGCCCGCTCCTACCAGATCACCAGCATCCTCAACGAGTTCACCGTCGTCGAGAATGTCGGCATCGCGCTCCAGGCGGTGAGCGGGTCGAGCTTCCGCTTCTGGCGGCCGGTCGCGGCCGAGACGGCGCTCGAGGACGAAGCCATGGCCATCCTGCGCCAGGTGGGACTGGAAGCGCTGGCCGCCCGCCAGGCCCGCGGGCTGTCGCACGGCGAGCACAGGCAACTGGAAATCGCGCTGGCGCTGGCCACCAAGCCGCAACTGATGTTGCTCGACGAGCCCATGGCGGGCATGGGTCCGGAGCAATCCGAGAACATGGTCGAGCTGATCACCGGCCTCAAGGGCCACTACACGATACTGCTGGTCGAGCACGACATGGACGCGGTCTTTCGGCTGGCCGACCGGATCTCCGTGCTGGTCGCCGGCCGCGTCATCACCACCGGGCTGCCGGACGAGATCCGCGGCAACGCGGCGGTCAAATCGGCCTATCTGGGCGAGGAGGCCACCAATTGAGCGATCTGCTGCGCGTCGATGGCCTGGAAACCTACTACGGCGCCAGCCAGGCGCTGTTCGGCATCAACCTTCGCATCGCGCCAAGCGAAATGGTGACCTTGCTCGGCCGCAACGGCATGGGCAAGACCACCACGGTGCGCAGCATCACCGGCCTGGTCCGCCCGCGTGGCGGCACCGTGCTGTTTCGTGGCCAGGCCATCCACGGCCTGGAAGCCGACCGCATCGGTCGCGCCGGCATCGGCCTGGTGCCGGAAGGCCGCCAGATTTTCCCGAATCTGACCGTGCGCGAGAACCTCGTGGCCTGGGCATCCAACCGCAGCGGCACCGCCGACCCCTGGACGCTCGACAAGGTGTACGAGTTCTGCCCGCGCCTGGCCGAACGACAGAACAACATGGGCAATCAGCTCTCGGGCGGCGAGCAGCAGATGCTGGCCATCGGCCGCGTGCTGATGACCAATCCGCATCTCATCATCCTCGACGAGGCAACCGAGGGCCTGGCGCCCCTGGTGCGCGAGGAGATCTGGCGGTGCCTGGCCACACTCAAGCAGAAGGGCCTGGCGGTGCTGGTCATCGACAAATATGTGCGCAACCTGGTCGCCATCGCCGACCGCCACTACATCATCGAGCGGGGCAGCGTCCGCTGGGAAGGCAGTTCCGCGGAACTGTCCGCCCAGCCGGAACTCTGGCACCGCTACCTCGGCGTCTGAGCCCGCCGGTTCGGACGGGCCGCGCGCTCAGGCCGCCGCCTTGCGCGGCGCCGGCGTGCCGCCATGGCTGACTTTCACCGCCGCCGGGCCGCTTCTTTGCAGGCGTCCGTCGATGACGTGCAGACCGCATTCCTTGGTCGCCGGGCTTTCCCACCACCACCGCCCGGCGCGGATGTCCTCGCCCGGCAGCACCGCCCGCGTGCAGGGCGCGCAGCCGATGCTCGGGTAATCGCGGTCGTGCAGGGCGTTGTAGGGAACCTGCTTTTCGTGCAGGTAAATCCAGATATCGTGCTCGGTCCAGTCGGCGAGCGGATTGATCTTGAGCAGGTCGAAGGTCTTGTCGAAGGTCACGGGTTTCAGCGCCTCGCGCGTCGGCGACTGCGCCGCCCGCAAGCCCGTCACCCAGGCTTTCCTGCCCTCCAGCGCCCGCTTCAACGGCTCGACCTTGCGCGCATGGCAACACGCCTTGCGCGCCTCCACCGAATCGTAGAAGCCGTTGATGCCATGGGCGCCGACCAGGGTCTCGACGCTCGACCGCTCGGGATAGAAGATTTCCAGCCGGCGCCCGTAGTGACGCTCGGTCCTGGCGATCAGATCATAGGTTTCGGCGGGCAGGCGGCCCGTGTCGAGCGAGAAGATGCCGATGTCCGGGCCTTGCGCGCCATCGGCGCCGCCCCCCCAGATCAGGTCGGTCAGGACCATGTCCTCGGCGCCGAAGCTGTTGGCGAACACCACCGGCGCGAAGTCGCGGGCGGCTTCGCGCAACAGGCGGGCGGCCTTGGCTGTTTTCTCGGCGACGCTTTTCACGGCTTCGGGCGTCACCAGTTCGATGAATTGGTCTCGGTTCATGTTGATCTCCTTGAATCAGGCGGCCAGGGCCGGCGCGGCGGCGCGGCGGAACCACGGCAGGCGGCCGTCGGCCGCGGTTTGATAGGCATCGGAAAAGTCGCCGAGGCTGGCAATGGCGCTTTCCGGGTCGTTCACCTCGAAAGCATCGAAGCCGACGCGGCGCAGGAAGTGCAGGTGATCGCGCCCAACGGCGCCGATGGCGCGCAGCTCGCCAGCGTAGCCGTAGCGGACCCGCAGCAGCGTCGCGATCGAGTAGCCGCGGCCATCGCCCGCCAGCGGGAAATGCACGCCGATGACGCTGAAGTGCCCAAGGTCGTCGGCGAGCTGGGCGGGATCATCCTTGGGGCCGAGCCAGACGCCCAGCAGGTGGCCCTGCTCCCAATGACGCCGCACGAGATCCCATTTCCGCGCCTGCCAGACGGCCAGCGGCACCAGGACGTTGCCGAAGGGCAGCCCGGCCTCGCCGGGCAACTCGCCCTCGGCGAGCCGCAGAACCGTCCATTCGTTGGCGACGACGCTGTCGCCCTTGATCAATTTGTCAGCCATTGACAGCCTCTCTCTCATTCTCTAAGTAGGAAAAATCTCTTGCATACGCGGCATTGGCGAAGCTCTTGACGCCAACGCGCCTGACCGTGTCGATGAAGCGTTCCTTCGGGCGGCGGCGGCTTCGGTAATGCTCGACGATGCGCTCGACCGCCGCCGGCACTTCGGCCGCCGGCAATGACGGCCCGATGATCGAACCGATGGCCGCCTGCCGGCCGGTGGCGCCACCCAGCGTGATCTGGTAGCACTCCTCGCCGTTCTTGTCGACGCCGAGAACGCCGATGGCGCCGACGTGGTGGTGGCCGCAGGCATTGACGCAACCCGAGATGTTGAGCCGCAGTTCGCCGATGTCGGCTAGCGCCGCGCGATCGGCAAAACGCGCCTGCACCGCCGCCGCCAGCGGCAGCGAGCGGGCATTGGCGAGCGAGCAGAAGTCACCGCCGGGGCAGGACACGATGTCGGTCAGCAAGCCGACGCTCGGCGTCGCCAGACCGGCTTTCTTGGCCTCCTGCCACAGGTTGTAGAGATCGCGCTTGCGCACGTCGGGCAGGATCAGGTTCTGGGTCTGGGCCGTGCGCAGTTCGCCGAAAGCGAAACGCTCGGCGAGATCCGCGGCCGAATCCATCTGCTCGGCCGTGGCATCGCCCGGCGCGCGGCCGGGCGCCTTGAGCGACAGCGTCACCGCCGCATAGCCCGGCTGGCGATGGGCGTGCGTGTTGCTGCGGACCCAGGCCGCGAATTCCTTGTCGAAACGGCGCGAAAACTCGAAGCGGGAATCGAGCCCGGGCAGCGATTCGTAGTCCGGCGGGGCGAAGTGCGCGGCGATGCGCTCGACCTCGGCATCGGTGAGCGTCTGGATGCCGTCGCGCAGATGCCGCCATTCGGATTCGACCCGCCGTTTCATTTCCTCGATGCCGATCGACTGGACGAGGATCTTGATGCGCGACTTGAATGCGTTGTCGCGGCGGCCGTTCAGGTTGTAGACGCGCAACAGGGCCTCGGCATAGGTCAGCAGATCCGGCCAGGGCAGGAATTCCCGCACCACCTGGCCGAGGATGGGCGTGCGACCCAGCCCGCCCCCGGTCCAGACGCGAAAGCCGAGCCGGCCCTGATCGTCCCGCACCAGTTCGAAGCCGAGATCGTGGGTGCGGACGCTGGCCGCGTCGTCCGGCCCGCCGGCGAACGCCACCTTGAACTTGCGCGGCAGGGCGACGAACTCGGGATGCAGGGTGGACCATTGCCGGAAGATTTCCGCCCACGGCCGCGGATCGGCGATCTCGCCCGGCGCGACGCCGGCCAGCGGATCGGTGGTGACGACGCGGATGCAACTGCCTGAGCTCTGGATCGCGTGCATGTCCTGCCCGGCCAGCTCGGCGAGGATATCGGGCACCCGGTCCAGCCGCACCCAGTTGAGCTGAAGGTTGTGGCGCGTGCTGAAATGGCCGACGCCGCGATCATAGCTGCGGGTGATCCGCGCCAGGAGGCGCATCTGCGGCGCCGAGACCTGGCCATAGGGAATGGCGATGCGCAGCATCGGATTGTGCCGCTGGAGATACAGGCCGTTCTGCAAGCGCAGCAGCCGGAACTGGTCCTCGCCCAGTTCGCCGGCAAGGTAGCGGCGCGTCTGGTCGCGGTACTGGGCGACGCGTTCGGCGACGAGGCGGCGGTCGGTGTCGTTGTAGGTATACATGCGGGGTTCCTCGCGGTCTCGATGGATATCAGGCGGCGATCAGCTTGCCGCCGGCCAGCACCAGGACGCCGGCCAGGGTTGAGCGCAACAGCCGCTCCGGAATGCGGTGGGCGAGAAGGCTGCCGATGAACACGCCGGGCAGCGAGCCGGCCAGCAGCGTCGCCAGCAGCGTCCAGTCGATGCTGCCCAGCCACCAGTGGCCGAGGCCGGCGACCAGCGTCAGCGGCACGGCATGCGCCAGGTCGGCGCCGACGATGCGGATCGCCGCCAGGCCCGGATAGAGCAGCAGCAGCGCCGTGACGCCCAGCGCGCCCGCGCCCACCGAAGTCAGCGCCACCAGCGCGCCGAGCAGCGCGCCGACCAGCACGGTGGGCCACGCCCGGGTCTGCGCCGGCGGCACCGGCGCGGACCCGGCATGCCGGCCGACACAGGCCAGCAACTGCTTGCGGAAAAACAGCACGCCGGCCGTCAGCAGCAGGGCGAAGCCGAGCGCACTGGTGATGGTCTTCTGGGCGCCCCCAAGGCCGCCGGGCACGAACTCGGTCACCAGCAGCAGGGTCAGGATCGCCGCGGGCAGGCTGCCGGCGGCCAGGCGTCCCACGATCGTCCAATCGACCCGGCCGTGCCGGGCATGCACCCAGGTGCCGCCCGACTTGGTGATCGCCGCGTAGAGCAGGTCGGTGCCCACGGCGGTAGCCGGCGCGACGCCGAACAGCAGGACCAGCAGGGGAGTCATCAGCGCGCCGCCGCCGACGCCGGTCACGCCGACCAGCGCGCCGACCGCGAATCCGGAGAATATTTGTGCGATGTCCATGCCCGATGTCCGTGAATTGAACGAATTCGGCGCATCGTAGCGACTGACTTTCAGCATGAAAAATACTTTATAGTCACATCCATATAACTTTGAGCTATATATGAACCTCCAGCAATTGCGCTACCTGCAAGAAATCGCCCGCCGCGGCCTGAACGTTTCGGAGGCAGCGGCGGCGTTATTCACCTCGCAGCCGGGCGTCTCGAAACAGGTGCGCCTGCTGGAGGAAGAGTTGGGCGTGGCCATCTTCGCGCGCAGCGGCAAGCGCCTGACCGGCATCACGGAACCCGGACGGCAGGTGCTCGACATCGTCGGCCGCATGCTCGACGATGCCCGCAACCTGAAGCGGGTCGGCGAGGAATATGCCGGCGAAGCGAGCGGCACGCTGGACGTCGCCACGACCCACACCCAGGCGCGCTACCTGCTCCCCCCCGTCGTCAAGCGCTTCATGGAACGCTATCCGCGCGTGCGCCTGCGCTTGCACCAGGGCAATCCGCATCAGGTCGCGGACTGGGTGGTCGACGGCGACGCCGACGTCGGCATCGCCACGGAAGCGCTCACCGGCGCGCCGGGCCTGGTCACCCTGCCTTGCTACCGCTGGTCGCATATCCTGGTCGCGCCGCGCGGCCACGCCCTGGCGGACGCCGGCCCGGTCACGCTGGCCCGGCTCGCCGAATGGCCGCTGATCACCTACGACCCGACGTTCACCGGCCGCGCCCGCATCGACCAGGCCTTCGAGCGGGCTGGCGTCGCGCCCAACATCGTGCTCACCGCCGTCGATTCCGACGTGATCAAGACCTATGTCGAACTGGGCCTGGGCATAGGCATCATCGCGGAAATGGCCTTCGATCCGGCGCGCGACGCCGGCTTGACCGCCATCGCCTCGGAGCACCTGTTCGAGGCCAGCACCACGCGGCTGGGCATCCGGCGCGGCGGCTGGCTGCGCCGTTTCGACTACGATTTCATCGAGCTTTTCGCGCCCCGGCTGACCCGGCGCATCGTCGAGATGACGCTCAAGGGCGGCGGCGAGGACCCGGGCCTATAGCGCCCGCCGGCGCGGCGGCGGCGTCATTCGTCAAGAGTACAGGCGCCGCGGGATCAGGCGCCGGAGCAGGCCGCCGAAACGGGCGCGGAAACCCGGGCTGTGCAGGCAGGCGCCGCCGAGCAGGCCGACCAGGCAGCCGAGCAGGGTATCGAGGAAGCGCGCCTCGATCATGATCGCTGGCGAGTTGCCGCCGACGCCGCCGATGCCGCTGGCCTCGGCCAGCAGCAGGGTCAGCGGCGTGATGAAGACCACGGCCAGGCCGTAGTGGCGCACCACCAGCGTCTCGATCAGGAAAGTGAGGACGGTCATCGACAGCGCCACGCCCCAGTGGCCCAGGGGCAGCGCCAGCAGCCCCATGGACAGCAGCACGCCGACGCCGGTACCGGCGATGCGCTGCAACTGCTTGTTCCATACCGCGCGCAACGACATTTCCTGCATGACCGCCAGGCAGCTGATCGGCACCCAGTAGGGCCGTTCGAGCTGCAAGGCCTGCGCCAGCGCCAGGGCGATGGCGACGAAAGCGCCGATCACCACCGAATCGAGCACCACGTAATCGAAGGTGGCGGTCGGCAGGGGCGCCACCGGCTCGGGCGCCTGCAAGCGCAGGATATGCACGCTGTAGAAGAACGCCACCAGGATGGCGAACAGTCCCCCCATGGCGAACAGCCCGATGCGCAGCGGAATTTCGGCGGGCTGGCCGGGGGTATAGGCGGCAATGGCGGCCGCCATGACGAAAAACATGCTGCCCGGCGGCCCGACGCCGTAGAAGCGCAGCACCATGGTCGCCAGGACGGTGATGAAGGCGATCATGAGCACGATCAGCGGGGGAGCGAACTGGCTCATCACCCCCAGCGCATGGCATGCCGTCATGCCGAAGGCGCAGGCCATCAGCCAGACCATGCGGTGATGCAGGGGCGTGCGCGGCATGTAGACGAAGGCCAGCCCGCCCAGGGAGGCGATCAGGGCATGATCGAGGCGGCCGAACCAGGCGCCGGCCATGAGCGGCAGGCCGGAGGCCAGGGCGGCGCTGAACGGCATCTGCCAGCGGCGGTCGCTGGCCTTGAAGGTGGTGAACTGGCGCCATTCCGAGCGCACCAGCGCCAGGAAGCGGATCCCGGCCTCCCGGATGGTCAAGGAAGGGCCCCGGCTTCGGCCGACCGGAGCGCCCGGGCGCTCACGATGCGGCGCTACCGAACCGGCTGCCCGCCGCGATGGAAAATCCGTGCAGCAGGTCGGCGACCGGCAGGCGCTTGCCGCCCGGCTTCTGGGCCTCGCCGACGCGCAGCAGGCCGTCGCCGCAGGCGATGACGATGCCCCGGCCGTCGGCCGCCACCACCGTACCCGGCACGCCGGTCCCCGGTTCGGCGACCGCGCTCCACAGTTTGATGGTGGCGCCGTCGAGCACCCCGGCCGCGCCGGGGAAGGGATCGAAGGCCCGGATGCGGCGCGCCAGTTCGGCCGCCGGCCGGGTGAAATCGAGCAGGGCCTCGGCCTTGTCGATCTTGTTGGCGTAGGTGACGCCCTCGGCCGGCTGCGGCACGGCCTGCAATCGATCGAGGCGCCGCAGGGCCTCGATCACCAGCCGGGCGCCCAGCGCGGCCAGCTTGTCGTGCAGCCTGGCGGCGTTGTCGTCCGGCGCAATCGGCAGGCTTTCGCTCAACAGCATGGGGCCGGTGTCGAGGCCCGCTTCCATGCGCATGATGGTCACGCCGGTCTCGGCGTCACCGGCCTCGATGGCGCGCTGGATGGGCGCGGCGCCGCGCCAGCGCGGCAGCAGCGAGGCGTGGATGTTGATGCAGCCCAGGCGCGGGATGTCGAGCACCGCCTGCGGCAGGATCAGGCCGTAGGCGGCGACGACCAGGACGTCGGGCGCGGCGGCGATGATGGCCTGGTGCGTGGCCGGATCCTTCAGCCGCTCCGGCTGGTGCACGGCGATGCCGCGTTCGAGCGCGAGCTGCTTGACCGGGCTGGCGTGGAGCTTCTGGCCGCGGCCGGCCGGCCGGTCGGGCTGCGTGAGCACCAGCGGCACCTCGAAGCCCGCGTCGATGATGGCTTGCAGGGCCGCCCTGGCGAACGCCGGCGTGCCGCCAAAGCTGACTTTCACGCGGTGATCCGCGCTTTCTTGGCCAGCTTGGCCTTGATGCGGTTCTGCTTGAGCGTCGAGAGGTATTCGACGAACACCTTGCCCTGGAGGTGATCCATTTCGTGCTGGATGCAGACGGCCAGAAGATCTTCCGCGTCGAGCTCGAACGGCCGGCCGTCGAGGCCGAGCGCGCGCGCCTTGACCTTGCGCGAGCGCTTGACGGTCTCGTAGATGCCCGGCACGGAAAGACAGCCCTCCTCGCCTTCGCATTCGCCTTCGCAGGCGAGGATTTCCGGGTTGATCAAGGTCAGCAGCTTCGACCTGTCCTCGGAGACATCGATGACAATCACCTGTTCGTGCACGTTCACCTGCGTGGCGGCCAGGCCGATGCCCGGAGCCTCGTACATGGTCTCGGCCATGTCGGCGGCGAGCTGGCGGATGCGGTCGTCGACGACCGCCACCGGCTTCGCTTTGGTATGGAGCCGCGGATCGGGATAGCGCAAAATGGGCAATAAGGCCATAAAAGAACTGCTGCTATGATTGTTGCCTACAGATTTCGCCGGCAGAATCGATAATGATGAAGCCGTTCAGCCGGCATCGACGAAGGATTCAGGCCATGCGACGCATTATATCCGCGCTGTTTACCTGCATTTCAACCATGGCAGGCGCATGGGCGTTCGCACAGGATGCCCGGCCACCGCTGGAACTGGCGGCCGACGCGCCGGATCGTCATATCGTGGTCAAGGGCGACACGCTCTGGGGCATTTCGGGCAAGTTTCTCAAGGATCCCTATCGCTGGCCGGAAATCTGGCGGCTGAACGACGAGCAGATCCGCAATCCGCACCGCATCTATCCCGGCCAGGTGGTGGTGCTGGACCGCAGCGGCAAGGACCCCCAACTCAAGCTCGGCACGCTGATCAAGGCGGAACAGAAGATTTACACGAGTACCGAGGACGAGGCGATTCCGGCGATTCCCCAGAATGTCATCGAACCCTTCCTGGCCCAGCCGCTGGTGGTCGAGGACGGCGTGCTCGACAAGTCGCCGCGCATCGCCGCCACCCAGGAAAACCGCGTCAATGTCGGCGCCGGCAACAACATCTACGTCCAGGGCATCGGCCGGCCGGCCGCCAAGCTCTGGCAAATCTACCGTCCGGGCGCGCCGCTCAAGGACCCGGACACCGGCGAAGTGCTCGGGCGCGAAGCCGTCTATCTCGGCTCGGCACGCCCGGTGCGCGAGGGCGGCGAAGGCGAGGCCACGACCATGGAAGTCCTCGCCGCCAAGCTGGAGATCGGCAGGGGCGACAGCCTGGTGCCGGCGGGCCGGCCGGAAATCATCAGTTACGTGCCGCACGCGCCGAAGGCGCGGATTCAGGGGCGCATCATCAACATCTATGGCGGCGTCGGCGAGGCCGGCCGCCACTCCATCGTCTCGCTGTCGCGCGGCAAGCAGGATGGACTGGAGCAGGGCCACGTGCTGGCGATCTATCGCACCGGCTCCATCGTCACCAATCGCTTCGAGCCGGACAAGCCGGAGTCGGTCCGCCTGCCCGACGAGCGCTTCGGCCTGCTGTTCGTGTTCCGTGTGTTCGAGCGCGTTTCCTACGCGCTGATCATGGAAAGTTCGCGGCCGATCTATCCGGGCGACACCGTCCGCACCCCCTGACCCCGGTTCGGTCGTGAGCGCCGATGCCGCGCTGCGCGGCTGGTTGCGGCTGACGCTGATTCCCGGCGTCGGCGGCGAAAGCCGGCGGCAGTTGCTCAAGACCTTCGGACTGCCCGACGCCATTTTCACGGCCGGCGCCAGCGCCCTGCGCGCCGCCGTCGGCGCCACCCTGGCCGAACGCCTGCTCGCGCACGATTGCGAACGCGAGATCGACGCGGCCCTGGCCTGGGCCGACCAGCCGAACAACCACATCATCACCCTGGCCGATGCCGCCTACCCGCAAGTGCTGCTCGGCGCCGGCGATCCGCCAGTACTGACTTTCGCCAAGGGGCGCGTCGAACTGCTCGGCCGGCCGGCGCTGGCCGTGGTCGGCAGCCGCAACGCGACGAAACAGGGCGAGGCCACCGCCGAGGCTTTCGCGGCCACGCTCGCGGCCGCCGGCCTGACCATCGTCAGCGGGCTGGCGCTGGGCATCGACGCCGCCGCGCATCGCGGCGCGCTAACCGGTCGCGGCTCCACCATCGCCGTCATCGGCACCGGCGCCGACCGGATCTACCCCGCCGGCAACGAGGCGCTGGCCCGGCAAATCGCCGAGCAGGGCGTCGTGCTGAGCGAATTTCCGCTCGGCACGCCGGCCATCGCCGCCAACTTCCCGCGCCGCAACCGCATCATCGCCGGCTTGAGCCGCGGCTGCCTGGTGGTCGAGGCGGCAGAGCGCAGCGGCTCGCTGATCACCGCCCGGCTGGCCGCGGAAAGCGGCCGCGACGTGTTCGCCATCCCCGGCTCGATCCATTCACCGCTGTCCAAGGGCTGCCACAAGCTGATCAAGCAGGGCGCCAAGCTGGTCGATCGCGCGGAGGACATCCTGGAGGAACTGCGCTGGGAATCGGTCGTGGCGGCCGCGCCGGCCGCCGGACAGCCGCCGGCCGACCCGGAAGCGGCGGCGTTGCTGGCCGCGATGGGTTACGATCCGTGCACGGTGGATAGCCTGGCCGAGCGCACCCGCTTGACGGCGGAGCAACTGCTTGCGATGCTGTTGCCGCTGGAACTGGATGGCCATGTCGCCCAACTGCCGGGCGGCCGCTATCAGCGGATTCCCCAGCGCGCCGCCTGAATCATTGCAGGATATTGTTTATGTTCGACATTCTGGTCTACGTGTTCGAGAACTACCTGCCCAACGCCTGCCCCGAACCGGGCGCGCTAGCGCGCAAGCTGTCGTCGGTCGGCTTCGACGAGCAGGAAATTTCGGACGCCCTGGACTGGCTGGCCGGCCTGGACGTCCAGGCCGGCGCCGGTTTCCAGCAGGTTCTGCGCCCGCCCCGGCCCGACTCCCAGCGCCTTTACGATGAAGCGGAATTGACCCGCCTGCCGGCCGAGTGCCGCGGCTTCCTGGCCGCGCTCGAACAGGCGGGCGCCATCGATGCCATCACGCGCGAGATGATCGTCGAGCGCGCCATGGCGGTGGAAGGCCGCGAGGAAGTCATCGTCCCCCTCGCCAAGTTCAAGGTCATCGTGCTGATGGTGATGTGGCGCCGGCAGCTATCGCTCGACCATCTGATTTTCGAGAACCTGCTCGAAGACGAGGATGAAGACGAGCACCCCATCATGCACTGACTTGCCAGCGGTCGGGCGGCCCGCTTATGATGCCGCGCTCACCACGGTAGCGCCGCCATGTCGAAACAACTGATCATCGCCGAAAAGCCCTCCGTCGCCCAGGACATCGCCCGGGCGCTGGGCGGCCATGGCGAAAAGTTTACGCGCGAAGGCGACTACTTCGAGAGCGAGAACTATGTGCTTTCCTCGGCCATCGGCCACCTGCTCGAGCTGGCGGTACCCGAGGAATACGAGGTCAAGCGCGGCAAGTGGACCTTCACCCACCTGCCGGTGATCCCGCCGCGCTTCACCCTGAACCCGATCGACAAGACCGCCGACCGCCTGCGCCTGCTCACCCGGCTGATGAAGCGCAAGGATGTCACCGGCCTGGTCAACGCCTGCGACGCGGGCCGCGAGGGCGAACTGATCTTCCGTTACGTCGTCCAGCATGCGCTGACCGAAAAGACCGCCAAACCAATTCGTCGGCTGTGGCTGCAATCGATGACCGCCAACGCCATCCGCGACGGTTTCGCCCACCTGCGCACCGACAAGGAGATGCTGCCCCTGGCCGACGCCGCGCGCTGCCGCTCCGAGGCCGACTGGCTGATCGGCATCAACGGCACGCGGGCGATGACCGCCTTCAACTCACAGGAGGGCGGCTTCTACAAGACGACCGTCGGCCGCGTGCAGACGCCGACGCTGGCCATCCTGGTCGAGCGCGAAAGCCGCATCAAGGCTTTCGTGCCGCGCGACTACTGGGAAGTGGAAGCCGAGTTCCAGTGCCTGGCCGGCACTTATCGCGGCCGCTGGTTCGACGAGAAATTCAAGAAATCCGAGGACGAGCACGCCAGGGCCGAGCGTCTCTGGGAGCAGGCCAAGGCCGAAGCCGTCCGCAAGAAGTGCTTGGGCAAGCACGGCGAGGTCACGGAAGAGAGCAAGCCCAAGACCGAACTATCGCCGCTGCTGTTCGACCTGACTTCCCTGCAGCGCGAGGCCAACGGCCGCTTCGGCTTTTCGGCGCGCAACACGCTGGCGATTGCGCAGGCGCTCTACGAAAAGCACAAGGCGCTCACTTACCCGCGGACCGACTCGCGCCACCTGCCCGAGGACTACGTCGGCACGGTGAAGGACACGCTGAAGACCTTGGGTGCCGCCTATGCGCCGTTCGCCGCCGAGATCGCCAGGAACGGCTGGGTGCATCCGAACAAGCGCATCTTCAATAATGCCAAGGTGAGCGATCACTTCGCCATTATCCCGACCGGCGCGGAGCCCAGGCACCTCTCCGAGCCCGAGCAGAAGATCTACGACCTGGTCACCCGGCGCTTCTTGGCCATCTTCTACCCGGCCGCCGAGTACAACATCACCACGCGTATCACCCAGGTCGAGAAGGAAGCCTTCAAGACCGAGGGCAAGGTGCTGGTCACGCCCGGTTGGCTGACGGTGTACGGCAAGGAAGCGCAAACCGGCGAGGAAAATCCCAACCTGCCGCCGCTGGAGAAGAACGAGCGCGTCTGGGCCAAGGACGTCGAGGTCAAGGCCAAGCAGACGCAGCCGCCGGCGCGCTTCACCGAAGCGACGCTGCTGACGGCCATGGAAGGCGCCGGCAAGCTCGTCGACGACGAGGAACTGCGCGAAGCGATGTCGGAGCGCGGGCTGGGCACGCCGGCGACGCGCGCCGCCACCATCGAGGGCCTGATCGCCGAGGAATACGTGCATCGCAACGGCCGCGAGCTGCAACCGACCGCCAAGGCCTTCTCGCTGCTGTTCGCGCTGGAAAAGCTGGGCATCGACGAGATTCGCTCTCCGGAACTGACCGGCACTTGGGAGTGGAAGCTGCGGGAAATGGAACACGGCCGGCTCGGCCGCGACGAATTCATGAAGCACATCACCGAGCAGACGCAGGTGATGGTCGAGCGCATCAAGAAGGGCGAATTGCCCGAAGGCACTTTCGGCGTACTGAAAACGCCCTGCCCGCGCTGCGGCGGCGAGTTGCGCGAAACGTACAAGCGCTTCGAATGCGCCAAGTGCGACTACAAGCTCTGGAAGGTCGTGGCCAGCCGTCAATGGGAGCCGGAAGAGATCGAGGACTTGTTGCAAAAGCGCGCGATCGGTCCGCTGCAGGGCTTCCGCAGCAAGATGGGCCGCGCTTTCGCCGCGATGATCAAGCTCAACGCCGAGCACATGCCGGAATTCGACTTCGGCAACGGCGACGGCGAGGGCGAGGCGGAAGAAGTCGACTTCTCCGGCCAGGAGCCGCTGGGCGCCTGCCCGAAGTGCCAGGCGCGCGTCTTCGAGCACGGCATGGCCTACGTTTGCGAGAAGTCGGTCGGCGCGGCGCGCTCGTGCGACTTCCGCTCGGGCAAGGTGATCCTGCAACAGGAAATCTCGCGTGCCGAGATGGCGCGGCTGCTGGAAACCGGCAAGACAAATCTCCTGAAAGGCTTCGTTTCCAACCGGACGCGCAAGAAGTTCTCGGCCTATCTGGTGCGCGGCGCCGACGGCAAGGTCGGCTTCGAGTTCGAGGCGCGGACCCCGAAAGCGGCCAAGGCCACCGGCAAGACCGCGGCGAAAGTCAGTGGCGGCGACACGCCGACCGCCGGAGTTCCCGCGACCGCCGCGACGAAGAAGCCGGCCGCCAAGCGCGCGGCCCGGAAATCCCCCGGCTGAAAGCACGCTGCCCGGACGGGCCGGGCAGCTTCGCAACGCCTGGAATACCGGGCGCTCGCCCGATCTCCCGATCTACTTGACGACGGTGAACTTCTGGACGCCGACCGAGGTGTCGCCGAGGAATATCTCGACCTGGTAGTCGCCCGCCGGCCAGCCGCCCGGCTTGCTGATGTGGAACTCGCTGGCGGTCGGGCCGGCCAGCTTGAGCTGCTGCACCGTCTCATTCACCTGGGCGGTCTTGCCACCCTTGTGATACGTCCACACCGCCTTGACATTGGCATCGCCGCTGCCGATGGTCTCGACGACGGCATAGATGGTGTCGGCGGGCGCGAAACCGGTCATCGGCGTTGCCACCTTCTTGTCCGCGTCGATCTGATTGGCCAGCACCACTTGCTTGACCGATACCGGCACGTTCACCAGATCGGGCGCGGGCGCCACGGCGACAGGCGCGGGCGGCGGCGGGGGTGGGGGCGGCGGTGCTTCCTTCTTGCCACAGGCGGCAAGCGCGATCGAAACGGCGGCGACGAGCGACAGTGTTGATGTCAGGTTCATTGTTGGGCCTTTCCTTTCAAGAGAGGTGCTTCAAAGCGGAATCCGGATCTTCTGCCCGGGGAAAATCTTGTTGGCATCCTTGATCTGGTCCTTGTTGGCTTCGAATATCCTCGGCCAATCGTTGGCATTGCCGTACTCGCGCCTGGCGATCTTCGACAGCGAATCGCCGGAAACGATCGTGTACATCTTGAAGGTGGCCTCGGACTTTGCCGCCGTGCTCGACGCACCGCTGACGACATCGGAAAAATCGGGCATGTCGTCGTCTGGTTTGCTGTTACCCATGTATATGCTCCTTTTCAGTGGTGATTGACCACGACGCAAGCTTGTCAAACGGATTGCGTTACGCATTGCCATACGCGGTCGGTGCGCATCACGTTGCACCATGTCACTTTGCACCATCCGCCCGCCCGCCGCCAACTGCACCGCCAAGTGTCACACATATTTGCATTCACCAGCGCCGACCCAGGATTGCCGGCGAGAACGTCGAGAACGCGTTGTGTGTCAAATCGTTATACTGGACATTCACCATCGTTCCGCATGGAAAGGACTGTCATGGGCGTCATCTGGACCATCGTGCTCGGCTTCGTCATCGGCGTCGTCGCCAAGCTGCTGCATCCGGGCAAGGAGAACATGGGGTTCATCATGACCATCGTTCTGGGCATCGCCGGCTCCTTGCTCGCCGGTGTCGTCGGCCAGTTCCTGGGCTGGTACCACGCCGGCGAAGGCGCCGGCTTCATCGCCTCCGTCATCGCCGCCATCGTCCTGCTGGTCATTTACGGCAAGATCAAGCAGGGCCCGGCGCCGAAGCACTGATCCGATGGACATCGTCCAGTCGGTCGCCCTCGCCGGCGGGCTGGCCTGGGCCAGCGGCATACGCCTTTACGCCGTGCTGTTCACCGCCGGCATGCTCGGCCACTTCGGTTATCTGGACCTGCCGTCCACCTTGCAGGTGCTGGAAAACCCGCTGGTGATGGGCGTTGCCGGCGTCATGCTGGTCATCGAGTTCCTGGCCGACAAGATTCCCGCCGTCGACAGCTTCTGGGACAGTGTCCAGACCTTCATCCGCATCCCCGCCGGCGCGCTGCTCGCCGCGCTGGCGCTGGGCGACCACGATCCGGCGCTGATGATCGCCGCCGGCCTGCTCGGCGGCACGCTGACGGCCGGCACGCACGCGGCCAAGGCGGGCAGTCGGGCGCTGATCAACGCGTCGCCGGAACCCTTTTCCAACGTCACCGCGTCGCTGAGCGAGGACGCGATGGTGGCGACCGGACTGTTCGCCGCATTCAACTATCCGGTGCTGTTCCTCGCCCTGCTCGCCATATTCGTCCTGCTGCTGACCTGGCTCCTGCCGAAGGTATTCCGGGACGTTCGGCTGGTTTTCGGCCGCCTGTTCGGCGGAGCCGGCACCGGGACATGATGGACAAGGCGTCCGGCACACTGCACGAACTGGCGTCGTTCCTGGAGGGCATGGCCGAGCCCCGCATCGTCATGGATGACAACTACCGGATCGTCGCGGCCAATGCCGCCTATACCCGCGAATTCGGCGGCGGCCAGGCGGTGGTGGGCCGGCGCTGCTTCGAGGTTTCGCACCACTTCAATGCGCCCTGCGACCAGTCCGGCGAATCCTGTCCGCTACAGGGCGGCCGCAAGGATGGCCGCAGCCGCCGCGTCCTGCACTTGCACCAGACGCCGCGCGGCGAGGAGCATGTCGATGTCGAAACCACGCCGGTGCGCGACGAGTCCGGCCGCATCCGCTATTACGTCGAGACGATCCGCGTGGTGCGTCATGCCAGCAGCCGCCCCGCCGCACAGGGGCTGGTCGGACGTTCGCCGGCCTTCCAGCGCATGCTGGAACTCGTGACGCGCGCCGCGCCCTCGGAGGCGGCGATCATGCTGCTCGGCGAAACGGGGACGGGCAAGGAAGTCGTCGCCCGCGTCATCCACGAGGCGAGCCCGCGCGCCTGCGGTCCCTTCGTCGCCCTGGACTGCTCGGGGCTGACCGAGACCCTGTTCGAGAGCGAATTGTTCGGCTACGAGAAGGGGGCCTTCACCGGCGCGACGCACCGCAAGCAGGGGCTGGTCGAAGCCGCGTCCGGCGGCACCCTCTTCCTCGACGAGATCGGCGAGCTTCCGCTGTCGCTCCAAGTGAAGTTGCTCCGCCTCCTGGAAACCGGCACCTATCGCCGTGTCGGCGGCGTCGAAACGCTGCGGGCCGAGTTCCGGCTGGTCTCGGCGACGCACCGCAACCTCGCAGCGATGGTGAAGGACGAAACCTTCCGCCGCGATCTCTATTTCCGCATCAACACCTTCCCGGTGCGAACACCCGCCTTGCGCGAGCGGCCCGAGGATCTGCCGCTGCTCGCCGAGTCGCTGCTCGCGCGCGTCGCGCCCAAGCGCATGCTGCACCTGACGCCGGCGGCGCTGGCGGCGCTCGCCGGCATGCCCTTCGAGGGCAACATCCGTGAATTGCGCAACCTGCTCGAACGCGCCAGCCTGCTCGCCGACGGTGACGAAATCGAACCGCGCCATCTGGTGAATGCCGATGATGCGCCGCCGACCAGCGCATCGGTGACGCCGGCAAGGCGATGGCGCACCCTCGACGAAAACGAGCGCGATTATCTCGCCTGGGCGCTGGAGCACCACCATGGCGACCGCGCTTCGCTCGCCCGCCGGCTGGGCGTGAGCGAACGGACCCTCTTCCGCAAACTACGCGAACTCGGCCCGTAAGTCCCGCCGCGCCCCGCCCTTGGGGTGGTGGACTGGCTACAAACCCTTCCTGTGAATGTCGCGCAGACTCTGGGCCATGCGTGCCGCGATCACCGACACCAGTCGCAGGCCCTCCTGCACGCCCGGGTCACTCAACAGCTTTATCAATCCTCCGATGCCACCGCTGGCCGGGGGTGCCGTGGCGAGCTCCCGGCTGGCGTGCGTGAATGCATTGGAGAGACAGACCAGAAAGCGCTGATTTACCGGACGATCCATTTCCCGCAACAGGTGCGTGAACCCCTCGTTGCGAGTAAGTCGATCCAGCAGGTTGATGCCCTCCGAGAAGGCCGAAGCCAGCCTGGTGACCATGTCATCCGTCAGGGCATCCTGGGCGGAGGTAACGAGGTGCGCGAGCTCGGCAAGCCGCTGCAGGTCGCTATCGTTGACTGGAATGGGATTGGGAGTCTCGGTCTGGGTGCTCATGATGTGGTCTCTTCAGAGTAGGCCGCGTACGCTTGTCCAGTACATCTGGTTATAGGACAGCTTGAACCAGTGCATCGGCTTGGAAGGTGGCTTGAGATCCGGAGGAGTCTCGTAGTCGAACATTGAATAGGTCGCCCGGTCGCGACCCGCCTCGATGAAACAATAGATCTTCCCGTCGTAGTCGCGAACCGGCGCGCCGATCTTGACGATCGAGGCGATGTTCTCGGCGAGAACCTCGGCCTGGAAGTGCGCCGCCGAGCCAGTCTTGCTCACCGGCAGGTTGGTGGTGTCGCCGACGACATACACATTGTCGTGGCCCTTCATGGCCAAGCTATGCCGATCGGTTGGAATCCAGCCGCCCTCGCCCAAGTTGTCCCGCTCGATGACCTCCATGCCCCGATGTTGCGGAACGACGATCAGCAGGTCGTATTCGACATCGATGCCCTCCTCGCTCTTGACTATCTTGTTCTTGGCATCGACTTCCTTGATGTTGAAGAGCGTTTCGTACTCGATGCCCAGGCTGTCGAACTCGGGCTTGGCCCATTTGGCGACGGCTTCGATCGTGTGAATGCGGCCGATGGGATAGTAGTATTTCAAATGCACCTTGTCGCGGATTCCGCGCGCCTTGAAGTAATCGTGAAGCGAGAACATGAGCTCCACGGGCGCGACCGGACACTTGTGCGGCACGCCGATCGCCACGGCGACGCGCCCGCCCTGGAATTCGCGCAGCCGCTTGTACAACTTGACCGCCGATTCCTCGGTGTAGAAGAACTCGGCGCCTTCCGTCAGGCCGGGGGTTTCATCCGGCACGATGCGTGAGCCGGTGGCGATCACCAGAATGTCGTAGTTGTGGATCTTGCCCCCCTCGGTCATTACCTGATTCTTGTCCAGCATGAACTTCTTGACCGGGTCGACGTAGAAGTCGATGGTCGGTTCGAGCAGGCTGGCCTGATCCCGATAAAGCTGGTCGGGCGTCATTTGTCCGAAGGCCACGTAGAGGAGGCCCGGCTGATACATGTGACGATCCGAAGCCGACAACATCGTCAGGTGCACCTTGCCGGAACGCGTTTCCGCCGTTAGCCGACGGGCAAGGTTGTTGGCGACTATCGTACCGGCCGTGCCGCCACCGACTACCAAGATTTTCATCATACCCTCCTATCCTCAGGTTGGTGATTTTCCCGAGATTCCCATTGACGGTTTTCGGCCTTACCCAACCGCGATCGACCCGCGCGACGTCACTTCGTCTTGCGCACCTTGATGTGCCATACATTGCCCACCTGTTCGCTGCTGATCAGCTCATGCCCGACCTTGGCGATCCATTCCGGCACATCGTTGACGGAGCCCTTGTCGGTGGACAACAACTCCAGCTCATCGCCGACATTGGCTCGTTTCATGTAGCTGATCAACTCCATGAGGGGGCCCGGACAAAATGTATCCCGGGCGTCGATGATCTTGGCTTCACTCATGATGGTTCCTCCTGTCAATTCATTCCGGGTCGAATCGGCGAATGCCGACTAGAACGTAAGCATCTGAGCGCCTTCGGCCTCGCTCAGGAACTTGGTCAAGCCGGTCGGCGGTCCAAGCTCGGGATCGAGTTGGTCCGTCGACACCCTCAGCAGATCGATCGCCATCGAGCAGGGCAGCAGCTTCGCGTCGCCCAGCTCGGCCGCGTACTTGAACAGCTGTTTGAACGGTGGCACGCCGCCGTCCTGTTCCAGGAGCGTTCCAAAGGAACCTTCCACGGGAGCGTCCGGCGACTGGCCCTTGACGAAGTACAGCAATGCGTTCATCGAAAAGAACACGCAGACCTCGTCTCCCGTAGCCGCCGCGACCGAGGCGATCATCGCGGCCATCTGCAACTTTTCGCGGGTACCGGAAACACAAACGATGTAGATTTTTCTTGCCATGGCTTGGTACGCTCCAACGTCAGGACATCAATCTCTCGATGCCGTTCCAGACACCTGCCCGAGACCCCCGGGCGATTCGAACCCGATCGGGATCCCCACGACCTACCACTTCTTCGCGACAACCGACTTGAGCGCCTGATTGCGCAGCGTCAGATCGGCGACCGCAAGCTTCAGGCGACGGTTCTCCTCTTCCAGCTTCAGGATGTATTTCTCGCGAGGCAGCTTGCCGTCGACCTCGGCGCCGGCTCGCGCACAGGCACCGTTCTTCCTGCTCGCGACCGGCTTGGCGTCCGCCCTGCCCGCCTTGTTGTCGGCGTTATCCTTCATGCTTGCTTCACCTGCGCACCCGACATTCCCGGGGGAAGAATTTCGTGATGAACGACGCCATCGAAACAGCGGCCCTGTTGGTCAATGCCGGTCATTGCTTGTGCCAGCTGTAGCGCTTGATCAGCGCCTGGCAACCGAGGTCGAGCACGTAGCCGATGATGCCGATGACCACCAGCATGGCCATCAGGTGCTCGTATTCCAAGGATTCCCGCGCGTCCTCGATCGTGTAGCCGAGCCCCGAGGTGACGCCGAGAAACTCGGCGGGAACGAGGACGATCCAGGCGACGCCCAGCGCCAGGCGGATGCCGGTCACGACGTCGAACATGATCGCCGGAATGATGATTTCGGTCACCATCTGCCACGGTTTGGCGCCCAGGTTCCGCGCCACCTTGAACCATGCCGGATCCACCTTGGCCAGACCGGCGGCGGTGGAGAACATGATCGGCCACACCGCGGCAATCGCGATCAGGAAGATAATCGCCGGTTCCCAGCCGGCGAAAACGATGACGGCAATCGGCTCCCAGGACATGGGGCTGATCATGCGCCCGAGTTGGAACGGGGAGTTCGAAAGCTCGCGGAAACGTTTGCTCCGCCCCATGATGATGCCTATCGGCACGCCGATCGCGATGGCGATCAGCAGCCCCATGCCAAGTCGATAGCCGCTGGCGACGAGCGCCTTCTGGACATGCCCGGTCTCCCACATGTGCAGCATCGACTTGAGGGCCGGCACCGGCCCGAAGCTCGCGAACTGGGACAACGACGGGTCCTTGGAGGTCAGGTAGATCACCAGCCACCAGAAGGCCACCAGCAAGGCCAGTCCGCCGATGAAATACCCCACGCTGATGGCGGCGTGGCCAAGGGCGTTCGCGGATCGCGCGCGCATCGATGAAACCGCCACCGCGGCAGAGTTGCTCATGTCAAAGGTCTCCGCGATGCCAGCTGAAGCGCTTGATCAAGAGGGCGCAAATGGTATCCAGCATGTAGCCGATGATGCCGATCGTCAGCACCATCGCCGTCAGATGATCGTAGGCGAGCGTCTCCCGGGCGTCCTTGATCGCGTAGCCAAGGCCCGAGGTCACTCCGAGCAACTCGGCCGGGACGAGAACGACCCAGGCAACGCCGAGCGCGAGACGAATGCCGGTGAAGATATCGAAGCTGATCGCGGGCAGAATGATCTGGGTCAGCATCTGCCATGGCTTGGCGCCCAGGTTGCGGGCCACCTTGAACCAGGCCGGGTCGACCTTCGCCAAGCCCGCCGCCGTCTGGTACATCACGGGCCACACGGAAGCGAACGCAACCAGGAAAATGATCGAATGATCCCAGGCGGAAAACACCAGGACGGTGATCGGCATCCAGGAAAGCGGGCTGATCATGCGCAGGAACTGGAACGGGGAGTCCGTCAGCTTGCGGAACCAGGTCACGCGCCCCATGAGGATGCCGATCGGTATGCCGATCACAATGGCAATCAGCAGCCCCGTTCCCAGGCGATAGCCGCTCGCATACGTCGCGTTCTGCAACTTCCCCATGCTCCAGAGTTCGGGAAAGGCCTGCAACGTGGGCCACAACCCGAAGCCGGCGAAATTCGCCGTCTTCGGGTTAGCGGCGATCAAGTGGCCGCCGATCGCCCACAGGATGGCAAGGATGACCAGGCCGACCGTGAAGTTGATCGCGCCACGCGACACCATGCGCATCGCCTGGACGCCCGCGCCGGCGCCACCGACACCGGCGGAAGCCACTGCGCCGCCTTGGCTCATAGACTCACGGTTTCGGTGCGAACGAACGGATCGCCCGTCTTGGGCACGCTGTTGTCATTCTTCCACTTCGGGTTCGCCTCCAGCGCCTTCTTGATGAAGTTGTAATTGACGAGATCGTTGGCGACGAACTTGGCATCGAGTTTGTCGAGGAAGGCGGCATCGCCGGTGATCAGCGTTTTCTTGAGGTCGGTGACCACCAGTTCCGTCGCCGAGGGATACGGCCATGCCTGGAAATTGATGCGGTCCATGCCCCAATCCTTGTGCTTGATCGCGTTGGCATTGCCCGGATAGGGGATGTCGTAGAGCATCATGGCGCGGGTGACGACTTCCTTCGGGAAAGGCAGATAAGCCTTGCCATCCTTGGACAGCATCTCGGCCATTGCCTGGCGGTTTTCGACGAGGTGGATCTGGGCCGCGACAAGTGCGTTATGCACGGCCTGCGCCCACGGCGCGCGCGCCGGGTCCACGGTGTCCTGCTCGTGCATCACCACCACGCAGCAAGGATGGCCCTTCCAGACATCGCCGGTCATGCGCAGCATCTTGGCGCCGGCACGCACCTCGCCCAAGGCATTGAACGGCTCGGCGACGCAGTAGCCGTCGATCGACTTGGCCGCCAGCGCCGGCGGCATGTCGGGTGGGTTGAGCACGACGAAATTGCACTCGTTCGGCGCGAGCTTGGCATCCTGCGGCCTGATCACCGGCGTGATGCCGGCGTCGCGCATGATCTTCTGCGAAATGATGTTGTGGATCGAGTACCAGAACGGCACGGCGAACTGCTTGCCGCCAAAGTCCTTTGGCGAGTTGATGCCGCTGTCCTTGCCGACGACGATCCCCGAGCCGTTGGTGTGATTCCAGGCCGTGATCTTCACCGGGAACTTGTTGTTGTAGCGCATCCAGATCGGCACCGGAATCAGCAGGTGGGCGAGATTGACGCGATGCGACGAGAAGGCTTCGACCAGCGGCGACCAGCCGCGAACCATGGTCGGCGGCGCCGAATCCAGACCCTCCCTCTTGAAGAAACCCATCTCGTGGGCAACCAGCAACGCGCAAGCATCGGTGATCGGCAGGTAGCCGACGCGCACCGTGGGATCCCATTTCTTGTCCTGGGCGAAGGCCCCCGACGTCGGCATCAGGCCCGCCAGGGCGGCCAGCCCACCCCACTTGAGCAACTCGCGCCGATTGACCCCGGTGCCGAGAACACTGCTGAACAACGGGTCGTACTCGATCACCAGATTGGGATCATTGATGCCATCGCCATGCTTCCGATAATCCTTGTGCGCCTCATCGTCCTGCTTCTGCCTGCCGGCAAGTGAATCGCAAAGTATGCACATGATCTTTCTCCTGTTGTGATTCGTGGTTGTGCTTCCGCTCACGCAAGCTATGCGTCGATGATGACTTCCTCCTGCTTGGCTTCCTCGGTGAAAGGCGTGCCGGCAACCTGCGCCGCGGCGTGGAACTCGTCCATGAGCCGCGAACGCATGGCTTGCACGTCAGGATCCTGCCGTGTCCGGGGATCCGGCAGGTTGACCTCGATTTCCGTGACGATCTTGCCGGGCGACCCGGCCATGATGACCGCCCTGTCGGCCATCAACACCGCCTCGTCGATGTCGTGCGTGACGATGATCAGGTTGAAGCCCAGGCGCTTGGCGATCGAGCGGACATCCCGCTGCAGCGATGCGCGGGTGAAGGCGTCCAGCGCCGAGAATGGCTCGTCCAGCAGCAGCAGTTCCGGCTCCATCACGAGCGAACGGGCCAGGGCCACGCGCTGTTGCTGGCCGCCCGACAGGTCCTGGACGCTCACGTCGGCGTAGTCCTGAAGCTCAACGAGATTCAGCGCCTCGGCGACCCGCTCCGCCTTTTCCTTCTCGGGCCAGCGGGCGAACTTGAGACCGACGCCGACGTTCTGCGCGACCTTCATCCAGGGATAGAGGTGCGGAGCCTGGAACATCATGACCCAGCGCGACGACGGGCCATCCACCTTCTTGCCGTCGAACTCGATGATGCCTTCCGTGGGCCGGTTGAGGCCGGCGATGATATGCAGCAAGGTGGACTTGCCGCAGCCCGAGCGCCCGATGATGGCGAGCGCCTCGCCCTTGCTGGCCTCGAGCCGGAGATTGCTGAACGTCGGGTTGCCTCGCGTACTGTAGCGGTAGCCAAGCCCCTGAATATTGATACTTACACCGCGAATGGACACTTATCTTCTCTCCGTCGGCCAAGGGACACACCAACCCGCACGCACCATCATCGAAGTGCGCCACGCACGGGCATACTTACCGCGACTCACCACCAGATCCGCCCGGGCAACCATCGACACTCAAGTCGCCTGGCCGCGGTCAAGGGCGGCGGCATTCCGGCGGGAATGCCGCCTGGCTGCTATTCGGCAGCTAGCCTTTCATGCACCTGCTTCATCCGCGCCGCCAAGTCTTCCTCCTTGACCAGGCCACGCTTGATCAGGGAGTGCACCAGCGCCAGCAGCTGACGTTCCGGATATGGAACATCCTGATACAGGGTTTCGGACAATGCGTCCTCCTCCCATCGACGCTCGAGAAGCGGAAGCGGGGGAGCGCCTTCGAGGGTCGAGCGATCGGTGTCGCCGGCCAGCCAGCCTTTCTCGACCGCCGCCATCGAGGAACACGTTCCGGCGGCCAGCACCTCGCACATGCCGTCGAGACTGGTCTTCCAGGGGGGATCCGGATTGGTGACGCCGTAGTCGACGGCCAGGTCCACCCAGGTGCGGCCTTGTTCCTTGATTTGTTCGAGAAGCGACACCGGGGTCCAGTTCGCTGCTTCGGCAACGAGATCATCGATCGGTGCCGTTGTATTCAACTCAGCCATGGCATTCTCCGAAGTCGAGGTCTCAATGAGCCGGCTTGGCTGCCTTGTGCACCGGGAGCTTGATATTCGAGGTCATGCCGGGCTTGGGCAGCGCCACACCGATCAGACAATCGCGAGTCACGATTTCGGTCAGCTGGTCCTCGGTCCAGCCTTCGGTGCCGGCCGGCCGCACCGGCATGACGATGAAGCGGCACTTCTGGTTCGAATCCTCGACGCGAATCTCGACCTCCGATGGCAGGACCAGGCCGAACTCGGCAAGCACCTGGCGTGGCCAGCGCACCAGGCGACGACGATAGTTCGGGGTACGGTACCACTCGGGCTGAAAGCCCAGGATGGGGCGCGGATAACAGGAACACAGCGTGCACACCACGACGTGGTGCAAGGTCGGCGTGTCCTCCAGGACGCGAACGTCGGTGTAGTCGCTCGGCGTGCCGAAGCCCGTCGGATTGAGCAGATCGACACCGACAGCCTTGCACGCGGTGAGCGAGTCGGTCAGGCAAAGCTTCCTGTACTCGGGATCCAGCCAGGCCTTGGCCACCATGCGCGCCGCCGGGGTCGGCCCGATATGCTCGGCGAACTCCGTGAACTTGCGGTGATCATCGGCGGTGAACAGCCCCTTTTCGATGCACAACTCGCGAACCGCGATCTCGAGCGCCTCGAAATCGCTGACTTCGTCGACCATGGGGGCGGGGGGATTGTGGCCGTGATGGTGATCGTGAGACATTGCTATTCCTTTCTGTATGAGCGCGCAGACCGATTACGCCAGTTCCAGCCAGCGCTCGGAGAACTCCGTCTGCAAAGAATCGTTGCCGAAGGCATCCGGGTATTCGGGCCAGAGATCCTTCTGCTTGAAGCGAACGATATAGAACCACTCGGAATGGTCCACATGCCCCCAGGCTTCATCCTCGGGCGCCGGACTCTCGTGCGTGATGACCGCGACTTCGCCGACCGCGCCCCTGGTGTAGACCTGGCAGCGGGTATAGAAGATGTCCGGCAAATCCTTGATGCGCACCCGATCACCGACCTTGAACTTGGGCGGGCCTCCGGTCGTGCCCTTGAAGCACTGCGGGTCGCCCTTGCCGGTGGCGATCTTGGCGTGATGGGTCCTATCGTGCTGGCTCATGGCGTTTTTTCACCTCATCCAATTTGTTCATCAGTTCGGTCAGGGTGATATGCCCGCCATCGACCAGGATCCGCGCCGCGGCGAGCAACCACCGCCCGTAGTAGGGCAGGCCGAGGTACTGGGTGGTGCCCAGGTCGACGTTCTGCATGCGGCGCCGCTGCTCGGCGCACCAGACACCCCGCCAGGCGAGACACTCGGTGGTGACGTAGGCCCGATACCCCCACGCCTCCGACTCTTCCTCGGTCCATTCAACCGGCACATCCACCTCGCCGCCGACATCATGCGGCGACCGCAAATACGCCCGATACTGTTCGTGCGTGAGATCGGAGGCGTATGGCGCCTTCCCGGT
The DNA here is from genome assembly GCA_964602565.1 of uncultured Rhodocyclaceae bacterium. Classification (GTDB taxonomy): domain Bacteria; phylum Pseudomonadota; class Gammaproteobacteria; order Burkholderiales; family Rhodocyclaceae; genus Fen-999. The sequence continues at coordinate 13,551 of CAZRRI010000011.1, read as the reverse complement.
TTGCTGCACGGGCGGCTGAATTTCGGCAACCGCCTTCAAATGCCGCATCACTTCGTCTCTGGTACTTGCTGACATGGCTAGACCTCTCCTCAAAATGGTCCCTCGGGTCCGCTTGCACGAAAAACCTTCGATTCAGCTTAACATCCACCACCGCCGGGCACGCTGTCAGCGCACTTGACGGCCCTCAACGAATCGGCCTTCGCCCTGAAACCCGCACCGTATCGGGCTTTTCGACCAAACCCGAAGGTGGCGACACGGCCCACCGATCGTTGATGGCTGGATTGTGTAGATGTCGATTGCCGTTGTCCAAGACTATTTTCCGATGCGTTCCATAGGAATCGACTATGCAATCCAAGCTGATATTCCCGCGTTCGATCCGTTATCTTCTCGCGGTCGCGGAACATCACAGCTTCACTCGCGCCGCCGACGCCCTGCATGTTTCCCAGCCCACGTTGTCGCAGCAGATCCGCTTGCTGGAGGAGACACTGGACGTTCAGCTGCTCGATCGATCCGGCAGGAACGTGCGGCTCACCGATGCCGGCACCGTCTATCTGCACCATGCCCGGCGTGCCTTGAGCGAATTGGAGGCGGGCACCCGCGCCGTGCACGAGGTGCAGGACCTGACGCGCGGCGCGCTGCGCGTCGGCATCACCCCCATCACGGAACATCTCACCGCGCCGTTGCTGGAGCGGTTCGTGGCGCGCTATCCCGGCATTGCCATGAGCGCGCTCGAAATGTCCCAGGACGACATCGAGACGGCGGTCCTGGACGACCACATCGACGTCGGCATCGTCTTCACCGACGTGCTCGCCTCGGAGGTGCGTTCCGTCGACATCGAGGAACACACCCTGTTCGTCGAATCGATCGACCTCGCGGTCGGCCGTGGCCATGTGCTCGCCGAGCGCCAGGCGCCCCTGGCCGGCCCCGACCTGGAGCGGCAATCCCTGATCCTGCTCAACACCAATTTTGCGTTGCGGCGCCATTTCGACCTCTACTGCATCGAGTTCGGCATCAATCCCCGCATCGCCATCGAGACGAATTCGCTCAACATGATCGTTCAGACCGTCGGCCTGGGCCACTTGGCGACGGTCCTGCCGCGCACGATCGCCGCCACGCAGGCGGATCTGCATTGGCTGCCGCTGCTGCCCGAACTACCGCGTCATACCATCGCCCTGATCACCCACCGGGGCGCCTACAAGAGCGCCGCCAGTTGGGCCTTCGAGGACATGGCCGAGGAATGGAGCAATACCCGATCGCCGATCGAGTAGGAATCCCCGGCCATCCCGGCCATGGCATCACCAGGCCTTGTAGGGCAGGAACTTGCCGTTGAGCTTGACGACGACGCGATCGCCCTTCGGGTCCGCCTGGCGGTCGATCTCCATCGAGAAGTCGATGGCGCTCATGATGCCATCGCCGAACTTTTCGTTGATCATCTCCTTGATGGTCTCGCCATAGACGCCGACGATCTCGTACCAGCGATAGATCAGCGGATCGGTCGGCACCGCCTGCGTCCAGGTCTTGAGCGGGAAGCGCTGCAAGGCGGCGGCCACATCCTTGCCCAGGCCCAGCACCTTGGCCACCGCGTCGGCGGGCTTTTTCTCGAGATGATTCATGCCAAGGCACGCGGAACAGGTGTACTCCGGGGAAATCCCGGCCGCCTTGGCGATGTCGCTCCACTTCAGGTTCTTGGCATCCTTGGCTTCGAGGATGGCTTGCTTCATTTCGGCTTTGTTCATCATGGAATGATCCAATTGTCATTGAAGGTTGGGAAAGGTCGCCGCCGGAACGGCGCGCCACCGCCATCGCTTGGCGCGGCGGCGAAAAAATTCTGGGCGAGCCGGGCACGCTTGTCCATGACGATTTTCCGATTCCGGTGATAGGCGTTGACTATGCGGGACGCACCGCGCCCAGCCGAAAGTCAGCCGTCGCGCCCCGCCGAAAGTCAGTCGTCGCGTCGCGCCGGCAGCACCTCGTCGAGCAGCTCGATCCAGTGCCCGACCGGCACCGGCGAAGCGGCGGCGAGGTGCATCATGCAGCCGATGTTGGCGGTGGCGATCATCGTCGGCCGGGACCGCGTCAGCGTGTGCAGCTTCTGCTCGCGCAGGGACTCGGCCAGCGCCGGCTGCAAGAGCGAGTAGGTTCCCGCCGAGCCGCAGCACATGAACGGGTAGTCGACCGGGATCAGGCGGAATCCCGCGCGCTTGAGCAGCCGCTCGGCAACACCGTTGAGCTTTTGTCCATGTTGCAGGCTGCACGGCGACTGGAAGGCGATGCGCCGCGGCGGATCGGCGGGCTGGACGACGAGTTCGCCCGGCCATTCGCGGGACACCACCTCGGCGATGTCCATGGTCATCGCCGCGACGCGCGCAGCCTTGTCGCGATACACCGGATCGTCGCGCAGCAGGTGGCCGTAATCGCGCAAATGGGCGCCGCAGCCGCTGGCGGTCATGACGATGGCTTCGGCGCCGGCCTCGATCTGGGGCCAGCAGGCGTCGATGTTGCGCCGCATGCGGTCGCGCGCTTCGCCGGCGGCGGCCATGTGATGGCTGATCGCGCCGCAGCAGCCGCCCTTCGCCGGAATCAGGCGGACACCGAAGCGATCGAGCACCCGCGCGGCCGCGGCGTTGATGTCTGGCGCCACGCCGGGTTGGACGCACCCCTGCCAGACCAGCATGGTCCGGGGATGCGAACGCATCGGCCAGGCGCCGCCCGGCCGTCGATCCGGAATTTTCGCCCGCAAGGCCGCGGGCAGGAATCGGCGCGTGGCCTGGCCCAGGCGCAATAGCGCGGTGAACCGATGCCGATGGGGCAGCACCATCCGCAGGCCCCGCCGGATCAGGCGATCCGCGAGAGGCCGCGGCCAGCGTTCCTCGACCAGCTCGCGAGCGATGTCGAGCAGGCGGCCGAAGCGAACGCCCTCCGGGCAAGTGGTTTCGCAGGAGCGACAAGTCAGGCAGCGATCCAGGTGATGGCGCACGTCGGCGCCCGGCTCGGCGCCCGCCATCACCTGGCTGATCAGCACGATCCGGCCACGCGGACCATCCCAGGGATCCTTGACCAGACGGAAGGTCGGACAAGTGGCCTCGCAGTTGCCGCATTGCACGCAGGCGCGCAGCATGGCGCTCGCCTCCTCGCCCCATGCGGTGCCCTTGTAACGTTCGGCCAGTTCGAATTCCATGTCGCTCGGCTCCTCCGATACCCTGTTGTGGGCGCCGATTATGATCGGCGCCCGAGGGAGCTTGCAATGGGCGGCGCGCCGGCCCGGCACTGATATAGGACTTTCCTATGGATACGATTGAAAAATAGTCGTGGACTAATGAATTCCGAGTCCACACAATAGGTTTGCGCGCCAGTATCCGCAGTGTCGAGCCTGCCTGTCTCGACGCCAGCGCCAGGAAACGAGGAGGAACGCGTCATGCACATCATGGAAGGATTCCTGCCGGTCGAACACGCCGTCGGCTGGACGCTCGTTTCCGCGCCATTCGTGGTCTGGAGTGTCCGCGCGGTGCGCTCGCGGCTTGACGAGTATCCCGAACAACGGATGCTGCTCGGCGTCGCGGCCGCCTTTGCCCTCGTGCTGTCGGCGCTCAAGCTGCCTTCCGTGACCGGCAGCTGTTCCCATCCCACCGGCATCGGGTTGGGCGCGCTGCTGTTCGGCCCCGCCGCCATGGTGCTGGTCGGCCTGGTCGTGCTGGTGTTCCAGGCCCTGCTGCTCGCCCATGGCGGTCTGACCACGCTGGGCGCCAACGTGTTCTCCATGGCCATCGTCGGCTCCTTCGTCGCGGCGGCCGTCTTCCGGGCCAGTCGGGCGTTCCGTTTTTCGCTGGCGGTCAGCGTCTTCCTCGCCGCCTGCCTGGGCGATCTCGCCACCTACGTCACCACCTCGGTCCAACTCGCCTGGGCGTTCCCCGACCCCGCCGGCGGCTTCGTCGCCTCGCTGGCCAAGTTCGCCGGAATTTTCGCCCTCACCCAGATTCCCCTCGCGATCACCGAAGGCCTGCTCACGGTGCTGGTCGTCAACGCGCTGATACGCTTCAACGCCGATGAAATGAAGAGTCTGCCCTTGTTCCTCGCTCGCGGAGCCCGGGCATGAGCCGCCGGCAGAACTGGCTGGTGCTGGTGGCGGCGGTGCTGATCACCGCCCTGCCGCTGTGGCTGGTATCCGCGCCGGCCGATGGTCCGGACGGACGGCCGGGCGAAGTGTTCGGCGGCGCCGACGCAAAGGCCCAGCAGGCCATCGGCGAAATCGCGCCCGATTACAAGCCATGGTTCGCGCCCATCCTCGAACCGGCGAGCGGCGAAATCGCCTCCTTGCTGTTCGCCCTGCAAGCCGCCATCGGCGCCGGGCTGATCGGCTACTGGCTCGGCGCGTCGGTGACGCGTGACAAGCTGCGCAAGCAGGCGGAGCGCGACAAGGCCGGAGCCGCCAGCGATCCGGCGCCGGAAGGCCGCGCCCCCCCGCCGTGCTGATTGAACAATCCGCCTACGCCAACCGCTGGCGCGCCGTCTCGCCCGCCGCCAAGGGGAGCTTCGCGCTCGGCGGGCTGCTCGCCGCCTTCGTGGCGAACACGCCGGCCGCAGCAGCCGGCATCGCGCTGGTCATGGTTGCGACGACGCTGCTCGGAGCGCGCGTTTCACCATGGCTTTATCTTCGCGTCGCAGTTCCCGCGACCGCATTCCTGGCCGTCAGCAGTCTGTCGCTGATGTTCTCGATCAACCTCGACGCATCGGGCGGCGGCCCGCAATGGCAGTTCGCTCCGGATGCCGTTTCGCGCATCGCCACGGTCGCCTCGCGCTCGCTGGCCTCGCTCGCCGCGCTGCTGTTCCTGGTGCTGACCACGCCGCTGCGCGACCTGATCGCGCTGCTGCGCCAGCTTCGCGTTCCCGAAGTCATCCTCGACCTCATGGTCTTGTGTTATCGCATGCTGTTCGTGCTGTCCGAGGCGATGCACGACATGCTCACCGCACAGGCCGCCCGCCTCGGCCACGCCAGCGCGCGGCGCAGCCTGCATTCGCTGGGCCTGCTGGCGGCCAACCTGATGGTGCAGGTATGGCAACGCGCCCAGGCGCTGGCCACCGCCGCGCTGGCGCGCAATGGTTGCGGGTCGCTGCGCTTCCTTTCGCCCGCGTTCGCGCACGCGCGGCGCGACACCCTGATCGCCGCGGTCGCCAGCCTGGCGCTGATCGCGCTTGCCGGAAGCCTCGACCGATGACGACGCGACTGATCCTCGAAATCTGCAACATCCGCCACGTGTATGCGACGGGCAGCGCCGGCCTGGCCGGCTGTTCCCTCAACATCCGCCAGGGCAGCCGCAACGCCCTGCTCGGCGCCAATGGCTCCGGCAAGACCACGCTGCTGCAACAACTCAACGGCCTGTTGCGGCCGACGTCCGGCGTCATTCTGATCGACGGCGCCCCGCTCGACTACAGCCGCAACGGCCTCGCCGCCCTGCGCCGTCGCGTCGGGCTGGTGTTTCAGAACCCCGACCGCCAGCTTTTTTCGGCCAGCGTCTTCGAGGATGTATCGTTCGGCCCCCTCAATCTCGGGCTCGACGAGGCCGAAGTCCGCGAGCGCGTCGCGCAGTCCCTGGCCGCGGTCGGCATGACCGCCCTGGCCGAGCAACCCGTCCATTACCTCAGCTTTGGCCAGAAGAAGCGGGTCTGCATCGCCGGCGTGCTGGCCATGCAGCCCGAGGTGCTCCTGCTCGACGAGCCGATGGCCGGGCTGGATGGCGCTGCGCAGACGGAACTGCTGGCGGTGCTCGACGAACTGTCCAGCCGCGGCATCACCATCGTGCTGTCGACACACGACGTCGACTTCGCCTATCGCTGGGCCGACGACATCCACGTGCTCGCCGCCGGCCGCTGCATCGCGTCGTTCGACGCCGGCCGCCTTCCGGAACAGGAAGTGGCGCTGAAGGCGGCGGGACAAACGCTGCCGGCCGTCGTCGAACTGTGCCGGGCGCTGGTGGCGCAAGGCATGCTGCCCACCACGGCCGCCCCGCGCAGCCTGGGACAATTGGCCGCCAACCTCGCCGACATGCCGTCGCGCCATTTCGTCGAAACCCTGCCGCTCGGCGCGACGCCCTCCCACGCCTGGCGCGATGCCCGGCGCGGCCGGACAAGGCGCCACTGAGCCTGCCCGGCGCGATGCTGACGCTGTACGACCGGGAAGCCTCCGGCAACTGCTACAAGGTACGGCTGTTGCTGTCCTTCCTCGACGTCCCCTACCAGCGCGTGCCGGTGGCAATGGTCGATGGCATCAATCAGGTCGACGCCGACTACCTCAAGCTGAATCCGCGCGGCCAGATTCCGACGCTGAAGGACGGTGATCTCGTACTCTGGGGCTCGACGGCGATCCTTTGCTACCTGGCGGCGCGCCACGACCCGGCCCGGCGCTGGCTGCCGGAAGCGCCGGCACGACTCGCCGAAGTCATGCAATGGCTAGAACTCGCGCAGAACGAGATTCTCGACGGCCTGTTCCGCGCGCGGGCCATCGTCAAGTTCGGCATCGCGGGCGATCTCGACTCGTCTCGCGATACCGGCCGTCGCGCGCTGGCCGTGCTCGAATCCCGCCTGGGATGCCACTCCTGGCTGGCAGGCAGGGAACCCACCGTGGCCGACATCGCCTGCTTTCCCTACGTCGCCGTCGCCGGCGAAGGCGGCGTGGACATCTCGCCCTGCCCCGGCATCCTGCGCTGGGTGGCCGGCATCAAGGCCTTGCCCGGCTTCGTCGGCATGCCGGGTATCTGAGCACCGCGCCGGCAACCGTCATGCTGGGTACCCTCCATATCGTCGACGTCTTCGCGGAACGGCGCTACGCGGGCAATCCGCTGGCCGTGGTGACGCGAGCCGACGGCCTGTCGTCCGAGCAGATGCAGGCCATCGCCGCCGAGATCAATTATTCCGAAACCACCTTCGTCGGCGCGACGGCCAACGCCGACGGCAGCCATCCGGTGCGGATGTTCACGCCAGCGCGCGAAATCGCCTTCGCCGGCCATCCGATCCTCGGCACGGCCTGGGTGATCCGCCACGAGAGCCCGAGACCGATGGCATCCGTGACCCTCGATCTGAAGGTGGGCGCGGTCCCCGTCGCCTTCGAAACCGCCGGGGACCGGGAAACCTGCTGGTTCACCGCGCCGAAGGTCACCCTGGGACCGACCTGCGATCGCGAGCCCATCGCCGCCGCGCTCGGCCTGTCCCCCGAGGACATCGATCCGGCCGGCCCGGTGCAGCAATGCGGCGCCGGCACCTCGGCCATGGTCGTGCCCTTGCGCAGCCTGGCGGCATTGCGCCGATGCACGCTCGATCTCGGCGTCTACCAGGCGCTGGCGGCCCAAGGTTTCCCGCCGCTGGTCTATGCGTTCTGCCGGGAAACGCGCGACCCGCGCAACCAGTTGTCCGCCCGTTTCTTCTTCGAGGCCCACGGCGTCCGCGAGGATCCGGCCACCGGCAACGGCGCCGCCTTCCTGGGCGCCTATCTGCTGCGTCATGGTCTGCTCGGCACGGGCGATCTGTCGCTGCGCATCGAGCAGGGTCACGAAGTCCGCCGTCCCTCGCTCGTCCAACTGCGCGCCCGCCGGGCCGACGACGGTCCGTCTATCGAGGTCGGCGGCGGCGTGGTGCCGACCGCGCGCGGCGAACTGATCTAGGACCTGCCCTCGATCACCCGCCCGTCACACCGCTTCGTCCCACGGGGCGATAACTGTCGTTGTCGATCATCTTCACCGCCTTGATGATCGCCTCGATCGCCTGCGGGCGGGTAAAGCCCTGGCGCCAGGCCACGGCGACCCGTCGGGATGGGGCTGGCTCCTCGAACGGAATCGAAACCACGATGTCGTTCCTGTAGATGCCGGACAGCGATCCCGCGGGTAGCACGGACACTCCGTAGCCGGATGCCACCATGCAGCGCACGGTTTCGATCGAATGCCCTTCATGGGCCGAACCTTCCGCATGGCTGATATCGGGACAGGCATCGAGCACTTGCTCGCGGAAGCAGTTTCCCGCTTTCAGCACGAGCACGTGTTCCCCTCCCACGTCCGACGGCTTCAGTATCTTGCGCTTCGCCCATGGATGCCCTTTGGGGACGACAACGCGGAAAGGCTCATCGTAGAGAGGTTCCGTTCTGATGCCGGGCAACTCGAACGGAAGCGCGATGATTGCCGCGTCGACCGTTCCGTACTTCAGGTGGTCGGCAAGCAATGCGGTCATGCTCTCCTCGATATACAGCCGGAGATTTGGCGCCGTTCCGCGCAGCGAGGCGATCAACTCCGGCAACAGGTAGGGCCCGATGGTATGGATGACGCCAAGCCGGAAATCACCGTGCAGCGGGTCCTTCCCGAGCTGCGCCACCAGTTCCACCCGGTGTGCCTCGTCCAGTGCCTTGCGCGCCTGGCCGACGACCTGATAGCCGATCTCGGTCAGCATGGCATGGCCCTTGGTCCGCTCGATCAGCGCCACGCCGAGTTCCGCTTCCAGATTTTGCAGGGCAACGCTCAAGGTCGGCTGGGTGACATGACACCGCTCCGCCGCCCGACTGAAGGAGCCTTCGTTGGCAAACGCCACCAGATACCGCAATGCAGAAAGTTTCATGGGCGACCTATAGAAAACAACTATACGCCTTATAGGCAAAAACTACAATTAAATCATTGACTTACGTCAACACCCCTTCGCATTGTATGGGTAAATTGCAGCTCCGTGTCAAGGATATTTTTGCGCCGCGCCATCCATGGCGGCGCGCGGTTTTTACTCTAGCAAAGGAGCATCAGATGAAACTTAAACTACCTGCAATCGCCGCCTCCCTCCTGGTCGTCGGGCTCCCCCTCGCCTGGGCCGCGGCTGACGAACCCATCCAGCCGATCAAGCCGGCCGCCAACATCAACCTCGGCATGGTCGAACTGGGCAAAAAGCTCTATTTCGATCCGCGCCTGTCCAAGTCCGGCTTCATTTCCTGCAACTCCTGCCACAACCTGTCGATGGGCGGCACCGACAACATCCCGACCTCGATCGGCGACAAGTGGCAGCAAGGCCCGATCAACGCGCCGACCGTACTCAATTCCAGCCTCAACGTCGCCCAGTTCTGGGACGGCCGCGCCGCGGACCTGAAGGCGCAGGCCGGCGGCCCGATCGCCAACCCGGGCGAAATGGCCTTCACGCACACCCTCGCCCTCGGCGTGCTCGAATCGATTCCGGCCTACGTGCGTGAATTCAAGAGCGTCTTCGGCAAGGACAAGATCGACATTGACCAGGTCACGCTGGCCATCGCCGAATTCGAAAAGACACTGGTCACTCCGAACTCCCGCTTCGACCAATGGCTGCTCGGCAAGCAGGACGCGCTGACCGCGGATGAAAAGGCCGGCTACAAGCTGTTCAAGGATAGCGGCTGCGTCGCCTGCCACAACGGCCCGGCGGTCGGAGGCTCTTCGTTCCAGAAGATGGGCATCGTCGAGCCGTACAAGGGCAACACCAAGGGTGTCGAAGGCCGCGCCGGCGTCACCGGCAAGGACGCCGACCGCTTCAACTTCAAGGTGCCGACGCTGCGCAACGTGGAAATGACCTACCCCTACTTCCACGATGGCGCCGCCAATACCCTGACCGAAGCCGTCGACGTCATGGGCCGCCTGCAACTGGGCAAGAAGTTCAGCAAGGACGAAAACGCCAGGGTCGTCGCCTTCCTGAAGACGCTCACCGGCGACCAGCCGAACTTCACGCTGCCGGTGCTGCCGCCATCGACCGACGCCACGCCGCGGCCGCAACCGTTCGCGAAGTAGTCCTCGCCTCGTGATTTTGATTCGGGGCGCCTTCGGGCGCCCCTTTTTCATCCCAGCGCCGTATCCAGCACCATCATCAGCGCGAAGCCGGCCATCAGGCCGAGCGTGGCCGGGCTCTGGTGGCCGTTGCGGTGCGTTTCGGGAATGACTTCGTGCGAGACGACGAAGATCATCGCACCGGCGGCGAGACCGAGGCCGACCGGATAGGCGACGGCGAAGCCGCTGGCCAGGCCGACGCCGAGCAGCGCACCGACCGGCTCCAGCAGGCCGCTGAGGATGGCGACGCCCACCGCCAGCGGCGCACGGAAGCCCGCCGCCTTCATCGCCAGCGCCACCGCCAGTCCTTCCGGAATGTCCTGCAATGCGATGGCGGTCGTCAGCGGCAGGCCGACCGTCATGTCGCCCTGCGCGAAACTCACGCCGATGGCCATGCCTTCCGGCAGGTTGTGCAAGGCGATCGCGAACACGAACAGCCAGACGCGGCCGCAACGCTCGTAACCGGCGCCGCAGGGGCCGGTGCTGTCGTGCTGGTGCGGCATGAATTCGTCGAGGCCGAGCATCAGCAGCACGCCGAGCGCCATGCCGAGAACCACCACGCCGGCCGCGAGGCCCTTGTGGCCGAGAATTTCGGTGCCCGCCTCGATGCCCGGCAGCAGCAACGAGAAGGCGCTGGCCGCGGGCATGGTCGAAAAGGACAATTCGCCAGCCGGGCCGGCCGACCGTGCCGCTGCCCGCCATCTGCGCCGGCGCCGCCGATTCGTTCATCGCGCCCTCCCCGAAAGTCAGTCGTGGCGACACGCCACGTGCCGCCATCCTACGTCGCCGCGCGGCGGCCGGCCAATTGAACCTTCCGAAGCGGGCGATAGTCGACCGCTATTCGTATCCCCGGACTTTCATTGCTAAGCTTCGCCCATGCGCCACGCCCCGCTCGCCGCCTTTCTCGCCGTCGCCGCCCTGTCGGGCGCCTGCTCGGCTTCCCCGCCCGCCACCTGTGGCCAGCCCGGGCAGTGGCTGAACCCGGCCGATACTTCGGCGCCGCTCGCCGCCGACGCGCTGCTGGAGCGCCTGGCCGGACAGCAGGTCGTCCTGCTCGGCGAGGCGCACGACAGCGCCGAGGACCACCGCTGGCAGCTGCACATGCTTGCGCAGCTGCATTCGAGGCGGCCGAACCTGGCCATCGGCTTCGAGATGTTCCCGCGCCGCATGCAGCCCGTGCTCGACGACTGGGTCGCCGGCAAGCTCCCGGAACGCGAGCTTCTGAAGAAGAGCGAATGGGACAAGGTCTGGACATTCGACGCGCGCGACTACCTGCCGCTGTTCCACTTCGCGCGCATGAACCGCATCCCGATGCTGGCGCTCAATGTCGAACGCGGCCTGCCGGAAGCCGTCGGCAAGGAGGGCTGGGATGCCGTGCCCGAGGCGCGGAAGGAAGGCGTGACCCGCCCGGCGGCACCGAGCGCGGAATACCTGAAGGATCTGCGGATGGTGTTCGACCACCACCCGTCCAGGGAAAGGGGCGAAGCGGCCTTCCCCTTCTTCGTCGAGGCGCAGACGGCCTGGGATCGCGCCTTCGCGCAGAGCATCGCCGGGCACCTGACCAGGAACCCCGACACGCTGGTGGTCGGCATCCTCGGCGCCGGCCACGTCCGCCACGGCCGCGGCGTCGCCCATCAACTGGCCGATTTCGCCATCAGACGCGTCAGCGGCCTGATCACCTGGGACCAGGGCATATCCTGCGGGCATATCGCCAAGGGCATCGCCGACGCCGTGTACGTCGTTCGTGAACCCGCCGGTCCCGCGCCGCGGCTCGGCGTCGCGACCGAGTCGGCAAAGAGTGGCCATCTGAAAATCACCGAAGTGACCGCCGGCAGCGTTGCCGACAAGGCCGGACTCAAGAGTGGCGACATCATCGTCGACATCGCCGGCCAGCGTTCGACGGGCCTGCAGATGCTGCGCAATTTCGTGCAGCGGCAGACGCCGGGCACCTGGTTGCCGCTGAAAATCCGGCGCGGCGGCGACGAACTCGAGATCATCGCCCGCTTCCCGGCCGAAGGATGAAACGCCTGCCGCCGGCGCTGCTGCCAGTGCTGCTGCTTTGGCCGCTCGCCGCCATGGCCCTGCCCCGGCTCGATCTCGACATTCGGCTCGACCCCGCCACGCGCCAGTTCAGCGCCACCGCCCGCCTCGCCGATGATGCCGGCCTGAAGGGATTCGTGCTCGCGCCGGAATTCGAGATCACCTCGATAGCCGTGGACGGCAAGACGGCGAAGTTGCCGCGATTCCAGGGTCATTACCGCGTGCCCGGCGGCGGCAAGCGGATCGAGATCGCCTACCGGGCCATGCTCGAGCCGCTGGCGGCGCTCGACCATCGGCAGGCGCTGGCCGACCGCACGCCGGTGGCCTCGCCCGAGGGCAGCTTCCTGCCCGCCGCCTCGCGCTGGTATCCGGACACCGGCACGCCGTTCACCTACCGCGTCGCCGTCAATCTGCCAGCCGGCCAGAAAGGGCTGGTCGAGGGCGATCTCATCAAGGAATCGGACAGCGCCGAGGGCTACCGCGCCGAATTCGAGTTTCCGCATCCGGCCGACGGCATCCATCTCATGGCCGGGCCTTATTCGACCGGCGAGCGCACGCTCAAGCTCGGCGGCCGCGACATCCGCATCCGCACGTGGTTTCATGCCGAACTCACGACGCTGTCACAAGGCTACCTCGACGATTCGGCACGTTACATCGAGCGCTACGGCAGGCTGATCGGCGACTACCCCTTCGGCATGTTCAGCGTCGTCTCCAGCCCCACGCCGACCGGCTTCGGCATGCCCACGCTCACCTATCTCGGCCGCGACGTGCTCAAGCTGCCTTTCATCCGCGCCACCTCGCTCGGCCATGAAGTGCTGCACAACTGGTGGGGCAACGGCGTCTATCCCGACTGGCAGAGCGGCAACTGGTCCGAGGGGCTCACCACCTTCCTCGCCGACTACGCCTACAAGGAGGACGAGTCGGAGGCGGCCGCGCGGGAGATGCGCATGGGCTGGCTGCGCGACTACGCGGCCGTGCCGCCGGGCGAGGATTTCGCGCTGAAGGATTTCACCTCCCGCCGTCACGGCATCTCCTCCATCATCGGCTACAACAAGGCCGCGATGGTCTTCCTGATGCTGCGCGACCGGATCGGCCGCGACGCCTTCGAGCGCGGCCTGCGCCTGCTCTGGGAGCGAAAGCGCTTCCGCACCGCGAGCTGGGCCGATCTCGAAGCCGCGTTTTCGGATGCCGCCGGCCAGTCGCAGGCCGCGTTCTTCCGCCAGTGGATACAGCAGCCCGGCGCGCCGCCCTTCACGGGCGCCGATCCCGACTTCCGCGTCTGGCGGCGCGTCGATCCGGCCGTCTTTCCGCCCATCCTGCGCGAAGTGTTCGTGGCGCCGAAAGCCGGCCTGGTCGTGGTCGACGCCGATTCCGAAGTGCGCGCCGCGGCGCTGGCGCTCTCGGCGCGGCTGCTCGACGCCAAACCGGTCATCGCCGAAGCGCCGCCCGGGAACGGCGCCATGCTGATCGTCGGCACGGGCGGTTCGGTCGATGCCTGGCTGGCAAGGAACAATCTGCCGCCACGCCCGGATGTCGTCGCCCCGCGCGGCAGCGCGCAGGTTTGGGCGGGGCGCGATCCGAAGGGCCGCTCCTACGCCGTCGTCGCCGCCCGCGACGCCGCCGCGCTCAAGGCGCTGGAGCGTGGCCTGCCGCACTACGGCAAGCAGAGCTGGCTGGTCTTCGAAGGTCCGCGCGCCACCGGCAA
>CAZRRI010000010.1:0-52630 GCA_964602565.1 uncultured Rhodocyclaceae bacterium | reverse complement strand
CGGCGGCAGGAAGGCGGCGGAGACGCCGATGGCGCTGTTGAGCAGGCCGCCCGGATCGTTGCGCAGGTCGAGCACCAGCCCCTTGAGCGGCACTGCCTTGCCGTCCTTGTCGGTATCCTTGAACAGCTTGGCCAGATGCCGGGCGACATCGGCCGTGGTCTCCTCCTGGAACTGGGTGACGCGCAGGTAGCCGTAGCCCGGTTCGACGATCTTCGACTTGACGCTTTGCACCTTGATCTTGTCGCGGACGATCTCGAACTCGAGCGGCTTGCTCTCGCCCTTGCGCACCACGGTGAGCCGGATCGAGGTCTTCGGCTTGCCGCGCATCTTCTTCACCGCGTCGGCGAGCGTCAAACCCTTGACCGCCATGTCGTCGAGCTTGATGATCAGATCGCCGGCCTTGATGCCGGCGCGATAGGCCGGCGTGTCCTCGATCGGGGCGACGACCTTGACGAAGCCGTCTTCCATGCCGACTTCGATGCCCAGGCCACCGAATTCGCCCTGCGTGCTGACCTGGAGGTCCTTGAACGCATCGGCGTCGAGGTAGGCCGAGTGGGGGTCCAGGTTCGACAGCATGCCGCTGATCGCGTAGGTGATCAGCTTCTTGTCCTCGACCGGCTCGACATAGCCCTGCTTGATGGCGCCGAATACATCGGCGAACGTGCGCAGTTCCTCGACCGGCAGGGGACCGATGGCCTCGCGCTGGGCGATCGCCGAATAATTGACGCTGATCAGGATGCCGGCGACGAGTCCCAGCATGACGAGAGCGATTTGCTGCAATTTGCCGCGCATGGATGCTCCGGGAAGACGGCTTCAGCGCAGGTCTACCCACCGCAGCGGGTCGAACGCCTGCCCCTGTTGCCTGAGTTCAAAGTATAAACCCGATTCCGTGTTGCCACCGGTGTTGCCGACCGTGGCGACCACCTCGCCGGCCTTGACGGTCTGGCCCGCCTCCCGCAGCAGGGACTCGTTGTTGCCGTAAACCGACAGCAAGCCATCGCCATGGTCGAGCACCAGCAGGTTGCCGTAGCCGCGCAGCCAGTCGGCGTGAACCACCTGGCCCGCCGCCGCCGCCCTGACCTCGGCACCCTCCGGCGCGCGGATGAACAGCCCTTTCCAGGCGGCGCCGCCCTCGGGCCGGGGCCGGCCGAAACGACCGGTGATTTCACCGCGCACCGGCAGCATCAGCTTGCCCCTGAAAGCGGCGGGGGGACTCGCGGGCGGATCGGCGGCGCGCCGGGTCGGCGGCATGGGCGCTTCCTTCGCGCCCGGCGGCCGCGGCGCCGGGCGGGCGGCCTTGCGGGCCGATCTGCCGAGCGTCTCGATCAGCGTGGCAAGTCGCTGCTCGTTCCGCCGCAGCGTGCCGATTTCCTTTTGCTGCGCCTTGATGCGGTCGGCGGTCCTGGCCAGCAGTTCCCGGCGCTGTCCTTGTTGTTCAACCAGGCTGGCGCGCGCCTGTTTGCGCGCCTGTTCGATGACGGCGAGTTCCTCGCCCTTGCGGCGCGTCAGTTCGCCGAGCCGTTGCTTCTCCCGCGCCTTGTCGCGCAAGTCGGCGATCACCTCGGCCTGGGCGACCGACAGACGCTTGCGGAACTGATGGTCCAGGGCGGCCTGGTTCGGGTCGCGGCCGCCGAGCAGCAGGCTCAACGCGTCGCTTTCGCCGCGCGTGAAGTGGCGGTAGAGCAGTCGCGAAAGCTGCCGTTGCCGGGCCGCGCTCTGCTCGGCGAGCCGCCGCGACTGACTTTCGAGTTCGCGCAGCTCGCCGTCGGTCGCGCGCTGCCGATCGGCGAGACGATGCAGTTCCCGGTTGGCGGCGGATATGGCCGTCTCCGTTGCGCGCAGTTGTTCGGCAAGATCGACGCGGGATTCCTCGCTCTTGGCCAGGTCGCGCCGCAAGGCGTCGATGCGTCCGTGCAGTTCGTCCTGCTGCCGCGACAGTTCACGCTTGCGCGCCGTCGTCGGCGCGGCGTCGGCCGTGCCGGCGAACCCGACCAGCAGGAACGCTGCCGCGGCGACGGCCAGAGCCCGGCGGCTACTTCGCCTTGCCTCGATTGGCAACCGCCTCCATGGCGTTCCGCCTCGTTCCGGACGGATTTCCCAAGCCGGAGCAGGACGGGCTTGAGCATGACGATACCCTGTTCGAGACTTGGCGCCGCGTGTGCATGGAAGTCGTGGAAACAATCAATCGTCGCAGTGCAAAAACAATATTCTATAATATTCGCATTGTCCGGAATGCAAGGGTAACGGCATGGGCACCAACGCCATAGACGGCCTCATTGACCAGCAGGAACACATCGAGATGGCAGCGCGTTCGCTGAAAGCAATTTCCCATCCCTTGCGCCTGAAGATCCTGTGCGTGGTCGGCGCCGCCGAGGTTTGCGTGCAGGACATCGTCGAAGCCGTGGGCACGTCGCAGAGCAACATCTCCCAGCATCTCGGCATCCTGCGCGACAAGGGCGTGCTACAAACGCGGAAGGATGCCAATCGGGTCTACTATCGCGTCGTCGATCCGCGGACTTTGCAACTGATCGGGATGATGCGCGAGGTGTTCTGCGGTATCAGCGCCTCCGGCGGCATCAAGAGCAAGGGAGCTTGAATGGATTTCGTGCAGCAGAACATCATGTGGGTCATGGCGGCCGTCATCAGCGGCACCATGCTGCTGGTTTCGATCGTGCGTTCGAGCGGTGGCAAGGGCGTTTCGGTGACCGAGGCGACACTGATGATCAATCGCGAGGACGCGGTGGTGCTCGATGTCCGCGAAACGAACGAGTGGTCGGCGGGCCATATTCCCAACGCCCGCCACATCGCACTCGGGCAACTGGACAAGCACCTCAGCGAACTCGAGAAATTCAAGAGTCGGCCGGTGATCATCTGCTGCGCCAGCGGCAATCGCTCGTCCTCGGCGTGCAGCACCCTGAAGCGGGCCGGTTTCGAGCGCGTCTTCAATCTTTCCGGCGGCCTGGGCGCGTGGACCGGCGCCGGCCTGCCGGTGACGACCAGGAGTTGAGCGAAGGAACCGCCATGGCCACGCCGCATATCGTCATGTACTGCACCGCCGTTTGCCCGTACTGCATTCGCGCCGAGCAGTTGCTGAAGCGCAAGGGCATCGTCGAAATCGAGAAGATTCGCATCGACCTCGAACCGGCGCGCGGCGAGGAAATGATGGCGCGCACCGGGCGGCGAACGGTGCCGCAGATATTCATCGGCGACACCCACGTCGGCGGTTGCGACGACCTGCACGACCTCGACCGGCAAGGCAGGCTCGATCCCTTGCTCGCCGCCTGAACGGGCGGGCGCGCCGACGGTCGACCGGCGGACCGCCGGGCGCGGGTGCCTGGGGTAGAATCCACGCTCTTCCTCACTTCCAGGCTTCGATCCGTCATGAGCGACCAGCAACCGGTTTTCAGCATCGAGAAGATCTACGTCAAGGATCTTTCGCTTGAACTGCCCAACGCCCCCCAGTGTTTCCTCGAGCGCGATGCCGCGCAGATTTCCGTCCAGATGGGTTCCAGCGGCAACACCGTGGGCGAGGGGACGTTCGAGGTCGTGCTGAGCATCACCGTCACCGCCAAGATCGGCGAGAAAACCCAGTTCCTGGTCGAAGTCGCGCAGGCGGGCATCTTCGTCATCCAGAACGTGCCGCAGGAGGAAATCGAGCCGATCGTCGCCGTGGCCTGCCCGAACATCCTGTTCCCCTATGCGCGCGAGTCGATTTCGGACGCCGTGGTGCGTGCCGGCTTTCCGCCGGTGCTGCTGGCGCCGGTCAATTTCGAGGCGATCTACCGTCAGCGTCTCGAGCAGGAGCAGGGTCCCCACGAGGTTCCCGTCCAGTAGCCATCGGGCCATGGCGCGCGTCAGGCACTGGCTGATCGCGGTCGTCGGGTTGGCGATGTCGGCGCCGGCGGCGGCGCTCGATTTCCGCACCGTCATCGAGCCGGCCGTGATGTACGACGCGCCCTCGCAGCAGGCCAAGCCCTTGTTCGCGATTGCCCGCGGCACGCCGGTCGAACTGGTCGTGGCCCTGGACACCTGGATCAAGGTGCGCGATGTCAAGGGCGAACTGGCGTGGATCGAGAAGCGCCTGCTCTCGGAAAAACGCGGCCTGATGGTGAAGTCCGATCGTGCCCAGGTGCGCGCCGCGCCGGAAGAGGGTGCGGCGGTCGTCTTCGAGGCGGACCATGAAGTCCTGCTCGATCTCGTCGAGCCGGGTCCCGCCGGCTGGGCCAAGGTCCGGCATCGCGATGGCCAGCAGGGCTTTGTCAAGGCCAGCCAGATCTGGGGCCTGTAACCCATGAGGCTTGCCGTCTTCGGCGCCGGCGCCTGGGGAACGGCATTGGCGCTGGCTTTCGCCGGACGCCATCAAGTCCGGCTTTGGACGTGGTTGCCGGCGCATGCCGAGGCCATGGTCGCGGCCCGGGAAAACCAGGAATTCCTGCCCGGCCATCGCCTTCCCGATGACCTCGATATCACCAGTGACGCATCGCTGGCGCTGGGCGGCGCGGAACTCGCCGTCATCGCCACGCCGATGGCCGGATTGCGCGATACCGTGGCCAAGGTCGCCCCGGCCGGGATGCCGTTCCTCTGGGTGTGCAAGGGCCTCGAGGCGGGCACCGGCCTGTTGCCGCACCAGGTCGTGGCCCAAGTGGCGCCGGCGGCGGCAACCCGCGGCGCTCTGACCGGGCCGAGTTTTGCCGAGGAAGTCGCCAGGAAGCTGCCCACCGCCATCACCCTGGCTTCGCCAGACCTCGCTTTCGCGCGGGCCATGGCCGAGGCGCTGCACACCCCGCGTCTGCGCCTCTACGCCAACGACGACATCGTCGGCGCCGAGGTCGGCGGCGCGGTGAAGAATGTCCTGGCCATCGCGACGGGCATCTGCGACGGCCTCGGCCTCGGCCTGAATGCCCGCGCGGCGCTGATGACGCGCGGCCTGGCGGAGATCACCCGCTTCGGCGTCGCATTGGGCGCCCGGCGTGAAACCTTCATGGGCCTGGCCGGTCTGGGCGATCTGATCCTCACCTGCACCGGCGACTTGTCCCGCAATCGCCGCGTCGGCCTGGCGCTGGCCTCGAACCGGTCGGTCGAAGCCATCCAGAAGGAACTCGGCCATGTCGCCGAGGGCGTCATGACCACACACGAAGTCACCCGCCGGGCGGCGGCGCTCGGGGTCGAGATGCCGATCGCCGAGGCGATCCGCGCCGTGCTCGATGGCGAGATCCGCGCCGCCGACGTGGTCGACCGCCTGATGGGGCGCGACACCAGGACCGAATAGATGCCGTCACTGGCCGCCGGCGAAGCCCTGCTGGCGCCAGGCCTCGAAGACCAGCACGGCCACCGCATTGGACAGGTTGAGGCTGCGATTGCCGGAAACCATCGGCAGGCGCAGGCGCCGTGGCGGCGGGAAGCTTTGCAACATTTCGGCCGGCAGCCCGGCCGTCTCGCTGCCGAAGACGAAGGCATCGCCCGGCCGGAATGCCGCCGCGTCGTGGCGTACCGTGCCCCGGGTGCTGAGGGCGAACAGTCGCCGCTCGCCGAGCCGCGCCAGGCATGTTTCCCAGTCGTCATGGACCGTCATGGTGGCGAATTCGGCGTAATCGAGCCCGGCGCGACGCAGCGAGCGGTCGTCGATGTCGAAGCCGAGCGGCCTCACCAGATGCAGGGCGCAGCCCGTGTTGGCCGCCAGGCGGATCACGTTGCCCGTGTTCGGCGGGATTTCCGGCTGGAACAGGATGATGTGGAACATCGTCGATGGATTCTCGTATAGGATTCTCGTGAACCAGTTCCCGAGGCGGATGGCATGACGCGTGGCGATCCGGCAGAACAGGCAGTGCTGCGTCTCGAGGCGCGTCGTTTCGCATCCCATTGCGACGGGCGACTTGCCTTGATCCAGCGCGCCGACACCTTGCGCGAACTCTCCCGCCTGTCGCGGATCTCCCTTCCCTATCGGTTGAGCGAGGACTTCGCCAGCCGCGATGCGCAGGGGCGCGTCGCCACGGCCGCGGAGCAACGGGCGCGAGAAATCATACATGAGCAGATTCAGCACTACATGCGGGCGGAAGCCGAGCAGCAGGACAAGCTCGGGCGACAGATCGTCGAGGATTGGGCCAATCTGTCCGGCACCTTGGGCCATTTGCGGTCATGGGCCTCGGGCAAACTGCTTGCCGCGCAACAGATCAAACCGTTGCTCTGACTGCACATCCGTGGGCGCGCCATTCCGCGGTCCGCGACGAAAACCTTGCGCCACGAGGCATTTGGTATTATTTTTCACAAAAAATCATGGTGCTGCATCATCTATTTCATGTTTTATATGATGTCATGATCGCTCGTTAGCCAATGCCTAGGCCACCGCAACGCATACGACTGGGGGATTTGCTGATCCAGGAGGGCTTGCTCACCACCGAGCAACTCGGGCATGCGCTTGACGAGCAGAAACGTACCGGACGCAAACTGGGCAGGATCGTCGTCGATGGCGGCCATGTCACCGAGGAAGGCATCGCCAGGGCGCTGGCTCGTCAACTGCGCGCCGAGTTCGTCGATCTGCGTTCGCACCAGCCCGTCCCGGAACTGATCCGGCTGCTGCCGGAAGCGCAAGCGCGCCGGTTTCGCGCCATCGTGCTCGACGAGCATGACGACCGGCTGCGCGTCGGTTTCGCCGACCCGACCGACATCAATGCCTACGACGAGATATTGCGGCTGGTGAAGCGCGACGTCGACCTGGTCGTGGTCATCGAAAGCCAGTTGATGCCGATGCTCGATCGCGTCTACCGCCGCACCGACGAGATCACCGGGCTGGCCCGGGAACTGACGCAGGAGTTGTCCGGCATTCCGGTCGAGTTCGGCGCCGTGCTTGGCGCGGCGCCGGGCGCCGAGGACGCGCCCGTCGTCAAGCTGCTCAACACGGTGTTCGAGGAAGCGTTGAAGATGCGCGCCTCCGATATTCATATCGAACCGCAGGAAAAATCGCTGACCATCCGCTTCCGTATCGACGGCATCCTGCATCTCCAGACCGAGGCCGACAGCAAGGTCGCCACCGCGCTGGTCTTGCGCATCAAGCTGATGGCGGGCCTCGACATCTCGGAAAAGCGGCTGCCGCAGGATGGCCGGTTCGCCATACAGTTGCGTGGCAAGCCGGTCGACGTGCGCATCTCGACGATGCCGACCCAGTTCGGCGAGTCGGTGGTGATGCGTTTGCTGGTCCAGAACGCCGCGTTGATGGACCTTGCCCTTCTGCACATGCCGCCCCGTGTCCTGGAGCGGTTCCGCGATGCCATTCATCGGCCGTCGGGTATCGTCCTGGTCACCGGCCCCACCGGCTCCGGCAAGACGACGACGCTCTATGCCGGCCTGAACGAGCTCAACACGCGGGAAAAGAAGATCATCACGGTGGAGGACCCCGTCGAGTATCGCCTGCCCGGGCTCAACCAGGTGCAGGTGCATGACAAGATCGACCTGTCCTTCGCCCGCGTCCTGCGCGGCGCGTTGCGCCAGGATCCTGACATCATTCTGGTGGGGGAGATGCGGGACCAGGAAACGGCCGAAATCGGCATGCGCGCCGCCATGACCGGCCATCTGGTGCTGTCGACACTGCATACCAACGATGCGCTTTCGACCCCGATCCGGCTGCTCGACATGGGGGTGCCGCGTTACATGGTGGCCCTCTCGATCCAGATGGTGCTGGCTCAGCGCCTGCTCCGCGTCGTTTGCGACAACTGCGCCGAGCAACACGACTTGCTGCCGCACGAGCGTGCGTGGCTGCGCCTCGAACTGGGCGACGCCACGGACGGTCACCGGTTCCGCCGCGGTCGCGGTTGTCCCCACTGCACCAATACCGGCTACCAGGGCCGGCAGGCGGTCTACGAGTTCATCGAGATGTCCGGCGCGCTGGTCGAGGCGGTGAACCATGGCGATCCCAATGAGTTCATCCAGGCCGGGCGCGAGCAGATGGCCGGCAACACCTTGCGGCGCGATGCCGTGAGGCTCGCCATCGCCGGACGGACCACGGTGGACGAGGCGATGCGCGTGTCCAGCCAGTTCGAGGAGCATTGATCGGTGCCCGCCTTCGCCTATCGTGGCCGCAAGGCAGGGGGTGATCTCGTTCAGGGCGTGATCGAGGGCAATACCGCCACCGCCGTGGCCGACATATTGTTCGGCACGGGGGTCACGCCGCTGGAAATACGCCCGGCACAGGCGGCTCCCGCCAGCGGCAGGCCAGCGCGCGGCGCCGGTATCGACTGGTTTGCCGACAAGATCGGGCACATCGAGATCCTGCTGTTCACCCGGCAGCTGCACACGCTTCTGAAAGCGGGCGTGCCCATCATGCGCGCGCTGGCGGGCTTGCAGGAGTCGAGTCAGAATCAGGCCATGAAGAGCCTGCTGGGCGATGTGCGCCAGAACCTGGAAAGCGGCCACGAGCTTTCGGCATCGCTGAGCCGGCACCCGCAAGCCTTCTCGAACTTCTATCTGGCCATGGTCCGGATCGGCGAAATGAGCGGTCGCCTGGAGGAGATCTTCCTGCGCCTGTTCGACCACATGGAGTTCGAGCGCTTCATGCGCGAGCAGGTCAAGGCCGCCCTGCGCTATCCGAGTTTCGTCATCGCCGCCATGGCGGTCGCGCTGTTCGTGGTGAATGTCTGGGTCATTCCGACGTTCGCCAAGGTCTTCCAGGGCTTCAACGCCGAACTGCCGGCGCTGACCCGTATCCTGATAGGCTTCTCGGAGTTCTCGGTGGACTGGTGGCACGTCATCCTCGCCGTGCTGGCCATGGCGGCGCTCGCGTTCCGCGCCTGGATCGCCACGCCGGCCGGGCGGCGCGCCTGGGATGGATTCAAGCTGGGCATTCCCGTCGCCGGCAAGATCGTGCGCAAGGCGACACTGGCCCGTTTCGGCCGCAGTTTCGCCCTGGCGCTGCGTTCCGGCGTGCCGCTGATACAGGCGCTCAACACCGTGGGACAGACCGTCGACAACGCCTTCGTCGCCGACAAGGTGGAGCAGATGCGCAACGGCGTCGAGCGCGGCGAGTCCATCCTGCGCGCCGCCATCGGCACGGGCGTGTTCACGCCGGTGGTGCTGCAAATGATCGCGGTCGGCGAGGAGTCCGGCACCATCGACGAAATGATGGAAGAAATCGCCGGCATGTACCAAAGTGAAGTCGAGTACGAGCTCAAGACGCTGTCGCAGCAAATCGAGCCGATCCTCATCGTCCTGCTCGGCATCCTGGTGCTGGTGCTGGCGCTGGGCATCTTCCTGCCCATCTGGGACCTCGGCAAGGTGGCGATCAAGCAATGAACGGGTCATCGCAACGGCATCGGCGCCGGCTTCGCGGCTTCACGCTGATCGAGCTGATCATCGTCATCACCATCATCGCCGTGCTGGCGGCGGTGGCCTTGCCGCGCCTGATCGAGACCCAGCGCGATGCCCGCGTCGCCAAGGTCAACGCGCTGTACGGCGGCCTGCGCTCGGCGATGGCCCTCGCCCGGGCGCGCTGCGAACTGGACCTGGCCGGCACGGCGCCGTCGGCCGGCGACGACTGCCGCAGCCAGCCGCCGGTGGTGGTCATGGATGGTCATCGTGTGATAATCGTCAATCATTTTCCGACGGCCAGCGCTCAAGGCATCGATGTCGCGGCCGATATCAATCTCGCCGCGGACGGCCTGGTCGCCAGCGACGGCAAGGCCGCCAACAGCCTGGGCATCGTCGTGCCGAGCCGCGGCTTCGAAGTCAGTGGTGGCAGGGCGCCGGGTTGCCGGGTCACTTATCTGGAGGCCGCGCTCAAGGGCGGGGTCATCGTCGCACCGGAACTCAATGTCGCCACGGATGGCTGCTGAGGCCGGATATTCTCGTTGTCATAGGAGGCTTTCATGAGCAAGTTCATGCAAAATGGTTTCACTCTGATCGAGCTGATCGTCGTCATCGTCATCCTCGGCATCCTGGCCGCGACGGCGCTGCCGAGATTCATCGACCTGTCCACCGATGCCCGCAATTCGTCGGCGCAGGGCGTGGCCGGATCCATCGCCTCCGGGACCTCGATCAACTTCGCGGCGCGCTCGGCCGGCAATGCCGCGGGCATCGCCGTCAATGCCGCCAACGTGTGCACGGCGGCGATACTCCAGCCCTTCGTCACCGGCGTGACGCTGGTGGCGGCCGCGCCCGCCAACGACCAGGAGTTCCAGGTCGGCGGCGCCGGCGATTGCAGCGGCGCCAACGTCTCGGTTACCTGTACCGTGACGCCGCGTGGCGCGGGCGTGACGCCGGCCAACGCCACGGTGATCTGCGCCCGATAAGCGCCCGGAACGGCGGGTGCGGCGCCCCAGGGCCGCGCTGGCCGGCTTGACATGACGATCCGTTGGCGGGACGCATGGCTCGCCGCCACGCTGGCCTTGGCGTCCGGCGTGGCGGGCGCGGCGACCTACGCCAACACGGCGGCGACCTTCGCCTGGATCGACGCCAGCAGCCATGCCCAGGTTGGCCACAACACCACGCCGTACAAGTTCAATGGCACGCTCGGGGCGTCGGCCTGCGGCACCGTGCCGCCGGTGATCGACGACACCATCAGCGACATCATTCCCCTGGGCTTCAACTTCTTCTACGGCGACCGGACGTTCGACGGCGTGCGCATCATGAGCAACGGCCGCTTGCAGTTCGCCAATACATCGCCGGCCTACGACAACACCACCTGCGGCTACGGCAGCCCGGTGACGCAGCTGCCCATCCCCAATGCCGGCCTCAACTACACGATGCGGATCTTCGGCAACGATCTTGATCCCACCCTGAGGTCGGACGCGGCCGGATACAGCACCAGTTGCACCAGCCGCACCGGCGCCAATGCCTGCTTCGTCAGCTACGCGACGATCGGCGCCTCGCCGAACCGCCGCTTCGTCGCGACCTGGAACAACGTTCCCGAATGGGCGGCCGCCAGCACCACCACCGGCAGCTACAACATCCAGATCATCGTGCAGGAAGACGGCGATTTCATCTACCAGTTCGGCACCGACATTCCAGGTCCGGGCGCCAGTACCGGCCAGGTCGGCTGGCAGGTGTCGACCACCGATTACGAGGCGCCTTCGGTGGGCTACCCGGCGCCCAACACCGCCATCCGCTTCTTCACGCCCCATCCGGTGCTGGAATACCGCATGGAGGAAGCGGCATGGAGCGGCGCCGGCCAGGTGATGGATTCGAGTGGCGGCAACCGTAACGGCAACGCGGTCGGCGCGGCCCAGACCACGGCTTTCGGCAAGGTGTGCCGCGGCGCCGACATCCCGGCGGCCGGCAACAATGCCATCGACACCGCGACGCCGGTGGCCGGCATCGGCAATGCCGGCATGATCGCCTTCTGGTACAAGGGCAACTCCGCCTGGTCGGGCGCGGGGACGCAGGACGTCCAGTTGCTCGACGCCACCACCGTCAATAACCAGTGGTTCTTCCTGGTCCGCCGCGGCGGCACCGGGGCCAACGCCGGCAAGCTGCGCCTCGTGGTCACCGACAGCGCGAACAACGTCCGTGTCGCCGAGACGCCGGCGCTGGCCGTGGCCGCCAATACCTGGAAGCATGTCGCCATCACATGGACGTTCAACAACCTCACCGGCGGCAACAACGACCGGCTGCGGATCTATGTCGATGGCGTCCTGCGGGCCACGACGGCCTTCACCTCGACGACGCTGACCCTGTCGCCGCAGATCGGCACGCTGTACCTGGGCGGCTCGCGTTCCGGACTGGCCGGGCAGGGCGGAACGCTGAGCTCGGCCGACGGCCTCATCGACGAGGTGAACGTCTTCAATTACGAAGCGCCCGCGAGCAAGGTGGCGCAGGTGATGACCCAGATCAAGACGCTGTGCCTCAACCATTTCGCCATCAGCCATGCCGGTTCGGCGCCCGCCTGCCTGCCGCCGCAGGTCACCGTCACCGCCCATGCCCTCGATCACACCGCCATCGCTGTTTCCGGCGCCGTCAATCTGAGCACGTCGACCGGCACCGGCACCTGGTCCTTGCTCAGCGGGCGCGGCACCTTGGTCGGCGGCGCGCCAGACAGCGGCAACGCCACCTATCAGTTCGTCAGCGAATCGAAAGTGGTGCTGGCCCTGACGCATCCCGCCGGCAGCGTGACGGCGCACGCCACCGACGGCACCTACAGCGATCAGGAGAGTCCGGCGCTCACCATCGCCGCGTGCGGCATCGGCAAGTTCAACGCCTGCGAACCTTCCTCGCCGCGCTGTACGCCGGTCGCCGGGTCGAATGCCTATGGCCGCCTGTTCACCAAGCTGGCCGACACGGCATTCCAACTCGACCTGGTGGCGCTCAACAGTTCCGGCCTGCGCGATGCGCCGTTCAACAGGTCGGTGACCGTCAATCTGCTGGCCAATACCAACACCCCGACACTCAATGGCACCACCAATTGCCCGACCAGCCAGACTGCGACCATCGGTCTCGGCTCGGTGTCGTTCGCCGGGGGGCGGGCCAGCGTCACCGTGCCGTCGACCGCGTTCGCCTCGGTCGCTCCGAACCGGCGCGCCTATCGCGATGTGCGCGTGCAGTTCGTTTGCGGCGCCGGCAATTGCTCGCCTGCCGTCACCGTCTGCGCGCCCGATGCGTTTTCGATACGGCCGGCGCAGTTCACCGTGACCTCGAACGCCAACGCCGACAGCACCGGAACGAATTCGACCGCCACGCCCAGGATCGTGACCGGCGCCACGTTCGATCTGGCGGCGGATACGTCCACCTCGGGCTACGATGGCGTGCCCAACTTCGACGGCGGCAAGGCCGAATGGCTGTCGCCCCCGGCCGGCGGGCGTGCCGGCGGTGTCGGCACCGTGTTCGGCTACTTCACCACGCCGGCGACGATCGGCACCGGCAACGGTGCCGCCGGCACCAATTTCGTCTATGACGAGGCTGGCTATTTCCGTCTGCGCGGCGCCGGCATATACGACACCAGCTACGTGGCGTATTCCGGCGATGTCGGCAATGGCGACTGCATCGCCGGCTCATATGGCAACACGGTCGATGCCACGGGCCGGATCGGCTGCCTGATCGCCAACATCAGCCCCACCGATCATTTCGGCCGCTTCATTCCGCACCACTTCGACGAGGCGATCACGCACGGCTGCCAAGCCGGCGGCTTCACCTATTCGGCCCAGCCTTTCGACCTGCGGATTACCGCCCGCAACGCCGCCAACGCCACCACCCGGAACTACAGCCAGTCGTTCGCCCAGGTGCTGACGTTCTCCGAGGCGAACGGCGTCACCGGCGGCAGCCTGGCGCCGGCCAGCCACGCGGCCACGGCATTCACGGGCGGCGTGGCCAACCTGACCCCGGCCTACACCTTCACGCGCGCGACGCCGGACCACGCGCCAGCCACCATCAAGCCGCGCGCCGTCGATGCCGATGGCGTATCCTCGGCCGGCGGCAGCGAGGCGACGACGCTGGTGAGGATCGGCCGCCTGCGGCTGGCGAACGTCCATGGCTACGCATCGCCGCTCAGGATGCCGGTCGAGGCGCAGTATTGGACCGGCCAGTCATGGTTGCGCAACGCTGACGACACCTGCACGGCGCTGGCGGCCGGCAACCTGCGCCAGAACCCCGCCGCCGGCTGGGGCATCACCGCGCCCGGCACGCTGGCGGGCGGCGCCGGCCAGATCGTCCTGACGCCCGCCGGCCCCGGCAGCGTCAATGTCTGCGCCGATCTGGGCACCGACCACGGCGTCAATTGCGCCGCCACCGGCGCCGGCCTGCCCTGGCTGCAAGGCCGCTGGCCGGGCGCGACGACCTACGACAACGACCCCTCGGCCATCGCCACCTTCGGCGTCTTCAGTCCCGAGGGCCGCAAGGGCGTGTACAACCGGGAGATGTACTGATGGCTCGCCTGGGCCGCCGCGCCGCCGCCGCGGGCTTCACGCTGGTGGAATTGATCGCCGTGCTGGTGCTGCTCGGCATCCTCGGCTTCGTCGCGCTGCCGCGCTTGCAGCAGACGGCTGGCTTCGGCCAGCTCGGCTTCCGCGACCGTGTCGGCGCCGCGCTGCGCTTCGCGCAAAAGTCAGCCGTGGCGCAGCGCCGCTTGGTGTGCGCCAGCGTGGCGCCCGGCCGCCTCGACCTCGCGGTTGCCACCGCCTTCGGCGACGTCGCCTGCGCCAATCCCATGGCCGGCCCGGCCGGCGCCCTGCCGGCCGCCGCGGCGCCGTCGGCCGCGACCATTCTCGGCTCGGCGCCGGCCGGGCCTTTGTATTTCCAGCCTTCGGGCACCGTCACCAGCGACGGCGCCGGCGCCAACCCGACGGATTTCGTCCTCGCCGTCACGGGGCAGGCTTCGCTCACGGTCCATGGAGCCACCGGCCTTGTCGACTGAACGCGAGGCCGCGCAGCGCGGCATGACGCTGATGGAACTGGTGCTGGCGATCGCCGTCGTCGGCATCGGGCTGGCCGGCATCCTCGTGGCGTTCAATCAGGCCGTGTTCCGTTCCGCCGATCCGCTGGTGCGCAAGCAGATGCTGGCCATCGCCGAGGAGATGATGGAGGAGACGCGGCTCAAGCCCTTCGCCCCGGCCGCCAACGCCGCGCCCGCCGCTTGCGCGCGCAACACCTACAACGACGTCGACGACTACAACGGCTATGCCGCCGCGGCGGTGTGCGACATCGACGGCAACGCCATGGCCTCGCTGGCGGCCTACGGCGTGGCCGTGGCCGTGACGGCCGCCAATCTCCCCAATGGCGTCGCCGCCAAGCGCATCGTCGTCACCGTCAGCCACGGCGGCGACACGCTGACGCTGACCGGCTACCGGACGGACTGGGCGGCCTGACGATGCGTCGCGCCCGCGGCTTCACCCTGCTCGAACTGGTGCTGGTGATCATCATCACGGGCGTGATGGCCGCCGCCATCGCCGTGTTCTTCAAGCCGGCGGTCGACGCCTACTTCGACACCCGCCGTCGCGCCGAACTCAGCGACACCGCCGACACGGCGCTGCGCCGGATCGGCCGCGAGGTACGGCGGGCCGTGCCCAACTCCATCCGGATACCCGGCGACCAGTGCTTCGAACTGGTTCCGACCAAGAGCGGCGGCCTGTTCCGCCGCGCGGCGGACATCGCCAATGCCAACGCCGACCCGCTCGACAGCACCGGCCCCGACAATGCCTTCGATGTGCTCTCGCCGCTGGCGGCGGCCCCCGTCGCGGGTGATTTCGTGGTCATCGGCAACCAGGAGACGGGCGGCGTCTACAGCGGCGCCACGCGCGGCACGGTCGCCGCCTGGAACAGCCCGCCCGTGCCGGGCGGCGCGGCCGTGGGCGTCGGCCGGATCACGCTGGCGGCGGCGACGCAGTTTCCGGCCGGCTACGACGGCGGGCGCTTCCAGGTCGTCGATCGCAACGAGCCGGCGGTGTTCTATGTCTGCCGGAATGCCGGCGAAGCGGACGGCAACGGCACGGGCGAACTGCTGCGCCTCGTGCGTGCCTTCGACGCCGCCTATCCGGCCGGCTGCCCGGCCGCCGGCGGCGCGCGACTGGCGGGCCGCGTCGCCTCGTGCCGTTTCGTCTACGACCCGAACCAGGGCGCCACGCAGCAATCCGGCTTCGTCTGGATGCACATCGAGTTGCTGTCGGGCGGCGAGCGCGTCGCGCTCGCCCACGGCATGCACGTGAGCAACGTGCCATGAAGCGGCGTCAGCGCGGTTTCGGCGCCATCGCCGCCATCATGGTGCTGGTGATCCTCGCGGCGCTGGCCGCCGGCATCGTCGCCGTGTCCACGGCGCAGCAGATGGCTTCGGCCCAGGATGTCCTGGCCGCACGCGCCTGGCAGGTCGCCTCGGCCGGCACCGAGGGCGGCCTGTTCCGCGCCCTGCGCAACGCCGCGTGCGACACGCAGACGTGGACCAGCGCCGACGATCCGGCATTCCGGGTCACGGTCGCCTGTAGCTTCGGTGACTTCAACGATGGCGAAATCGTCGAGGGCACGGCGCGGCGCTTGCGCGTCTTTCGCGTGGTCGCCACCGCTTGCAATGGCGCCGCCGCCACCTGCCCGGACAATGCCGCTTCCGGCGCCGCCGGGTATGTCGAGCGCCAGCGCATCGCCCTGGCCTATTGCGACTGGACCGGCCTCGCCTGCGCCGGGCCATGAAAAGGCGGTAACCACGACTATTGCGCCGGTATTTCCGGCATCAAGGCCAGGCGACCCGTCGATAATGGCCCAATCGGGCGTGGCGGGTGGACACGCCCCAACTCTTAGGCGCCCGGACGAGACCTCATGCGGCCTTTCCGACTCACTTCGCGCGGCGAAAACGAATGGACTTCGGTGGTGTTCGACAGCCAGACGGTTCGTGTCGCCCGTGTCGGCCTTGCCGCCGGCCGCCCCATCCTCGGGGCCTGGGACTGCTATCCCCGCGAAGGCACCGACCTCGACGTCCTCAAGCGCCTGCATGGGGCCCGGCGCCTGGGCGGCGGATCCTGCACGCTGTTGCTGCCGCATGGCCAGTACCAGTTGCAGCAGATCGAAGCGCCGGAGGTGCCGGCCGCCGAATTGCGCGAGGCTGTGCGCTGGAAGCTCAAGGACAGCGTCGACTTTCCCATCGAGGATGCCGGTGTCGATTGCCTGCCGCCGGTGGCGGGCGGCCGCGCCAACCAGATCTATGCCGTGGCGGCCAGCCGCGGCGTCCTCTCGTCGTGGATACGGCTGTTCCAGGATGCCCGGGCGCCGCTGGCGGCGATCGACGTGCCGGAACTGGCCCAACGCAACATCGCGGCGCTGTTCGAGGATGCCGGCCGCGGCCTGGCGCTGCTGGCCTTCGACGGCGGTGTCGGACGGCTGACTTTCACCCGCGGCGGCGAGCTGTACTTCTCGCGGCACATCGATGTCTCGCCCGATGAGCTGGCCGCCCAGGCCGATTCGGCCATGCGCGAGCGCGTGCTGCTCGATGTCCAGCGCACGCTGGACAACGTCGACCGCGGCTATGGCGGCATTTCCATCGCCCGGCTGCTGGTGTCGCCGCCGCCCGGCGCGGCGAACTTCGTCGACTACCTGCGCGAGAACCTTTACCAGCCGGTCGAGACGCTCGATCTCGGACAGCGCATCGACCTGGCGGCAAGCCCGGTCCTCGCCAACCCCGCCGCCCAGGGGCCGGCGCTGCTGGCCATCGGCGCCGCCTTGCGTGGCATGAGCGCATCGACATGAGCCACCACATCAATCTCTACGACCCGTCGCTGCGCCGCCAACGCCGGTGGCTGACGGCGGCGAATCTGGCCCTGGTCCTGGCGCTGCTGGCGGCCGTTCTGCTCGGCTGGGGGGCATGGGCGCGCATCGACGCCGGCCGTCTGACGACCGAACTGGCCGAGGTGGAAACGCGGACCCGGGTTGCGCGCGAGGAGTCGGTGGCGCTGGCGGGCCGGCTGGCCAGCCGCAAGCCCGATGCGCAACTGGCCCACGACCTCGCCGCGGCCAGGGAACTGCTGGACGTCCGGCAGGGCATCCTCGACAAGCTGGGCGAGGGCGCGGCGCCGGCGGCCGGCAATCACGCCGAACACTTGCGCGGCCTGGCGCGGCAAAGCCTGAGCGGCCTCTGGCTGACGGGATTCGCCATCGGCGCCGACGGCCGGCGCATGGAAATCCGCGGGCGCACGCTCGATCCGGCGCTGTTGCCGCAATACGTCCGCCGCCTCAACGCGGAGGCCGCCTTCCGCGGCCATCGCTTCGCCAGGCTCAGCCTGGCCGCGCCCGTCACCGCGCCGGGATCACCCGCCGCCGGCTTCCACGAATTCGCGCTCGGGCCGGAAGACGATGCCGCCCGCCCCGGAGCGGCGCCATGAAAGCGCTCTGGCAAAGCTGGGCCGACCGCTATGCGCGGCTGAGCAGGCGCGAGCAGATCATGGTGGCTGCGGCCATGGTGGTCGCGACAGGCTTCCTGATACTGACCTTCTGGGTCGATCCGGCGGTCCGGCGCGGCGGCGAGCTGCGTGCCGGACTGGATGCGCGGCGCCACGAACTGGCGGTGCTCGACCAGCAGACCGTCACCCTGAAATCGCAGCTCGAAAATCCGGATGCCGGCGAGCGCCGGCAACTGGCCGAACTCCAGGCCAGATTGGGCGCCCTCGATGCCCGGATCGGCCAGTTGGACGACAAGCTGGTGCCGCCGCAGCGCATGGGGCAGGTGTTGCAGGCCGTGCTGGCCAAGCATCGCGGCCTGGCGCTGGTGAGCCTGCGCTCGCTGCCGCCCGAACCGCTGCTGGCGCTGCCCGCCGACAACAACAATGGTGCGGCCGGCGGTAAGCCCGGCGCGCCGCATGGCGAGAATATCTACCGGCATGGTCTGGAGGTGCGGCTGGCCGGGAGCTACGCCGACCTGCTCGGCTATGTCGCCGAACTCGAAAGGACGCCCCAGCGCCTGCTCTGGGGCGGCATGACGCTGAACGCGGCGGCCTACCCGCGCAACGAACTGACGCTGACCGTCTATACGCTCAGCCGGGATCGGGACTGGCTGGCGGTATGAGCATGGCGCGAACCATGGGGACAATGCTGCTGGCGCTGGCCGCCGGGCCGCTGTGGGCGCAGGGCCTGCCCGATCCGACCCGGCCGCCGGCCGCCTTCGATGCCGGCGCCGCCTCCGCCGCCACGGCGGCGCCGCCGACGGCCCCCCGCCTGCAATCGATCATTCGCCGGCAGGGCGCGCGCTCCGCCGCCCTCATCAACGGCGTCTACATCGAACTCGGCGGCAAGGTCGGCGAGGCAAGGCTGGAGCGCATCGGCGAGGATTCGGTCGACCTGCGCTCGATGGCGGGACGGGAAACCCTTTATCTCACGCCGGGCATCGGCAAGCAGGCCGCGCCGGCGGGAGCGGGCGTGGCGAAACGGACGCGCGGCACGACGGAAAAGGCAGACAGGCCATGAAGACAAGCTACTCGATGATGATTTGGGCGTGCGCCGCCATGCTGCTGGGCGCCTGCGCGCCGCAGCAGTTCCGCCCCGGCGTGGTGCACGAGCGCATTGGCGAGGAGATCCGGCAGGCGGCCGCCGAGCGTCCGGCGCGCGATCCGGCGGCCGACAAGGCCCTGCTGCCGCCGCTGGTGGTCGAGATGCCCAAGCCGGTGGAAGAAGCCGAGCCGCGCTTCGACCTCAATGTCGTCAATGCGCCGGCGGCGCAGGTGTTTTCCGCCATCGTCACCGGCACCCGCTACAACATGCTGGTGCCGCCGGACGTCGGCGGCCAGATCACGCTCGGCCTGAAGGACGTGACGGTGCGCGAAACGCTCGACGCCATCCGCGACCTCTACGGCTACGAGTACACCATCAAGGGCAATCGGATCATCGTCCAGCCCAACAGCCTGCAAACCCGCGTCTTCCAGATCAACTACCTGGCCTCCCAGCGCAAGGGCGCCAGCGAACTGCGCGTCACCTCCAGCGCCATCACCAGCGCCGGCGGGCCGTCGACCACCACCACCACGGCCGGCGGCGCCGTGGTGCCGGCCCAGGGCACGCCCGGCGCGGGCAGCGTGCCCAACACCTACACCAGCCGCGTCCAGACCACCACCGAAAACGATTTCTGGGGCGGGCTGGCCGTCGCGCTGACCGCCATCGTCGGCAATGCCGAGGGGCGCAAGGTGGTCGTCAATCCACAATCGGGCGTGATCGTCGTCAGCGCCATGCCACGCGAGATCCGCCAGATCGAGGCCTACCTGCGCGCGACGCAGACGGTGGTGGACCGCCAGGTGATGCTGGAGGCGAAAATACTCGACGTGATGCTCAACGAGGGGTTCCAGGCTGGCATCAACTGGACCGCGTTCCGCACGGGCTCGCGCGGCCAGTCGGCGATCGGCGTGGTGGCGCCCGGCACCCGCCTGGGGGCGGCCGAAGCCGGCGCCGCCAGCCCGCTGTCGTCGGGCTCGGTCGAGGCCCTGCCCGGCCGCCTCGGCTCGGTGGCGGCCACCGCGCTCGGCCAGGGCTTCATGGGCCTGGCGCTGCAAACGGCCAACTTCGCCGCGCTGCTCAACTTCCTCGAAGGGCAGGGCACGGTCACCGTGCTGTCGAGTCCGCGCATCGCCACCATCAACAACCAGAAGGCGGTGCTCAAGGTCGGCACCGACGAGCTGTTCGTCACCAACGTCACCACCACCACGACATCGACCAACAGCGGTTCGGTCAGCACGCCCAGCCTGACGCTGCAACCGTATTTCTCGGGTATTTCGCTCGACGTGACGCCGCAGATCGACCAGGACAACAACATCATCCTGCACATCCATCCGGCCATCAGCGTGGTCACCGAGAAGACCAAGCTGATCGACCTCGGCGCCACGCTCGGCACCTTCTCGCTGCCGCTGGCCTCGAGCAGCATCAACGAAACCGACAGCATCGTGCGCGTGCGCGACGGCAATATCGTCGCCATCGGCGGCCTGATGACGCAAAGCCAGACCAACGACCGCAGCCAGCTGCCCGGCCTGGGCGACGTGCCGGCGGTGGGCATGCTGTTCGGCCAGCGCGCGCGTTCCGGCAGCAAGCGCGAGCTGGTCATCCTGCTCAAGCCGACCGTCATCACCGACGACCGTCCCTGGCTGCGCGACCTCGAACAGACCGGCGAGCGCATCCAGAAGCTCGACCCGCGCGAATTCATGACCGACCTTCGCTGACGCGCATGTATCTCGGTCATTTCGGGTTGACCGAGCTGCCGTTCGGCATCACGCCCGACACCCAGTTCGCCTACGCCGGCGCCTCCCATCAGGAGGCGCTCAATACCCTGCTGCTGGCCATCCGGAGCGGCGAGGGCTTCATCAAGATCACCGGCGAGGTCGGCACCGGCAAGACCCTGCTCTGCCGCCGGCTGCTCGCCATGCTGGGCGAGGATTGCGTCGCCGCCTACATTCCCAATCCGCAGGTCGATCCGAAGGCGCTGCTGGTCGAACTGGCCGAGGAGCTGAAGGCGCCGGCGGCGGAGGGACGGGCGATCGCGCACGTCGTCCGGCGCATCAACGGCCGGCTGCTCGATCTGGCGCGCCAGGGCAAGACCGCCGTGCTGTGCATCGACGAGGCGCAGACGATGCCGGTGCTGACGCTGGAAACGCTGCGGCTGATTTCCAACCTGGAGACGGAAAAGCGCAAGCTGATCCAGATCGTGCTGTTCGGCCAGCCGGAACTCGACGACAAGCTGCGCGAGCCGCGGGTCCGGCAGTTGCGCCAGCGCATCTCCTTCCACTACCGGCTGCCCGGACTGCGCCGCGAGGAAGTCGACGCCTATGTCGAGCATCGCCTGCGGGTCGCCGGCTACCGGGGCGGCGGGCTGTTTTCCGGGCCGGCGCGCGCCGCCCTCCATCGCCATGCCGGCGGCATGCCGCGCCTGGTGAACATCCTGGCCAACAAGGCCCTGCTCGCCGCCTACGGCGCCGGCGAGGAGCTTGTGCGCTGGCGTCACGTGCGCGCCGCCGCACGCGATACCGAAGGCGCGGTCAACGTCGACTGGCTGTGGGGATGACATGAGCGTGATCAACCAGATGCTGCGCGACCTCGATCGCCGCGAGGCGTCGAGCGCCGAGCGTTCCGGGCTGGCCGGCCAGGTGAAGGCCCTGCCGCCGCCCCGGCGGTCCGCCTGGCCCCGTCTCGCGCTGATGCTGGCCGGCGCCGCCGGCCTCGCGGCGATCGTGCTCAACATCGCGCCGCTGATCGAAAGTCAGCCATGGCGCCACGCCGGTCCGGTGACATCGGCGCCCAACATCGCGGTCGCGGCGGCGCCGCCCGCTCCCGCGGCCACGTCGGCCTCCATGCCAGCCCTCACGGTGCCGATGCCGACGGTGAAGCCGGCACCGAAAGTGACTTCGGTGGCGGCCCAAATGGCAGCCCCGGCGGCGGCCACGGCCCCGATGGCAGCCCCGGCGCCATCGCCACGGCCGCCGGCGCGGGAAACCTCCGACGGGACGAGCGCATCGGCCGCACCGGCCCACGCGCCGGTCCCTGCACCCATATCCGCCCCGACACCCGCGCCGGCTCCCGATGTCACCGGCCCGGCACCGCCGCCCGCGACCCCGGCCGAACCCGTCGCCGCCATCGACAAGCGCCCGCTTGGCCAGGGCGAGGGCGAAGGCGCCGAAGCGGTGTACCGGCAGGGCATGGCGGCCTATCGCCAGGGGCGGACGGCCGAGGCCTTCGCCCGCTTCCAGAAGGTGCTGGCCGCCGACCCCCGCCACGTTGCGGCGCGACAGGCGCTGCTCAGCCTGCTGATGGCGGAGCGGCGCCTGATCGAAGCGCAGGCCGTGGCCAGCGAAGGGCTGGCGCTGGATGCCGCCCAGCCCGGCTGGGCGATGACGCTGGCGCGCCTGCAATTCGAGCACGGGCAGTTGGCCGAAGCCGAGCGGACCATGGCCACCCACCGGCGCCATGGCGAACGCAGCCCGGACTACCTGGCCTTCCACGGCCTGCTGCTGGAGCGACAGAACCGGCATGACGAGGCGCGCGCCGCCTACCAGAAGGCCCTCGAGTCCGGCAAGCTGACGCCGGAACTGGCCGAGGCGATCGAGCAGCGCCTGCGGTAGGGCCTGTTCCTGGGTTTTCAGTCCCGCAATGTCCGCGCCGCCACCCAGTTGGTGACGCGTACGGCCCCGTGCGCCTTGAGCGTGCGGGCGAATTCGTCGAGCGTCGCGCCCGTGGTCATCACGTCGTCGACCACGATCACCGACTGGCCGGCGAAATCGATCGCGCATTCGAAGGCATGGCGGATGTTGCCGCGCCGCTCCTTCCATGGCAGCGAGGCCTGCGGCACGGTATCGCGATTGCGCACGCAGCCGTCGAGTTCGAGCGGCAAGCCTCGTGCGCGGGCCAGCGGCCGGGCCAGTTCCACCGCCTGATTGAAGCCCCGTTCCCCCAGGCGCCGGGCCGAGAGCGGCAGCGGCACGACGATGTCGCCAGGGGGCTCCCCGGCCGCCAGCATCGCGCTCGCCAGAAAGTCAGCCGTGGCGAGACGCCGCTGGTACTTGAGCGCCTGAACGAGCTTGTCGACCGGGAAGGCATAACGAAATGCGGCAAGGGTGGCATCGAAATGCGGCGGCGATTTGAGGCATGCGCCGCAGGTCATCGCGCCCGGCGATGCTTCGGCGCAGACGGGGCACAGGGCGTCGGGCAGGCGCGGGAGTTCGCGCGCGCACTCCGCGCACAGCAGCGATGCGGCGGGGCCGCTGCCACAGAGCAGGCAATCCTGCGGCAGCAGTATGGACAACGCATTGCGCCAAATTGACAAGCCAGGCTCCTTCGCCGATCATCCGGCCTCCGATTTTGCCAAAGATTCCCGCAATGACCGCAGCCACCGCCACCGCGCGTGCCACCGTCGCGCCGCAATCCGCCGCCTGGAGCACCGACGCCGTCGAGGCGCTGTTCGATCTGCCCTTCGCCGATCTGCTCTTCCGCGCCCAGCAGGTGCATCGCCAGCACTTCGACGCCAACGCCATCCAGCGCTCGACGCTGCTCTCGATCAAGACCGGCGGCTGCTCGGAGGACTGCGGCTACTGCTCGCAGTCGGCGCGGCGCGGCACGATAGAGCGCGAGAAGCTGCTCGAACTGGACGAGGTGAAAGTCGCGGCGAAGGCGGCCAGGGAGAAAGGCGCGAGCCGATTCTGCATGGGCGCGGCCTGGCGCGGGCCGAAGGACGGCGATCTCGACAAGGTCGTCGAGATGGTGCGCGTGGTCAAGGATCTCGGCATGGAAGCCTGCCTGACGCTGGGCCTGCTCGGCCCCGGCCAGGCGGAAAAGCTGGCTGCCGCCGGCCTTGATTACTACAACCACAACCTCGACACCGGCGCCGAGTTCTACGACCAGGTCATCACCACGCACAGCCAGCAGACGCGCATGGAAACGCTGATGAGCGTTCGTTCGGCCGGCATGAAGATCTGCTGCGGCGGCATCGTCGGCATGGGCGAATCGCGCCGCGTGCGCGCCTCGCTGCTGGCCCAGTTGGCCAATCTGAATCCGGCCCCGGAATCGGTGCCGATCAATCATCTCGTCGCCATTCCCGGCACGCCGATGGAGAATGCGCCGCCGCTCGACCCGTTCGAGTTCGTGCGCACCATCGCCGCCGCGCGCATCGCCATGCCGACCTCGTGGGTGCGTCTCTCCGCCGGCCGGCACGAGATGAGCGACGAATTGCAGGCGCTGTGCTTCCTGGCCGGCGCCAACTCCATCTTCTACGGCGACAAGCTGCTGACCACCGGCAACACGGAGGCCGGGCGCGACGAAGCCCTGTTCGACCGGCTGGGGCTGCGCCCCGTCTGATGCGCCAGGCGTTTTCCCGCGCGGCGGCCTCCTACGACGAAGCCGCGATCCTGGCGCGGGAAGTCGGCGGACGCATGGCGGCGCGGCTCGACTACGTGAAGCTCGCGCCCTGTCGCGTCGCGGATGTCGGCTGCGCCACCGGCGATGGCATCCGGGAGCTTCAGCGCCGCTATCCCGATGCGCTGCCGCTGGCGGTCGACTTCGCGCGGCCGATGCTGCAAGCCGTCAAGTCGCGCGCGCCGCTGATGCAGCGCCTGCGCGGCAAGGCGCCGCGCCCGATCAACGCCGACGTGCGCGCGCTGCCGCTGAAGAATGGCAGTCTCGATCTGGCGTGGTCGAACCTCGTGCTGCACTGGCTCGACGATCCGCTGCCGGCCTTCCGCGAACTGCATCGCGTGCTCGCCGTCGGCGGGCTATTCACGTTCTCCATGCTCGGCCCCGACACGCTGAAGGAGCTGCGCGCGGCGGGCGCGACCGGCCTGCACCGCTTCGCCGACATGCACGACATCGGCGACATGCTCGTGGCGGCGGGTTTCGCGGAGCCGGTCATGGACATGGAAATGATCACTTTCGAGTATCGCCGGCCGCGCCAATTGCTCGCCGATCAGCGCCATCTGGGCGTGCGCGACGGCCTGCTCGGGCGCATGGGCTGGCGCGACTGGCGGCGCGTGTTCGCTGCGTGGAGCGGCAACGGCACCTTCGAAATCGTCTACGGCCATGCCTGGAAGGCGGAACCAAGTAAGGCTCCCGATGGCCGTGACATCGTCAAGTTCGCGCGATGAAGAAGACCAAGCGGAAGAAACTGAAAGTCAGCCGTCGCAACACGCTGGCCGTGGCGCCGATCATGAAGAAGGGCGGCCCGCACCAGCGCGTGGACAAGCGCGCCAGCCGCGCGCGGCAGAAGGCCGGTATCAGGAAGGCAATCAGCGACGCGGCTGAATCGGAATAATGCGTTGCCCGCCGCGCGGGAAGCCCGTCTGCATTGCCGCCCCGGGGGCTGCAAATACGCGCCAGTAGAGCCGTACTCCGAGCAGCACGGCGAGAAGCACGCCGTAAAGCGCGGGTTCGGTGATGTCGAGCTTCACCATCCAGGTGAAATGAAGCACGGCGATCAGCGCCGCCGGATAGATCAGCCGATGGAGACTTTGCCAGCGCCGGCCGCCGAGGCGGCGGACCATGGCGTTGCTGGAGGTGGCGGCGAGCGGAACGAGCATCAGGAAGGCGACCATGCCCGCCGTGATGAAGGGCCGCTTGAGGATGTCGCGGCCGATCTCGCCCCAGTCGAAGAACTGGTCGAGCCAGAGATAGGCGAGGAGATGCAGGCTCGCGTAGAAAAAGACGAACAGACCGAGCATGCGCCGCAGCCTCATCAGCCAGGCCCAGCCGGTGACGCGGCGCAGCGGCGTGATGGCCAGCGTGATCAGCAGGAAACGCAGCGCCCAGTCGCCCAGACCGCGCGTAAGGGTTTCGATCGGGTTCGCGCCCAGCGTGTCCTGCCACGCGCCCCAGCCGTAGTGAATGAGCGGAGCCAGGCAAAGGAAGAAGAGCGCGATCTTGACGGCGGCGATCCGATTTTCCATCAGTAGTGCTTCCTCAGATCCATGCCGGCGTACAGCGGGCCGACCTGGTCGGCGTAGCCGTTGAACATTTGAGTCGGCCGCTTGAGGATGTCGCCGATGCGGCGCTCGCGCGCCTGGCTCCAGCGCGGGTGGCTGACCTCGGGATTGACGTTGGCGTAGAAGCCGTATTCGTCCGGTTGCAGCTTGTTCCAGGAGGTCGGTGGTTCATGGTCGGTGAAGCGGATGCGCACGATGGACTTCGCGCTCTTGAAGCCGTACTTCCAGGGCACGACGAGGCGGATCGGCGCGCCATTCTGGTTGGGCATGACTTCGCCATACAGGCCGACGGCGGCGAGCGTCAGCGGATGCATGGCCTCGTCGAGGCGCAGCCCCTCGGTGTAGGGCCAGTCGATCAGCGGAATACGCACGCCGGGCTGGGTATCGCGCTGGACGACGGATTCGAACTCGACGTATTTGGCGCTGCCCAGCGGC
This sequence comes from uncultured Rhodocyclaceae bacterium, assembly GCA_964602565.1. Lineage (GTDB taxonomy): Bacteria > Pseudomonadota > Gammaproteobacteria > Burkholderiales > Rhodocyclaceae > Fen-999. Next base: position 26,372 of record CAZRRI010000010.1, on the reverse strand, counting down.
TCGACCTGTTTGAGCAGCGTCGATAGCGAAAAGCCGACCCATGGCACGACCATGCTCCAGCCTTCGACGCAACGCAGGCGATAGACGCGATCCTCCAGCGGGGCGAGCTTGAGGATGTCTTCGATGGCCAGCGTCCGGGGTTTGTGCACCAGACCGTCGAGCGTGACCGACCAGGGCGAGGTGCGCAGCCGGCGGGCGCGCTCGGCCGGGACTTCCTTGCCGTTGCCGAATTCGACGAAGTTGTTGTAGCCCGTGACATGCCGGTAGGGCGTCGGCTCCTCGCTCGTCGAGTAAGGGCTTGCGAGCGTGACGGTCAGCTTCTCCGCCGCTTGCGCCTTGGGCAGGGCGAGGGCCGTGGCCCCGGCGGTGGCGAATCGCAGGAAGCGCCGGCGTTGCGCGAAGACTGACTTTGGCGTGATTTCGGAGGGCGGGACGTCGTGCGGGCGCTGGATGAGCATGATTCGTCTTCGACCGGCGGGGCGTGCAACAAGTTTCAGCGAACGAAAAAGGGCGAAAAAAAGGGCGGACCGGCCGCCCTTCGCATCCGGCCGGGACGGCTCAGCGCAGGCCGGCGATATAGTCCGAGACCGCCTTGATTTCCTTGTCGGTCATCTTGATGGCGACCATGCGCATCATCTTGTTCGGGTCGTTGGCGCGCGATTCGTCGCGGAAGGCCTTCAACTGGGCCTCGATGTACTCGGCGAACTGGCCGCCGATGCGCGGGTACTGGGCCGGAATGCCGGCGCCGGCCGGGCCGTGGCAGGCGGCGCAGGCGGGCAGGCCCTTGGCCATGTCGCCGGCGCGGTAGAGCTTCTGGCCGTATTCGATCGTCTCGCGGTTGCGGGCCTGTTCGCCGCGCAGGGTCTGGGCGCCGAACCATGCGGCCATGTCGCGCATCTGCTCTTCGGTGTAAGGGGCGATCATGCCGTTCATGACGGCGTTGACGCGCGCCGGCTCCTTGCCTTCGGCCGCCTTGAATTCCTTCATCTGCTTGAAGAGGTAGTCGGCATGCTGGCCGGCGAGTTTCGGGTTCGCGGCCTGGACGCTGTTGCCGTCGGCATTGTGGCAGGCGGCACAGACGGCCGAGGCGATTTCCTTGCCCCTGGCCGGGTCGCCTTTGTAGACGGCCTTGGCGACCTCGCCGGCATTGGCAATGGCCGCGAACGCAAGCAGCGTGGTCGTCAGCGATGGCAACAGCAAACGCTTCATTTCTGATGCTCCTGGGCAGTCCGGCTTGGATTTGCAAACATGTTATTCTAACCGAACTGATCGACCATCCGCAGCCAGCTTCCTCCATGTCCTTGTTTCGCCACGCAGTCTTCGAGATCTCGGTCGCCAAGCCCCAGGATCTTCCGGCTGCCAGCGGACCCGAAATCGCCTTCGCCGGCCGGTCGAATGCCGGCAAGTCTTCCGCGATCAATACACTGGCCGGCCATACCCGGCTCGCCTTCGTTTCCAAGACGCCGGGCCGCACGCAGCTGATCAACCTGTTCCGGCTCAGGAACGGCGCCGCCCTGGTCGACCTGCCGGGTTATGGCTATGCCGACGTGCCGGAAAAGATTCGGAAAGAGTGGCAGGGTCTCTTGGAACACTACCTGACGCGCCGGCAGGCGCTCGCGGGACTGGTGATGATCATGGACGCGCGCCGGCCGCTGACCGAACTCGACCGGCAGATGATCAACTGGTTCGGGCCGACCGGCAAGCCGATCCACTGCCTGCTGACCAAGGCCGACAAGCTGACCAGGCAGGAACAGACCAAGGTGCTGCGCGAGGTACGGGCGGAGATGGCCGACGCCGGCTCGCCGATCACGGCCCAGCTCTTTTCCAGCCTCAAGAAGACGGGCATGGAGGAGGCGGAAACGGTGATTGCCTCCTGGCTGGAGAATCCGCTTTGAGGGGCGCTTTGAAGGGCGCTTTGCGGGGCTTTCGGCAAGGCCAAAAAGAAAGCCCCCGGCCAAAGGGGAGAAGCCGGGGGCCAATACGCCTTAATGGGGTTAAGGCACCCGCTCAGGGAGGTGAAGCGGGGGATGACCGCACGTCATCCGAAGCATAAGATTGTGGTGAACGATGAAAGTTCCTGAGATGTTTACTGTGAGATACCCATGAATCAGAAAGGTGCATTTCCCGCCACGCGCATGCGCCGCATGCGCCGAGACGATTTTTCCCGCCGGCTGATGAGGGAAAGCAGCCTGAGCGCCGACGATTTCATCTACCCCGTCTTCGTCCTGGCGGGCCGGGGGCGCACCGAGGCGGTGGCGTCCATGCCCGGCGTCGAGCGCATGAGCCTGGACAAGCTCCTGCCGGCGGCCGAGCACGCGGCGCGGCTGGGGATTCCGGCGCTGGCGCTGTTCCCGGTGATCGACGCCGACAGGAAATCGCCGGCGGCCGAGGAAGCCTGGAATCCGGAAGGGCTGGTGCCCACGGTGGTGGCGGCGCTCAAGAAGGAACTGCCGGAACTGGGCGTCATCACCGATATCGCGCTGGATCCGTACACCAGCCACGGACAGGACGGTCTCATCGATCCGGCCGATCCGACCGGCTACGTGATGAACGACGAGACGGTCGAGGCGCTGGTCAAGCAGGCGCTTTGCCATGCCGGCGCGGGCGCGGACGTGGTGGCGCCCTCCGACATGATGGATGGCCGCATCGGCGCCGTGCGCGCGGCGCTGGATGCGGAGAAGTTCATCCACACCCGCATCCTGGCCTACTCGGCCAAGTACGCCTCCAGTTTTTACGGCCCCTTCCGCGACGCGGTGGGTTCGGCCGCCAACCTCGGCAAGGGCAACAAGTACACCTACCAGATGGACCCGGGCAACTCGGACGAGGCGCTGCGCGAAATCGCGCTCGACCTCGACGAAGGCGCGGACATGGTGATGGTCAAGCCGGGCATGCCCTATCTCGACATCGTGCGGCGGGTGAAGGACGAGTTCGGCGTGCCGACCTACGCCTACCAGGTGAGCGGCGAGTACGCGATGCTGAAGGCCGCGGCGGCCAACGGCTGGCTGAACAACGATGCCTGCATGCTGGAGGCGCTGCTGTGCTTCAAGCGCGCCGGCGCCGACGGCATCCTGACCTACTTCGCGGTCGAGGCGGCCGAGGCGCTGCGGCGGTAGGACCGGCCGCCTACAGCATCAGTTCCTTCAGCAGGCTGTCCACCTCGTTCTGCGAGAGCTTGCGGTCGTCGCCGGCGGCCGTCTCGACGACGATGGCGCCGACCAGCGCCTTCATCGCCTTGCGAATCGCCTGGCCGGCCAGGTCCTGGAATTCCTGGGCGACGATGATGTTGGTCAGGTGCGCGTCTATGCCTTGCAGATGGGCGTCGATTTCCTTGCGGCTCCAATCCTTGCCGAGACAGTCGTGCGCGGCGGCGAGGATGTGCTTGGCCATTTCCGCCTCGGCCAGCGACTTGTTGGCGGCTTCGGCCGTCATTCGCTCGACGTTGCCGAGGATGGCCGAGATGTTCCGGGGATCGCCGGGCGTGCGCTTGCCTATGCCCTCGGCGGCCTTGTTCAATTCCCGGGCCAGCGACTTCAGCTCCTTCAGCACCTGCCCGGTGGCGGGCGCGCCCTTCCTTGCCGCGGTCCGGCTCGGCGACTTCGGCTTGGCGGCGGTCTTGCCCGTCTTGCCAGTGGTGGCCTTGCCGCCGGCGGCCGGCTTGGTTTTCGTCTTCATTACGTCTCCTCAGTGAGCCAGCAATTGCCATTGTGCCGGCCAGGCCGACAGTGGATCTTCCTTGAAACCGCTTTTCACGAACCGGTGCCAGCGACCGAGCGCGTGGCAGATCAGGGCGTCGGCGTGAGCGACGACATCGTGATGCTCAGTGTAGCTTCCCTGCGTGGCGGCGATGCGCAGCGACTGCTTGATCGAGGCCTCGACGCGGTCGAGCAGTTGGTTGATGCGCACTTGCAGGCGCGGATGCTCATGCACCAGCGCGTCGCCGATCAGCACCCGCGTCAGTCCGCGATTCTTCTGGGCGAAGGCGAGCAGGGTGACCATGACCAGTTCCACCTGCTTGAGACCGTTTTCCTCGTCGGCGCCGATCCGGTTGATGACGGTGAACAGGCTCGATTCGATGAACTCGATCAGCCCCTCGTACATTTGCGCCTTGCTGGCGAAGTGGCGATAGAGGGCGGCTTCGGAAACAGAAAGCTTCTTCGCCAGCAAGGCCGTGGTGATCTTCTCGCCGGAAGGCGATTCGAGCAGGTGGGCGATCGTTTGCAGGATCAGCAGCTTCTTCTCGCCGGGCTTGGCGGTACTCATGCTATGAGGACTTGATCAGCGTGCCGACGCCTTCGTCCGTCAGGATTTCCAGCAGCAGCGCGTGTTCGACGCGGCCGTCGATGATGTGCACGCTCTTGACGCCGCTCCGGGCCGCGTCGAGCGCCGAGCCGATCTTGGGCAGCATGCCGCCGGAGAGCGTGCCGTCCTCGACCATGGCGTCGATCTCCTTGGGCGTGACGCCGGTGAGCAGGTTGCCGGCCTTGTCGAGCACGCCTGGCGTGTTGGTCAGCAGCACCAGTTTCTCGGCGCTCAGCACCTCGGCGATCTTGCCGGCGACGACGTCGGCGTTGATGTTGTAGGTCTCGCCCGCGGGACCGACGCCGATCGGCGCGATCACGGGGATGAAGTCGCCGGTATCGAGGAAGGCGATCAGCGAGGGATCGATCGAAGTGATTTCGCCGACCGAGCCGATGTCGATCAACTCCTCCGGCTTGTCCTTGTTGGGCAGCATCAGCTTGCGGGCGCGGATGAAGTTGCCGTCCTGGCCCGTGAGGCCGACCGCCTTGCCGCCGTGCTGGTTGATGAGATTGACGATTTCCTTGTTGACCTGTCCGCCGAGCACCATCTCGACGATGTCCATCGTCTCCTCGTCGGTGACGCGCATGCCCTGGATGAAGGTGCCCTGCTTGCCGACGCGCTTGAGCAGGTCCTCGATCTGCGGGCCGCCGCCGTGCACGACCACCGGGTTCATGCCGACCAGCTTGAGCAGCACCACGTCGCGCGCGAAGCCGTCTTGCAGCTTCGGGTCGGTCATGGCGTTGCCGCCGTACTTGATGACGATGGTCTTGTCGAAGAAGCGCTTGATGTAGGGCAGGGCCTCGCCGAGGATCTTGGCCTTGGTGGTGGCGGGCAGTTGGTCGGCGGCTTGGCTGGTCATGGCGCTGGCAAAAAGAAAAAGGACGGCGGGATTCTACTGCCGCCGTCCCTTCCCGTGGCGTGCGCGGAAACCGGCGCTCCGCCACGCCTGACTTTCACGCGCCGCTCAGTCGATGGCCAGCCGCTTCGACTGCGTCGCGGCCTTCTTCGGCAGGGTCAGTTCCAGCACGCCATCGGTGAACCTGGCGCTGGCCGCCGAATCGTCGATGTCCTGGCCCAACTGGAAGCTGCGCGACACCTTGCCGAAATAGCGCTCGGTGCGCAGCACGCGCTCGCCTTCCTTCACTTCCTTTTCCTGCTTGCGCTCGGCGCTGATCGATACCGCCGGCCCGTCGATCACGACATGGATGTCCTCCTTCTTGATGCCGGGCATTTCGGCATGCACGACAAAGGCTTTTTCCTGTTCCTTGACGTCGATCTTGACGCTCGGCGCTTCGGGCATGTTGCCCATCTCCACCGGCCTCACGAAGAAGCCGCGAAAGAAATCATCGAGCGGATCGTAGCGGGTGATATTGGCCATAATGCTTTCCTTTCGTTTTCCAGTCCGTGAAGTTGAATGTCGATGCACCCTGAAAATAGGTCGACCGGCGGAGAATTCAAGGGGGAGGTCGGCGAGGGAAACATGGTTTGCCCGCGCTGCGCCACTTCCTTTACCTGCGGGATGGCGGCGGGACGGGACGACTGCTGGTGCGGCGCATTGCCGCCACTGACTTTCGACCCCGGCGTCGCGGGTTGCCTGTGCCCGGCCTGCCTCAGGCGTCTGCTGGAGAACCCGCCGCCAGGCCGAGCATGAGGATGGCGTCGCGGTTGGTCCAGGAGAAGCAGGCCGCCGCGGCTTCGCGCCAGGGCAGCCAGCGCCAGCCGAGATGCTCGTCCGGCGCGGTCGTGACGGCCGTCCCGGCGGGCACGCAGAGGCTGAACACGTGTTCGGTGTTCTGCGTCACGCCCTCGGCGTAGCGGGCGCGCCACTGCGGGAAGATTTCGAAGCGATTACTGAGGCGCCAGTCGACCAGTCGATCGGGCGTGCAGGCGATGGCGGTTTCCTCGGTGACCTCGCGGACGGCGGTCGCGGCGAGCGATTCCGCGCCTTCCCGGCTGCCGGTGACGGATTGCCAGAATCCGGGGTAGGCGGCGCGTTCGAGCAGCAGGATGTCCAGCGCCGGCGTGTGGATCACCACCAGCACCGAGACCGGCGTCTTGGCAGCCACGGAAGGTCTCAGGGTTCGGTCGGCAGCCAGGCGATGCCGTCCGCCTGCATCTCGACCAGGCACCAGAAGGGGACGTTCTCCTCGCGCCATTCGCCGGCGGCCTGCTGGAAGGTTTGCAGGGCCACGACGAAATCGGCCTCGGCCTTGCCATGGATGCCGTCGCAATGTTCGAGCATGACCAGATAACCGTCGGCCGGCTTCCAGGCCATGTCGGCGAGGCAGTCGGCCAGCGCGTCGAAATTGTGGCCGAACCATTTCGGGAACTTCAGGCCCCTGGCGATCGCGTCGAGCATCTCGTCCTTGTTGCCGGCCTTGGCCAGGTCGACCCGGAAGGCGGCGTAGCCGTTGGCGCTTGCCGCCGCCAGCACGCTTTTCTTGTCCATGACAGGCAGGTGATAGACGCCGGCCTTGTCGGCATTCGCCAGGACGTGCCGCAAATGAACTTCGCTCATTGCCTGATCCGCCAGAAAGTCCGATAGTGGTCGTTCGTATAGTAGTACTCGGCGTCGCGGCCGGCGACGATGCGCCGGGCGCCCCGATGCCGCAGCCCGGGGGTCGGCACGGTGTATTCGCGATAGTGGCCGCGCGGCTTGATGGGCAGCAGGCGCTCGAAGTTGCCGAAGGTGACGCCGTCGCGCCGATAGGGGAAGGGGCCGCCGCGGTCGATGAGTTGCAGCGTCCGCCGCGCTTCCGGCGGCAGGTCGGCGAGCGGAATGTCCTGAATGGCCGCTGCCGGCAGGATGAACAGCGCCAGCAGCAGGCCGAGCAGGTATCTCATCAGGACTTGCCGACCTCGACCTGCGTTTCGACCTTCTGGCGCAGGCGGATATGCAGTTCGCGCAACTGCTTCTCGTCAACGGCAGAAGGGGCGTCCGTCAGCAGGCACTGGGCGCGCTGGGTCTTCGGGAAGGCGATGACGTCGCGGATCGATTCCGCGCCGGTCATCATGGTGACGATGCGGTCGAGGCCGAAGGCCAGCCCGCCATGCGGCGGCGCGCCGTAGCGCAGTGCGTCGAGCAGGAAACCGAACTTGGCGCGCTGCTCCTCCTCGCCGATGCCGAGCGCCTCGAACACGCGCGCCTGCACGTCGGCCTTGTGGATACGCACCGAGCCACCGCCGATTTCCCAGCCGTTGAGCGCAAGATCGTAGGCCTTGGCCAGGCATTCGCCGGGACTCGTCTTCATCAGCTCGTCGTGGCCGTCCTTCGGCGAGGTGAAGGGGTGGTGGCAGGCGGTCCAGCGCTTGTCTTCCTCGTCGTACTCGAACATCGGGAAGTCGACCACCCAGAGCGGCTCCCACGCTTTCCCGTTCGTGTAGCCCTTCTCGTGGCCGATCTTGATGCGCAGCGCGCCGAGGGCGTCATTCACGACCTTGGTCTTGTCGGCACCGAAGAAAATCAGGTCGCCGGACTGAGCTCCTGTCCGCTCCATGATGGTCTTCAGCGCGGTCTCGTGGAGGTTCTTGACGATCGGCGACTGAAGGCCTTCCTCGTTCAGCTTCGAGGCGTCGTTGACCTTGATGTAGGCGAGACCCTTGGCGCCGTAGATCTTGACGAACTCGGTGTAGCCGTCGATCTCGCCACGCGAGAGCGCCGCCCCGCCGGGGATGCGCAGCGCCGCGACGCGGCCGCCGCTGGTGGCCGGACCGCTGAATACCTTGAAGGCGACATCCTGGACGGCGTCGGTGACTTCGGTGAGTTCCAGCGTTACACGCAAGTCCGGCTTGTCGGAGCCGAAGCGGCGCATGGCCTCGGCATAGCTCATGCGCGGGAAGGGATCGGGCAGGTCGACGCCGATCGCGTCCTTGAATACGTAGCGGATCAGTTCTTCGATGATGCCGGTGATCTGGTGCTCGTCCATGAACGAGGTCTCGATATCGACCTGGGTGAATTCCGGCTGGCGGTCGGCGCGCAGGTCCTCGTCGCGGAAGCACTTGGTGATCTGGTAGTAGCGGTCGAAGCCGGACACCATGAGCAACTGCTTGAACAGTTGCGGCGACTGCGGCAGGGCGAAGAACTGGCCGGGGTGCACGCGCGAGGGCACGAGGTAGTCGCGGGCGCCTTCGGGCGTGGACTTGGTCAGCATCGGCGTTTCGATGTCGACGAAACCGTTGTCGTCGAGGAAGCGGCGGAAGGCGCGCGCCGTCTTGTAGCGCAGCATCAGGTTCTTCTGCATCTGCGGCCGGCGCAGGTCGATGACGCGATTGACCAGACGCACATTCTCCGAGAGGTTCTCGTCGTCGAGCTGGAAGGGCGGCGTCACCGAAGGATTGAGGATTTCCAGTTCGTGGCAGAGGATCTCGACTTCTCCCGACGGCAGGTTGGCGTTCTCGGTGCCGGCCGGGCGGCGGCGCACCTTGCCGGTGATCCTGAGCACGAACTCGTTGCGCACGGTCTCGGCGCGCTCGAACATGGCGGGACGGTCCGGGTCGCACACCACTTGCGCGAGGCCTTCGCGGTCGCGCAGATCGATGAAGATCACGCCGCCGTGGTCCCGTCGGCGGTGTGCCCACCCGCAGAGAGTGACGATCTGGTCGACGTGGCCGGCATCGAGTTGGCCGCAGTAGTGGGTACGCATGGTGATTCCGTATGAAAGTCAGCCGTGGCGGGACGCCGCCGGCCGGAGGTTGAGGTTATTCGTTCTGCGCCCGCCCGAGCAGGTTGCCCTTGACCGGCGGCGCCACCACGCCCATCGAGACGATGTATTTCAAGGCGTCATCGACGCTCATGTCCAGCTCGATGGTTTCGCTCTTCTTGACGAAGAAGAAAAAGCCATTGACCGGACTGGGCGCCGTCGGGATGAAGACGCTGACCAGTTCCTCTCCGGTCATGGCGCTGACGTCCTCGGCCGGAACGCCGGTGAGGAAAGCCACCGCCCAGGCCTCGGGGTGCGGATAGTGGACCAGCAGAACCTTGCGAAAGGCTTCGCCACTGCCGGAAAACAGGGTGTCGCTGATCTGCTTGACGCTGTAATAGATCGACTTGACGACCGGGATGCGCGCCAGGACGGCCTCCCAGAAGCGGACCATGCGCTGGCCGACGATGTTGGCGGCGACCAGGCCGGTGACCAGCACGACCAGCAGCGTCAAGGCCACGCCGATGCCCGGAATGTAGAAGCCGAGCAGATGGTCGGGATGCAGCGACGCCGGCAGCAGCAGCAGCGACTGGTCCATGGTGCGGACGATCAACGTCAGCACCCAGACCGTGATGGCCAGCGGTATCCAGATCAGCAGGCCGGTGATGAAGTATTTCTTCAAGCGCGCCGGGAATCACATGAGGCCGACAGGGTCCGCAGCACGGTCAGGCGCAGGCACAAGAGCCGCTGCCTCCCTGACACGGGGGCGGGCTGTCGTTCTTCGGTTCGGACTTGGCTTCGGGCTTGGCGCCGCCCTTGAAATCGGTCTGATACCAGCCGCTGCCCTTGAGCTGGAATCCGGCGGCGGTCAGCTGCTTGCTGAAAGTCTCGGTCTTGCAATCCGGGCAGGTCGTCAGTTGCGCGTCGGACATCTTCTGCATGACATCCTGCTCCAGGCCGCAGGCGCTGCAGCGATAAGCGTAGATGGGCATCGGTGTCTCCCAAAAAAGGGTTGAATTATAGCGTAGGCGCTTGTCCGAAAAGACATTAAGGGCCATCGAGGGCCGTCGCCGCCGTTAAATGCGGGCTGGCCGGAACGATTTCAAGCTAGAGCAGGCCGATGTAGGCGGCGGTGAGCGGCTTTCCCCAGAACAGGGCGATGACGCCGGCCGTCGCCAGGTAGGGGCCGAACGGAATGGGAACGTTGCGTCCGCGCCGCGCCAGCACGATCAATGCGATGCCGACCAGCGCTCCGACGAACGACGAGAGCAGAATCGTCAGAGGCAGAACCTGCCAGCCAAGCCAGGCGCCGATGGCCGCCAGCAGTTTGAAGTCGCCGTAGCCCATGCCTTCCTTGCCGGTGACCAGCTTGAACAGCCAATAGACCGACCAGAGGCTGAGGTAGCCGGCGATGGCGCCGATCACCGCGCTGGACAGGTCGGTGTAGGTGCCCCACAGGTTCAGCAGCAAGCCCAGCCACAGCAAGGGTAGCGTGATGTCGTCGGGCAACAGCTGGGTATCGAAATCGATGCAGGTCAGCGCCACCATGGCGGCGACGAACACCATGGCGCCGGCCGCCGCGAGACCGGGGCCGAGTTTCCATGCGGCCAGGGCGAAGAGCAGGCCGGTGACGGCTTCGACCAGCGGATAGCGCGGGCTGATCGATTCGCCGCAGCCCTTGCAGCGCCCGCGGAGCAGCAGGTAACTCAGTATCGGCATGTTTTCCAGGGCGCCGATCGGGCGGCTGCAATGCGGGCAGCGGGAGCGCGGGGCGACGAGGGAGAGCGCCTCGGCGGCGGGGGGCGCCTCGCCGCGCAGATCGGCGCACTGGGCCGCCCAGTCGCGCTCCATCATGCGCGGCAGGCGATGGATGACGACGTTGAGGAAACTGCCGACCGCCAGCCCGATCAGGCTGGCGACCACGATGAACGGTCCCGGCTGCAAGAGCGCTTCCACGATGTTCAGACGACGGCGCCGAGCTTGAAGATGGGCAGGTACATGGCCACCACGATGCCGCCGATGACGACGCCGAGGATGACCATGATCATCGGTTCCATCAGGCTGGACAGGGCCTCGACCGCGTCGTCCACCTCCGCCTCGTAGAAATCCGCCACCTTGCCGAGCATGGCGTCGAGCTGGCCGGATTCTTCGCCGATCGAAACCATCTGGATGACCATGCCGGGGAAAACATCGGAGTTCTGCATCGCCACGGTCAGGCTCGATCCGGTGCTGACCTCGGTCTGGATCTGCTGGGTCGCCACCTTGTAGACGTGATTGCCGGCGGCGCCGCCGACCGAGGTCAGGGCTTCCACCAGCGGCACGCCGGCGGCGAACATGGTCGACAGGGTGCGGGTCCAGCGGGCGATGGTGGCCTTGCGGATCACCGCCCCGAAAATCGGCAGACGGAGCAACGTGCGGTCGAGGGCCATCTGCATGGGCACGGACCGTTTCCAGAGGTAGAAGAACAGATAAAGGCCGCCGCCGATGGCGCCGAATATCAGATACCAGTTGGCGACGAAGAAATCCGATATGGCGATGACCACGAGCGTCGGTGCCGGCAGGTCGGCGCCGAAGCTGGTGAATACGCTCTTGAATTGCGGGATGACGAAAATCATGATCACCGCCATGACGATGAAGGCGACCACGATCACGGCAATCGGGTAGAACAGCGCGGACTTGATCTTCGACTTGATGGCGAGGATTTTTTCCTTGTAAGTGGCCAGCCGGTCGAGCAGGGCGTCGAGAATGCCGGCCTGTTCGCCGGCCTGGATCAGGTTGCAGTAGAGCGCGTCGAAATGGACCGGATGCTTGCGAAATGCCTGGTTGAGCGCCGAACCCGTCTCCACCTCGGCCTTGACGTCCAGCAGCAGGCGGGAGACGGCGGCGTTCGACGACCCCTTGGCGACGATGTCGAAGGCTTGCAGCAAGGGCACGCCGGACTTCAGCATCGTCGCCAGCTGGCGGGTGAAGAGCGTGATGTCCTTGTCGCTGACCTTGCCGCCCTTCTTGAAAGTCTGCTTCTTCACCTTGACCGGGAGAATGCCCTGGCGTCGCAGTGTCGTATTGACCACGGCCTGGCTGGCGCAGCGCATTTCACCGCGGATGATCTTGCCGGTCTTGTCCTTGCCTTCCCAGATGAACGTGAATTCCTTCACGCCGGTGTCGCGTCGATCCGATTTCGTGGCTGTTGCCATGGCTCTTATCCCTTCGCTTTCATTCCTGGCGGCTACTCGTTGGTCGTCGCCAGTACCTCGTCGAGCGAGGTGACGCCTTGTCTGACTTTCAGGAGACCCGATCGCCGCAGGTCGCGCACGCCTTCGGCCAGCGCCTGCGCGGCGATGTCGAGCGAGGTGCCGTTCGACATGATGATGCGCTGGATCGACTCGGATACCGGCATGACCTGATAGATGCCGACGCGGCCCTTGTAGCCGGAGCCCTTGCAGCGCTCGCAGCCGCCCGGGCCGAACAGTTGCCAGCCGCCGTCGAGATCGTCCTCGGTGAAGCCGGCGTTGAGCAAGGTCTCGCGCGGCACGTCCATCGGCACCTTGCACGTGCACAGTCGCCGCGCCAGACGCTGGGCCGTGATCAACATGATGCTCGACGCGATATTGAAGGTCGGCACCCCCATGTTCATCAGGCGGGTCAGGGTTTGCGGAGCATCGTTGGTATGCAGGGTCGATAGCACCAGGTGACCGGTCTGGGCGGCCTTGATGGCGATTTCCGCGGTTTCCAGGTCGCGAATCTCGCCGACCATGATGATGTCGGGATCCTGGCGCAGGAATGATTTCAGCGCCGCGGCGAACGTCAGGCCGACCTTGTCGTCCACGTTGACCTGGTTGATGCCGGCCAGGTTGATTTCCGCCGGATCCTCGGCGGTGGAAATATTGGTGCCCGGCTGGTTGAGGATGTTCAGGCAAGTGTAGAGCGACACGGTCTTGCCGCTGCCGGTCGGGCCCGTGACCAGGATCATCCCGTAGGGCCGGTGAATGGCGTCGAGCAAGGCCTCGCGCTGGTCCGGTTCGTAGCCCAGCGCGTCGATGCCCAGGGTGGCGGAACTGGGATCGAGGATACGTAGCACGATCTTTTCGCCGTGAAGCGTGGGCAGGCTGCTGACGCGGAAATCGATGGCTCGGCCTTTCGACAGGACCAGTTTCATCCGGCCGTCCTGCGGCACCCGCTTCTCGGCGATGTTGAGGCGCGAGATCACCTTGATGCGCGAGGCGATCTTCTCCTTGATGACCAGGGGCGGCTGGGCGATTTCCCGCAGGATGCCATCGACGCGGAAGCGGATCCGGTAATACTTTTCATAGGGCTCGAAATGGATGTCCGATGCGCCCTCGGCGATGGCGTCGTGCAATATCTTCTGGATGAACTTGACCACCGGGGCATCGTCGACTTCGCTGGTGCTGCCCTCCAGCTCCGCCTCGTCGGCGCCATCTTCCTCGAATTCGAACTGGAGATCATCCTCGATGAAGTTTTGCAGCGCCTCGTCGGCCCTTTCGGTGACCTTGGCGAGCCGCGCCAACAGTTTGTCCGCCTCGACCACCACCGGATCGACGATCATGCCGGTCTGGAAACGGATCTCGTCGAGCGCCCGCAGGTTGGTCGGATCGGCCATCGCCACCGAGAGCCGGTTGCCGCGGCGGATGAGCGCCAGCGTCTGGTGGTTCTGCATCACCCGGCGGTCGATGGCCTCCTTGGCTAGGTGGTCGCCGGAAAAGGCGTCGAGGTCGAGCAGCGGATAGCCGAAGGTCTGCGCCGCGAACACGGCGATATCGCGGGAACCCATGCGTCCCGAGGCGACCAATTGGCCGACGAAGCCGCCCGTCTCGGGCTTGGCGTTGGCGGCAATCCGTTCGGCCTCGGCTTCCTGAAGGCGGCCCTGCTGGACGAGCGCCCGCCCCAAGCCGCCCAAAAGGGGAGGCATTGCAACCGTCATGGTGTGGAAGTACCCGTCCGGGCGGGCGTCGTGCCGAGCATGTCGGGGCGATAATGCCCGCCCGCCCGGGGTTTGTAAAGGCGAAGGCGGCCGGCGAAAACCACCCTATTGCTTTGATTGTGGGCGGAAAAGTTTGACCACCTTGATGCGCCGGTCCTGGGTCTGGACGATTTCCATGCCGACATCGCCGATGCGCAGGCAGGCATCGGCTTCCGGAATTTCGCGCAGGTGTTCGATGATGAGGCCATTCAGTGTTTTCGGCCCATCCAGGGGCAAACTTAAGTCCAGCAGGCGATTAAGTTCCCGCAGGCTATGGCCGCCGTCGACCAGCGTGGTGCCGTCCGTCCCCCACACCGACTCGGCGGCCGCGCCGGGCATGCTGGTGGTGAACTTGCCGACGATTTCCTCGATGATGTCCTCGAGGGTCACCAGCCCCAGGATCTCCCCGTACTCGTCGACGACCAGTCCCTGGCGCTGCTTGTTTTCACGGAAGAAGCGCAACTGGGCGTAAACAGCCGTGGCGGCCGGGATGTAGTACGGCGCGGCGAGCTGCGCCCGCAGGGCGTCGTGGTCGAGCGGGGCGGTCAGCGTGATGCCCAGCAGGCGCCGCTGATGCAGCACACCGATGACATTGCCGGGATCCCCGGCGACCACGGGCAGGCGGGCGTGGTAACTGGTGGCCAGTTGCGCATGGATATCCTCGATCGGCGCCTCGATGTCGATGAACTCGATGTCGCCGCGTGGCACCATGATGTCCTCGACCGTCACGCGTTCGAGATCGAAGAGGTTCACGAGTATGTCGCGGTGCTGAACCGGGATGCCGCGGGACTCCAGGACCAGGGCGCGCAATTCCCGCGGCGACAAGGGGCGCGCGGCATCGTCCGGCCGGGGCTCCAGGCGCAGAACCTTCAGGAGCGCCGCCGCGAAAAGATTGACGAACCATACGATCGGATAGGCGGCGCGCAACAATGGCCAGAGCAGGAAGCCGAGAAACAGCACCAGCCTGTCGGCGTAGGTGGCGCCGATGATCTTGGGCGTGATTTCGGAGAACACCAGGATGGCGAAGGTGATGGCCAGCGTGCCGGCGCCCAGCGCCCATTTTTCCTCGCCGAACAGTTCGATGGTGATGACGCTGACCAGGGTCGCGGCGCCGGCATTGACCAGGTTGTTGCCGAGCAGGATGACGCCGAGCATCTTGTCGGTTCGCCCGAGCAGGTCGAGCGCGATGGTCGCGCCGCGATGCCCCTCGCTGGCCAGGTGGCGCAGCCGATACCGGTTCGCCGCCATCATGGTGGTCTCGGTCATCGAGAAGAATGCCGAGAGCAGCAGCAGAATGATCAATGTTCCGCTCAGGGCGGAGATCGGGATGTCTTCCATGGGGATTGTTCAGCCCCGGCCGAGCAGGACTTCCAGCACGAAGCGGCTGCCGACATAGGCCAGCATCAGCGCGACGAATCCGGCCAGCGTCCAGCGCAACACCTTGCGGCCCCGCCAGCCGTGCAGATGTCGCCCGCCCAGCAGGGCGGCGAAAATGAGCCAGGACAGGATGGCGAACACCGTCTTGTGATTGAACGACAGCGCCTGGCCGAACAGCGTCTCGGAAAAGAGTATGCCCGAGGCAAGGGTCAGGGTGAGCAACAGGAAGGCGAGGTGGATGAGCCTGAACAGCAGGGATTCCATCGTCAGCAGCGGCGGCAGGCTGGCCAGCAATGGCGTCAGCCGGCCCTTGTGCAGGCGCGCCTCCGCGAACGCCATGAGCATCGCGTGCAGCGCCGCCAGGGTGAACAGGCTGTATGCCAGCATCGCCACCAGGAAGTGGGCGCGAAATTCCATGGAACTGGCGTTGGTCAGCAGGTGCTGCGCCGGAAACAGGCTGGGCAACATGACCGCGACGGCCGCCATCGGCAGGCCGATCATTTGCAGGCCTTCCATGCGGGCATAGAGGCTTTCGATCCAGTAGAAGGCGATGGCCAGCCAGAGAATCATCGAGATGGCGATCGAGAAGCTGAAATGCATGGCGTCGCCGGGAAAAATCTCCTGCGTCAAGGCGGTGCCATGGGCCAGCAGGGCGATGATCAGGCCGATGCGTTCCCACGCGGCGAGCGCCGAGCGCGGACGGTCCAGCGCCGGGCCGCGCCAGCGGCTTCGCCATGACAACGCGGCGAGGGCGAGGTAAAGGAAGGCTGCGACCAGATGCAGTAAAATCGATGGCATATTGGAAGTCTACCCCATTCCTTTCGTTGCTCTTCCGCCCATCCCATGCTGGATAACCTGACTCAGCGTCTCGCCAAGGTCGTCAAGACCCTGCGCGGCCAGACCCGCCTCACCGAAGACAATATCCAGGAGATGCTGCGCGAAGTCCGCATGGCCTTGCTGGAAGCCGATGTGGCGCTGCCGGTGGTCAAGGACTTCATCGCCCGCGTCAAGGACAAGGCGGTCGGCCAGGAAGTCGTCGGCTCGCTGACGCCGGGCCAGGCGCTGGTGGGCGTCGTGCACCGCGAGCTGACCGAACTCATGGGTGGCCAGGCGAGCGGCCTCAACCTCGCCACCCAGCCGCCGGCGGTGATACTCATGGCCGGCTTGCAGGGCGCGGGCAAGACCACCACGACCGGCAAGCTGGGCAAATGGCTCCGGGATCGGCAGAAGAAAAAGATTCTGGCGGTGAGTTGCGACGTCTATCGTCCAGCCGCCATCGAGCAGTTGAAGACGGTCTCGGCCCAGGCCGGGGTGGACTTCTTCCCATCCTCCGTGGGCCAGAAACCGCTCGATATCGCGCTGGCGGCGCTCGATTACGCCAGGAAGCACTATCACGACGTGCTCCTGGTCGATACCGCCGGCCGGCTGGCGATCGACGAGGCGATGATGGCCGAGGTGCGGGAGCTGCACGCGGCGCTCAAGCCGGTCGAAACCCTGTTCATCGTCGATGCCATGCTCGGCCAGGACGCGGTCAAGACCGCCAAGGCCTTCGCCGAAACCCTGCCGCTCACGGGCGTGATCCTGACCAAGCTCGATGGCGACGCCCGCGGCGGCGCCGCGCTGTCGGTGCGCCACGTCACCGGCAAGCCGCTCAAGTTCGCCGGCGTTGGCGAAAAACTTGGCGGTTTGGAGGAATTCCATCCCGAGCGGATGGCGTCGCGCATCCTCGGCATGGGCGACATCCTCGGCCTGGTCGAGGAGGCCCACCGGAACGTCGACCAGGAGAAGGCGCAGGAACTGGTCAAGAAGATGAAGTCCGGCAAGGGCTTCGATCTCAACGACTTCAAGGAGCAGATCGGCCAGATGCGCAAGATGGGCGGCATCTCGTCGCTGCTCGACAAGCTGCCGGCGCAGTTCGGCCAGATGGCCCAGCAGGCGAGCGGCGCGGTCGATGACAAGGCGATCCGCCGCATCGAGGGCATCATCAACTCCATGACGCCGGGCGAGCGCGCCAGGCCAGAACTCATCAAGGCCAGCCGCAAGCGGCGCATCGCCACGGGCGCCGGCGTCCAGGTGCAGGAAGTGAATCGCCTGCTCAACCAGTTCGAGCAGACGCAGAAGGTGATGAAGCAGTTCTCCAAGGGCGGCATGGCCAAGATGATGCGCGGCATGAAGGGCATGCTGCCGGGAATGCGCTGAGTCCGGCCGCGCCCGCGACGGACCCGCCAGCATTCGGCGTGCCGCCACGGCTGACTTTCGCGGCGGTCAGCGTGACGATCAGCGCGGCGCGGTCATGACCCGCTGACCCCAGTTCCACTGCTTTTCCCAGGCGCCACGCACTATGTTCGGGTACTCGGGCGCGCCGAGGCTGCCGTTGTAGCGGCCGAGCGCGCGGTACAGGTCGCCCTTCTCGATATCGAGGTAATGGCGCAGGATGGTGCAGCCGAAGCGCAGGTTGGTGCGCAGGTGAAAGAGGTTGTGGTCACCGTTGCCGATCAGCTTGACCCAGAACGGCATCACCTGCATGTAGCCACGCGCCCCCGCGGATGAAACGGCGTACTTCTTGAAGCCGCTCTCGACCTGAATCAGACCGAGCACCAGCTGCGGGTCGAGGCCGGCCCGTTGCGCTTCGTAATAGACCGTTTTCAGGAATTCGAGCCGCGCCTGGCGGTCCGGCATGCGCTTCTCCAGCCGGCGCGACATCTCCGCCAGCCATTCGATCTTCTCCTGCATGCTGGGAAACTTCGGCTCCGGCGAGGCGCGGTCGGCCACCGCCGCATGCAATGCCGCCCGCACGCTGGTGGCGAGCGGCTCGTACTTCTGCGCGCCGGCCCAGACTGCCCAGGCGTGGACGAGCAGCCCGAGCGCGACGATCAGCCGCACAGCTTCCCGCGCAGATACTCCACGATCGCCTCGCCGGCGATCATGGCCGCCTCGGCATCGCGGCGGCCCTTGTACTCGAACTTGCCTTCCTTGAGGCCGCGCTCGCCGACGACGATGCGGTGCGGCACGCCGATCAGCTCCCAGTCGGCGAACATCGAGCCGGGCCGCTCGTCGCGGTCGTCGAGGATGACGTCCACGCCGGCCGCGAGCAGGTCGTCGCGCAACCTGTCGGCCGCCGCGCGCACCGCTTCCGACTTGTGGTAGCCCATGGGCACGACGACGACCTCGAACGGCGCGATGGCGGCGGGGAAGACGATGCCCTTGTCGTCGTTGCCCTGCTCGATGGCGGAACCGACGATGCGCGTCACTCCGATGCCGTAGCAGCCCATTTCCATGACGCGTTCCCTGCCCTGTTCGTCGAGGAACTTGCAGGCCAGCGCTTCCGCATACTTGGTGCGCAGCTGGAAAATGTGGCCGACCTCGATGCCGCGGCAGATCTCGAGCGCGCCCTTGCCGTCCGGCGACGGATCACCGGCCACGACGTTGCGGATGTCGGCGACGGCATCCGGTTCCGGCAGATCGCGGCCCCAGTTGGCGCCGGTCAGGTGGAAGCCCGCCTCGTTGGCGCCGCAGACGAAGTTCTCCATGACCGCGACCGTGCGGTCGGCGATCACGCGCACCCGCTTGCGATCGACGCCTACCGGGCCGATGTAGCCGGGCCGGCAGCCGAGGAAACGCTCGACCTCCTCCTCGGTGGCGAAGCGGAAGGGATCGAGCCCCGGCAGCTTGCCGACTTTCACTTCGTTGAGGTTGTGGTCGCCGCGGATCAGCAGCAGGAAGAATTCATCGTCGTGCATGACGGCGATGGCCTTGACCGTGCGCGTGAGCTGGGTGCCGAGGAACTCGGCGACGTCCTCGCAGCGGATCTTGCCCGGCGTCGCCTTCTTCTCCATGGGTGGCGTGTCGCCACGGCTGACTTTCCCCGGGGCGAGCGCTTCGGCCAGCTCGACGTTGGCGGCGTAGTCGGAATCCGGACAGAAGGCGATGGCGTCCTCGCCCGAATCGGCCAGCACGTGGAACTCGTGCGAACCGGTACCGCCGATCGAGCCGGTGTCGGCCGCCACGGCGCGGAAGCCCAGGCCCAGCCGCGCGAAGATGCGGCTGTAGGTCTGGTACATGTTGCCGTATTCGCGCTGCAAGTCCTCGAACGAGGCATGGAAGGAGTAGCCATCCTTCATGGTGAATTCGCGGCCGCGCATGACGCCGAAGCGCGGCCGGATCTCGTCGCGGAACTTGGTCTGGATCTGGTAGAAGTGCTTCGGCAGCTGGCGGTAGCTCTTGATCTCGCGCCGGACGATGTCGGTGATAACTTCCTCGTGCGTCGGGCCGATGACGAAGTCGCGCGCGTGGCGATCCTTGAAACGCAACAGCTCGGGGCCGTACTTCTCCCAGCGGCCCGATTCCTGCCAGAGTTCGGCCGGCTGCACCGCCGGCATGAACAGCTCGATGGCGCCGGCCCGGTCCATCTCCTCGCGCACGATGCGCTCGACCTTGCGCACCACGCGCAGACCCATCGGCATCCAGGTGTAGATGCCGGCGGCAAGCCGCCTGATCATGCCGGCGCGCAGCATCAGTTTCTGGCTCGTGACCTCGGCGTCGGCGGGAGCTTCCTTCAGGGTGGCGATGAAAAACTGACTGGCGCGCATGGTCAAAATCCGACTGGAAAAGCATGCATTTTACCGTTGCCGGGATTCTTTCCTTGCCGGGGCAACTGTGAAAGAATTGCCGCCAGACAAACATTCGAAGGTTGCTTCATCATGCTCGACCGGGAAGGTTATCGCCCGAATGTCGGCATTGTTCTGGTCAATCAGCACGACGAGGTCTTCTGGGGCAAACGGATTCGCGAACACTCCTGGCAGTTCCCACAGGGGGGCATCAAGAAGGGTGAGACGCCCGAGCAGGCCATGTTCCGCGAGTTGCACGAGGAAGTCGGGCTATTGCCGGATCATGTCCGGATCATCGGCCGCACGCGCGACTGGCTGCGCTACGATGTGCCCAAGCAGTGGGTGCGCCGGGAGTGGCGCGGCACTTACAAGGGCCAGAAGCAGATCTGGTTCCTGCTGCGGCTGATCGGCCGGGATACCGACATTTCGCTGCGCGCCTCGGAACATCCGGAATTCGATGCCTGGCGCTGGAGCGCCTATTGGGTGCCGCTGGATTCGGTGATCGAGTTCAAGCGCGGCGTCTACGAGCAGGCGTTGCAGGAATTGTCGCGTTTGCTCCAGCCGTCCCGCCATGGGGCCGGCAGGTCGCCGGCGCGTCCGGAGCCCCGGACCTCCGTCGATGGCCTTGGGGAATAGCGTTGGAGAATAGCGCCGTGTTTCGTCGGTGGGCATCCGCACTTATGCTAGGCGCCGCGTTGGCCGTGGGCGGCTACGCGGCGGGCGCCGATGAGGCAGAAAATCCGTCCGAGCCGGAGGAGGTGATCACGCCGCCCCCGTTTCCCCATGACAGCGATCTGATCGAGTTTCAGGCCAGCCTGGCCACGACCAACCGCTTCTTCGTCGATGGTTCGAGCTTGAGTCCGGGCAAGGATGGCATCGTCCGATACGTCCTGGTGGTTCAGACCGCCGGCGGCGCGAAGAATGTCAGCTTCGAGGGACTTCGCTGCGCGACGGGCGAGTATCGGGTTTTCGCGACCGGACGGGGCGACGGGAGCTGGGCGCCGGCGCGACTCGCGAGTTGGCGGTCGATCGAGGGCAAAACGATCAACCGTCATCACGTGGTTCTGTATCGGGAATTGTTTTGTCCTTTGGCGCTGCCGATCGCCGATGCGGCGGAAGGTCGCAAGGCGCTGCGCCTGGGCAAGCATCCGTTGCTGCCGTGATCAGCGACACATGGATACTGGCGTTCGACCGCGGGCTGCGGACGATATTCGCGCCCGCGCCGACGAGGCGCTCCATGCCGGGTGAAGCGTTGGCCGAGGCATCGCTCGGCGACGCGGAAAGACGCCACGCCGCGGCGCTGATGCGGATCGATCATGTCGGTGAAGTATGTGCGCAAGGGCTCTACCAGGGGCAGTCGCTGACCTGCCGGAATCCGGCGACGCGGCAGGCGCTGGAACAGGCGGCATGGGAGGAAACGGAGCATCTCAACTGGACCGAGCGGCGCATTGCCGAGCTGGCCGGCCGGAAAAGCCTGCTCAATCCGGTCTGGTATCTGGGCTCGCTGGCGATCGGGATGATGGCCGGGAAACTGGGCGACGATTGGAGTCTTGGTTTCCTCGCCGAGACGGAGCGGCAGGTCGAGGCGCATCTGCAAGGCCATTTGGCGAGCTTGCCAGAGGCGGATCAGCGCTCGCGAGCCGTGATCGAACAAATGAAACTGGACGAGATGCGCCACGCCGAAACCGCAACCGGCATGGGCGCGCGGGAATTGCCCCCTCCGGCCAAGCTCGCGATGAAGGCCGCCGCCAGATTGATGACGTCGACGGCCTATCACCTATAAGCCTGGACTTCGATAAGCCTAGACTTCGACGATCTCGAAGTCGTGAACCATCTCGGCCGTCTTGCCGAGCATGATGGATGCCGAGCAGTACTTTTCGGCCGACAACTTGATGGCGCGTTCGACGGCTTCCGGTTTCAGGCCCCGCCCCCGGACCGTGAAGTGGAAGTGGATGCGGGTGAAAACCTTGGGGTCGCTCTCGGCCCGTTCGGCGACGATTTTCACTTCGCAGTCGCGGATATCCTGCCTGCTGCGCTGCAATATCATGATGACGTCGAAGGACGTGCAGCCGCCGGCTCCGGCCAGAAGCATCTCCATCGGCCTCGGCGCCCAGTTGTGGCCCCCGGCCTCCGGCGCGCCGTCCATGGCCACCAAGTGGCCGCTACCCGTCTGGGCGATGAAGCTCATCCCTTCGTGCCAACGAACCGTGCATTCCATGGTATTGCCTCCAGTGATGTCCAGGGCCGATTCTAGGGCCTGTTCTTGATCATCCGCCGGATGATCGAGAACAGGCCCTGTTGGAAATTCGAGGACGGAAATTGATGCTCCGCACAAAATTCTTGCATCGCACCATTTTTTCTGACACAATGAATCCAACGAAACGTGACAAGGCGAGCGGAAGAAAGAAGCCGGGTTGCGTTTCCCTTGGTGTCTCCTCCACCCTCCTCCTTTGGAGTGGATTGGGCGCAACCCCCCAGGGTTGCGCCCTTTTGTTTTGGGCGCCGCGTCGGCGCGTTTGACATCGGACAGCGGCTTCGCCTAGAATGCGCGGCTTTTCCGAAGAAACCGGTCCGCATTGCCGGTGGACGGACGGACAACGTAGCAAGGACTTCAGTCATGAAAACCTTTTCCGCCAAGCCGCATGAAGTGAAGCGCGACTGGTTCGTCGTTGACGCGACGGACAAGGTGCTCGGTCGCCTCGCGGCCGAGATCGCCCATCGTCTGCGCGGCAAGCACAAGCCCGAATACACGCCGCATGTGGATACCGGCGACTACATCGTCGTCGTCAACGTCGAGAAGCTGCGCGTGACGGGCGCCAAGGCCCAGGACAAGAAATACTTCCGCCATTCGGGTTATCCCGGCGGCATCTACGAGACCAACTTCGCCAAGCTCCAGCAGCGCTTTCCGGGGCGCATCCTCGAGAAGGCGGTCAAGGGCATGCTGCCGAAGGGGCCGTTGGGTTATGCCATGGCGAAGAAGATGAAGTGCTATGCCGGCGCAATGCATCCACACTCGGCTCAGCAACCCCGGGCCCTGGAAATAGTCTAGGATCGATCGAGGAATCAACATGGCAGCCAATTACTACTACGGCACGGGACGGCGCAAGACCGCGGTCGCGCGTGTCTTCATCAAAACCGGCAGCGGCAAGTTCGTCGTCAATGACAAGCCGGTGGATGAGTTCTTTTCCCGTGAAACCGGCCGCATGATCGTGCGTCAGCCGCTCGAACTGACGCAGCATTCCAGCACGTTCGACATCATGGTCAATGTCACGGGCGGCGGCGAATCCGGACAGGCAGGCGCCGTCCGTCACGGCGTTACCCGCGCCTTGATCGAATACGATGCCGCGCTCAAGCCGGCGCTGTCCAGCGCCGGTTTCGTTACCCGCGATGCCCGCGAGGTGGAGCGCAAGAAGGTGGGTTTCCACAAGGCGCGCCGCCGCAAGCAGTTCTCCAAGCGCTAACCGCCTTTCGTTGTTCTGCGCAGGCCGCCCGCGGGAAACTCCGGGCGGCCTTTTCGTCTGGCCGGTCCTTGTTCCGGTGTGGATATCCTCGGAGATCTTCGTATGATCAAAGTTGGCATCGTTGGCGGCACCGGGTACACGGGTGTCGAACTGCTCCGCCTCCTGGCGCAACACCCGCTGGTCGAGCTGGTCGCGATCACTTCCCGAGGCGAGGCGGGTA
Source organism: uncultured Rhodocyclaceae bacterium (assembly GCA_964602565.1). Lineage (GTDB taxonomy): Bacteria > Pseudomonadota > Gammaproteobacteria > Burkholderiales > Rhodocyclaceae > Fen-999. Next base: position 2,790 of record CAZRRI010000010.1, on the reverse strand, counting down.
CGCGTGTCGCCGACATGTTTCCGAGCTTGCGCGGCAGGGTGGATTTGGCTTTCAGCGACCCCAAGGATGCGCCCTTGGCCAGTTGCGATGTCGTGTTCTTCGCGACGCCGAATGGCATCGCCATGCAGCAGGCCAGGTCCCTTCTCGACAGCGGTGTGCGCGTGATCGACCTTGCCGCCGATTTCCGCATCAAGGATGTCCCGACGTGGGAGCAGTGGTACGGCATGTCCCATGCCGCTCCGGAACTGGTGGCCGAAGCGGTTTATGGCCTGCCCGAAATCAATCGTGAGGCCATACGCAAGGCCCGCCTGGTGGCCAATCCGGGTTGCTATCCAACCGCCGTCCAACTCGGTTTCCTGCCGTTGATGGAGGCGCGCTGCGTGGACCTGGGCAATCTGATCGCCGATTGCAAGTCCGGCGTGTCCGGTGCCGGCCGCAAGGCCGAGACCCACATTCTGTTCGCCGAGGCCTCCGACAACTTCAAGGCCTACGGCGTCGCCGGTCACCGCCATCTGCCGGAAATCCGCCAGGGCCTCGGCCTTGCGGCCGGCGTGCCGCCGGGACTGACTTTCGTGCCCCATCTGACGCCGATGGTTCGCGGCATCCATGCCACCCTCTACGCCAGGATAAGCCGCGAGGAGGACTTCCAGTCACTGTTCGAACGGCGCTATGCCGACGAACCGTTCGTCGACGTGCTGCCGCCGAAATCGCATCCGGAAACACGGTCGGTGCGTGCTTCGAACGTCTGCAGAATCGCGCTGCACAGGCCGCAGGGCGGCGATGTTCTGGTGGTGCTGTCGGTCATCGACAATCTGGTGAAAGGCGCCGCCGGCCAGGCGATTCACAACATGAACCTGATGTTCGACCTAGACGAATGCACCGCGCTGACGCAGGTTCCCGTCTTGCCCTGAAACTGCGGCGGCTGCGCAGCCGCTTTGGCATCGCCGCGCCGCGCGTCGCGGTTCGCACGCATTCCCCATGGCGATGGCTGCTGGTGGTCTTGCTGGCGGTGCTGATTGCCGTCGTCCTGGCGTGGGCATGGCGCGATGGCGTCGGAGGCAGGCTGGCCGGTTTTGACCGTGGCGAAACCCGGGCCGAGCTCGAGACATTGCGAGAACGTACCAGCGAACTGGCGGTCGAGGTCGAGCACCTTCGGGGTATCGCCAACGCCGCCGAGAACAGCCAGAAGATCGATCGGACCGCGATCGACGAACTGACCCGGCAAGTCAAGGCCCTGGAGGACGAGAATGCGAGACTCAAGGAGAGTCTTGCGGTATTCGAAGGCCTGGCGACGAGCGATGGCACAACCGAGTCCCTGACCCTCACCCGTCTGCGCGTGGAGCCCATGAGCGAGCCCGGACACTATCACTACCGGATGCTTGCCTCCTGGCGGGGCAGCGAAGCCAAGCGCGAGTTCAAGGGGCAACTGAGCTTCCACGTCACCGCCCGCCAAGCCTCGGGACAGCCTGCTGTTATCATCGTGCCAAGCGACAAGGAGCGCAGCCTCGGCAAGTTTGCCGTTTCGTTCAAGAACTTCAGCAGTCTCGAGGGCAGGCTGGAGCTTCCGGCCGACGCCAAGATCGAAAGGATAGAGGCGAGACTGTCGCAGGATGGCTTGGTGAAGGCATCGCAGAGCATCCTCTTATAGGAGTATCCACGCATGTTCAGAAAATCCGGTACACCCAAGAGCAAGATCGATACGCTAGTCGGCGCGGGAACGACCATCACGGGAGACGTGGTGTTTTCCGGCGGCCTGCGCGTCGATGGTGAAATACGCGGCAACATCCGGGCCGCCGGCGAACAGGCGAGCACCTTGGTGGTGAGCGAGCACGCTCGAATCGAAGGCGAGATCGTGGTCTCGCACGTCGTCATCAATGGCACCGTGCTGGGTCCGGTCGTGTCCTCCGGCTTCGTGGAACTGCAAGCCAAGGCGCGCGTCACCGGGGATGTCGAATACAACAGCATCGAGATCCATCTCGGCGCCTTGGTGGAGGGCAGGCTGTTACATACCGGCCAGGCGGCCAGGACCGTCGAACTCAAGCTGGCCAGCAGCAATTGACCGGGACGGAATCAAGGCCGATAATGTTTTGCCCCCCAACATATTCCAAGGAGAACAACCGATGAGCGCGAATGACATGCCCCTGCCGTTTCTCTTCACCGATAACGCCGCCAACAAAGTGAAGGAACTCATTCAGGAAGAAGGCAATCCCGAACTGAAGCTGCGAGTGTTCGTGACGGGCGGTGGCTGCTCCGGCTTTCAATACGGCTTTACGTTCGACGAAGTGGCCAACGGTGACGATTCGGTCATGGAAAAGAATGGCGTTACCCTGCTGATCGATCCGATGAGCTATCAGTACCTGGTCGGCGCCGAGATCGATTACACGGAAGGCCTCGAAGGCTCCCAGTTCGTGATCAAGAATCCGAACGCAACCAGCACCTGCGGATGCGGCTCCTCGTTTTCCGTCTGATCCGGAACCTCAAGCCGGCACTTGGGCGCTTCGGCGCCCTTGTTGTTTATGGAGCCTCGGATATAATCCGCCCCCTATTGGGCCGATAGCTCAGCTGGGAGAGCGCCGCGTTCGCAATGCGGAGGTCGAGGGTTCGATCCCCTTTCGGTCCACCATATTGAAGGGCTCGGATAATCTCCGGGCCCTTTTTCTTGCCTGAAATTCCCGCGTGGCGCGGGGTTCCGGGCGTCTGCCCTGCGGGTGCCATCGTGCCCGGAAGTGCCGAAACGGCCCGTTTCCCGGCCAGCCCAGTCTCTTTTCTCTGTTTGCCCTGCGGGTAGTC
>CAZRRI010000009.1:0-57159 GCA_964602565.1 uncultured Rhodocyclaceae bacterium | reverse complement strand
CCACCACCACTTCTCCGTTCCACGCCAACGACTGAATCACGTCGTAACGCTTCAGGGGCTTGAGACTCTCCTCTTGAAACAGCAGGGGATCGATGGAGGAGGAGGTGGTGCAGGAGGCACACACGGAAATCGCCGCCAGCGCCATTAGCGGCTTGAACTTTCTCGACGACAGAAACCGGTGCCGAATTACCAAGACAAACCTCCTGTTGCGAATATATGCCCGATTGGAACAGGCCAGAGGTTAAGTTTGGCTCGATGCGCGTTCTATCCGAATAACGCTGCGACTATCCAACAACTGCTGAGGTTTCCTGCTGCATAGCAACAGGAAACCTTGCCGATGAAACCGGCTCACATCCTAGAAAGAGGTTTCTCCGCCCGAGTAAACCTTGATCGGGACACCGGACATAGCCTCGCCCCCATTCTTGCCGACACGATAGGTTTCCTGGAAGTAGAGCGAATGCGTTCTGTCATCCGTCATGATGTGAGGATGCATCGAGCAGACCATGTTCTCCGGCAGCACGAAATCGTATCCTTCGCCGATCCGGGGCATTTCGATCATCGTCATGCCGATGGAATGACCGGAAACATGGCCAAGGCGATAGCCGCGGTCATGAAAAGGCTTCGAGCAGGCGCGATGGACATCGACCGCGGTATTGCCCGCCTTCATGTGCTCCTTGGCCAGTTCGTGAAATTCCTGGTAGGCGGTGAACATCTCCTGGGTGATGGCATCGATCCCCCTGGGCGCGAGCACTCGCGAAAACTCCACCCAGTGCCCGCCCTCGCCAGCGATCTCGAGACCATAGACCATGGCATCGGAGTCCCGGACCTTCCGGCCGGTCGGGAACACCATCTGCGGCTGGATGGATCCATTCGGTCCGGTGCAGATCATGTCCATCGTCTTGCGCGCCGTGCCGGCCGCGGCAAAAATATCTTCGGCGATGCCCATCAACCGGGCTTCGGTCATCCCCTCCTCGTAGGCACCAAGCACCGCGAGCACGCCTGCCTTGTTGATGGCCATGGAATGCCGCACGGAGGCGATTTCCTCCTCGCTCTTCTGCGCCCGCGCGTAGTCGAACGGGATATCGAAGTCGATCAGGTCGAAACCGGCCTTTTGCAGCGCGGCATAGTCGCGCACCGTCATGATGTACTCGAGGCCATACACACCGACTTTCCGCGCGCCCCGGTCCTTCAGGAAACCGGCCATCCAGTCGCCGCAGTGCGCCGGAAATTCCCGTTTTTCTATGAAAGTGGCACTATGATCGCCAACCCAGGTGGCCTCCCGGGGGAACACCGCGACGGGATCGCCGGCGAGAGGAATGACGACGTAAGCATAGCGATGCAGGATGTGGAAGCCGCACATGTAGCGGACCGCACCTTCGAAGCCGGTATATTCGCTGCCACTGACGATCAGGTAATCGAGGCCGGCCGATTGCATCGCCTTGCGCACATTGGTGTAGCGCCGCTCGATCTCTCCCTTGCTCGGCGTGAAGGGGCTGATGTACTTGTCCATGCTTAATCCTTCAGGGTCCAGGAAAACTCGAGGCCCTTGATCATCACCGTCATGGCGTCATTAAGGGGGGTTGGCACTCCGATCTCCTTGCCTATCTTGGCGATGCCGCCATTGAGGGCATCCACCTCGGTCGCGCGCTGCGCCAGGACGTCCTGCAACATGCTCGGCTTGTGCTTGTAGGCAACCTGCTTGCCATACTCGAGCAATGCGACCGGATCGCCATCCAGCGTAACTCCCAGCGCCTTCGACACGGCGATGCCTTCTTCGGCCAGGGCCGACATGACCGGCCATACCTGCTCGCAGGCGATGCCGTGCGGCAGTCGTGTCAGCGCGCCCATGGCGTTCGACGCCGAGTTGAAGATCAGCTTGGTCCAGAGGGCCCCACGCGAATCCTCCATCGGCAAACAGATCATGCCGCCCCTGTTGATCGCATCGGCGAGTCGATTGACTTCCTGCATGGAAGCCGGCTTGGGCAGGAACGGTCCGATCCACGTCTTGCCGCCGGTATCCTGATTGACGACGCCGGGCGCGGTAACGTGGCCCGCCGGAAATGTGGTTCCCATGATGACGCGGGGAACATACTCGGCGATGATCTCCTCGTTGCCCACGCCGTTCTGCACGGAGCAGACCGCGCCATCCCGAAAGATGTCGGCGGTCGCCTCCATCGCGGCCCTGGTGTGCAGCGTCTTCGCCGCGATGATGCCGAACTCGCACGCGGGAATCTCCCGGGCGTCGCTACTCGCCTTGACCGGCGCGACGAAATCGGCCAGCCCGGTCAGCCGCAGGCCATTTCTGTTGATGGCATCGACATGCTCCCGATTCGGATCGTAGGCCCAGACTTCCACGTCTGGCAATTTCGCCAGATGGGCGCCGAACAAGCTGCCGATCGCGCCACAGCCAATGATGCAGACTTTCATGTGTTCACCCGTTCAGTGTTGATTAAGCTTCCAGCTCGCCTCACGCGCCTTGACCAGGCGATACATCGTTTCGCTGATCGGCGCCGGTACTCCAGCCGCCATGGCGGCACGCACGATGGCCCCCGCAATCCAGTCCACCTCGGTCGGGCGCTTCGCCCGCACATCCTCCAGCATCGACGGGGCATGGGCGTAATCGTCATTTCCTGTTTGCCCGTGGCTCGTCGCCTCGACATTCATTTCCCAGGGATCCTCGAACAACACGATCCCCTGCGCCTCAGCAACGCGCTTGCCTTCATCCATCATGGCGAACACCAGGTGCCCGAGGTCGGTGAGCACCTCCCGGCGAGCAAAGGCCTTGACGTGGGGCAGGTCCGTGACGGCGGAAATGCTGTTCACGGCGGCGTTGAAGATCAGCTTCGACCATTGCGCCGGCAGCAGGTCCGGGAAGGCCCTGGCCTTCAGGCCCGACTGTTCTATCAACTGCTCGATCAGCCTGACCTGCTCGAACGTGGCGGTGCCCTTGGCCCATGGTCCCATCCAGGTCGCGGTGTCGAGCTCGTATTCGACATGAATGTCGGAATGCCGGTTTCCGCTCATGAAGGTCACCGCCGAAACGATCGGCCAGTCGCCATACTTGGCGACCACCTCCTCGCAGCCGAGTCCATTCTGCACGGTCATGACCACGGCATCACGAAAATGTCCGGCCAGGCGCCGCGCGGTGTCTTCGACATCGCTGGCCTTGGTGGCGATGATCACGAGATCGACATCGCCCAGGTCGGCGGGATCGGTCGACGCGACGATCCTGCTATGCCGCTCCATCTTGCCCGATGAGCGGAGGCCGTGCTGATTGAGCTGATCGGCATGTCCCTGCCGCCGTACCAGAACGGTCGATTCCGCCACGCCGCCCAAATGGCAGGCAAACAGACTGCCTATCGCTCCGGCGCCGGCGACACAAGTTCTCTTGATAGGTTTGATCGTCATGATTCCTCGATGGCTCAACAGCCGAACTCGGTGCCGGACACGGTGTTGGCTACTCGGTGCTCGGCCAAGCATGCCTCCACATGGGTGACCGGACACCATGGATGAGTGGACAACGACCCCGACAGATTAGTCCGGGCTTTTCACGCTTGCTTGATTGCTGACGCTATCCGGATTGACTTCCGGAGCACATGCCACCCGGCCCCGTCGTCCAATATGAGCGAAAGCTGATTTTCCGAAAGTCAGCCGTGGCGCCACGCCGCCCGGCTCAGGAAAACGCGGCGAGCCCGGTGATTGCCCGACCAAGAATCAGCGCATGGATGTCGTGGGTTCCCTCGTAGGTATTGACGACCTCGAGGTTCACGAGATGCCGCGCGACGCCGAACTCGTCGCTGATACCGTTTCCGCCGAGCATGTCTCGCGCCGTGCGCGCGATATCCAACGCCTTGCCACAGGAGTTTCGTTTCATGATGGACGTCAGTTCCACGGGCGCCCGATGGTCGTCCTTCAGACGACCCAGGCGCAAACAGCCCTGAAGGCCAAGTGAAATTTCGGTCAGCATGTCGGCAAGCTTTTTCTGGACCAGTTGATTGGCGGCCAGCGGGCGACCGAACTGCTTGCGATCCATGGTGTATTGCCGTGCCCGCTGGTAGCAATCTTCGGCGGCCCCCAAGGCACCCCAGGCGATGCCGTAGCGGGCGCTGTTCAGACACGTGAACGGGCCTTTCAAGCCCCTGACTTCCGGGAAGACGTTTTCCTCGGGACAGAACACTTCGTCGAGGACGATTTCGCCCGTGATCGAGGCACGCAAGCCCACTTTCCCATGAATCGCCGGGGCGGACAGTCCCTTCCAGCCCTTCTCCAATACGAAGCCGCGAATCACCCCCTCGTCGTCCTTCGCCCAGACCACGAACACATCGGCAATCGGGCTGTTGGTAATCCACATTTTCGCGCCGGAGAGCGAAAAGCCTCCCGCCACCTTCTTCGCCCGGGTAATCATGCTCCCAGGATCGGAGCCGTGGTTGGGCTCGGTCAGCCCGAAACAGCCGATCCACTCGCCCGTCGCCAGCTTCGGCAGATACTTCTCCTTCTGCGCCTCGGTGCCGAACTCATTGATGGGCACCATGACCAGGGAACTTTGCACGCTCATCATCGAGCGATAACCCGAATCGATTCGCTCGACCTCGCGCGCGACCAGGCCATACGGAACATAGCCCAGTCCGGCGCCCCCATACGACTCCGGAATGGTAATTCCGAGCAAGCCCAGTTCCCCCATTTCGCGGAAGATGGCCGCGTCGGTTTTTTCATGCCGAAAGGCGTCGAGAACTCGCGGCGCCAGCTTGTCCTGGCAGTACGCGTGCGCGGAATCCCGCACCATCCGCTCGTCCTCGGTCAGTTGATCATTCAACAGCAGCGGATCATCGGCATTGAACACGGCTTTGGACATCGCTGATTTCCTCATGGATTGTGTATGCCTGCCCGTCCCGAGCGCCCCGGCATCGACCTGCCGGACAAGGCGGCCCTGCATTCCTGGCGGGGCCGGCAACAAAAAAGTCGAACCCGGAACGGCGGGAAAACCAAGGGGAATTGTTGCATCGCTCGCAGGCCGGCGCTTGTTCGGCTACGCGGTCTTCATTGACCCATGATGCAACCGAGCCTGAGAACACGAAGGGTGCGAAGACCACAAGGGCTACAAAGGCCACGAAGACTCATACCGCCGCCCCTTCCGGCACGGGGATGCCCTGCGATGGCACGGAGCAAGTCCGTGCCCCATCGGCCGGCGGTCGCCGGGGCCGCTATGCTCTCGGCGAGGAACGCCCCAAGCCTGCCGCGCAACCACGCTCGGCCGTCGCGCCGCCCTTGATCCGCAGGCTGCCTGGCGACAAGCCAAAGCGTTCCTTGAACGCTCTACTGAAATGAGCGGAGTCGTTGAAACCACGCCTGTAGGCGATTTCACATATCGTCAGGGACGACATTGCCGGGTCGAGCAGATCTTCGCGGCCCGCTTTCAGACGGCGGTCCCAGATCCACTTGCTGACCGTCGTCCCGCATTGCTGGAACAGGCCATGCAGATGACGTACGGAAATGAAATTGGCTTCGGCGATCTTTGTCGGCGTCAACTCGTGATCGGAAAAGTTTTCTTCCAGATAGGAAAGAATGCGACAAAGGCGTGCCGAATGATTCTTCTCGCTATCCTGGCTGGGAGGCTTCACCCTGGACCGGACAACCGCTCCAAGGAGCCCCAGGAAGCTGTCGGCCAGCGTGTACTGCTCGACTTCGTTGAGCCCCCCTCCCTGCTCCAGGGTCAGCGACTTGAGCAGGCATATCACGGCCGGAACTAGGCCGGATCCATCGATGATGGTGGCGCCGAAATCCCGTACCTCGCGGCCAAGAACGCGCTCATGAAACACCCGGTGCGGAATCCTGAGAATGATTTTGCGATCCTTCTCGGGATAATTGACACTATACGGAATACCTCCCGGCACGATCGCCAAGGCGTTTTGGCCAAGAACGAATCGATTGCCGCTCTGGGTAATCTCGGCCGTTCCTTCCAGCTGAACATGCAGGAGCATGTCGAACACCCGATCGACGAGGATATCCTCGTCGCGTCGGCACACGGTCACCGGATCGCTCTCGATGCAGTAGATCGACAAACTCGCCAACTTGATGCAATTGACCGAGTAATGATCGAAAGGCTGACCATGATCATAGGCATGCACACGCACGACCGCGCTTGAAACATCATCAAGCCGACTCGAGCATCCAGACGTCGCCGCAATATCCATCGAGCTATCTCCCGCAAGGCAGATCACCACACCGAGCATGCGTCTTGACACTCGGGGGACAACGGCTCCCTTCGACCACTACCGAAATGGCTTGATCCTGGTCACCAGCGCTATTCGTACCATACTCGTCCGCACCGGGTCAAACGCATTCGATGTTGCATCGCAATACCAGCTTAGCTCGCCGTCCCGACAGCCTCGACGATTGACCGGAACTCGTCGTCGCTGACCAGCGCGCGCGTGGTCACCGAACGGTCCTTGACGCGCGCGAGCACCTCCGCGAACTTGTCCTCCGGCAGCGACAACCCAAGTTCCCTGGTCTTGATTTCGATGTTGGCCAAGCCACTTTTCTTGCCCAGCACGATGCCGCGACCAGCCCCCACCAGTTTCGACGAATAGGGCTCGATCGCATCCGGCATGTGGAACTGGGAAGCCACGGCGCCGCTCTCCCGGGTAAACAGCGCATCTCCCACCACCGGTTTCCAGCGGTCAACGGTGTACCCGCCCGCCTTGCGCACGGTTTCCGACACCTGGCGCGCCTTGGTCAGGTCCATCTCCACCGGCACGTTGTAGAGGCACTGCAATGCCAGGGCCACTTCACAGATATCCGCGTTGCCCGCACGCTCGCCCATGCCGTTGATCGTGCCTTGTATCCATGTCGCGCCGCCTCGCACGGCGGCGATTGCCGCCGCTGTCGCCAGGCCGAAATCGTTGTGCCCATGCCAGTGGATCGGAATATCCGGCCCGACCCACGTGGCGACCTGGCGGATCAGGAATTCCACCGCTTCCGGCGCACAGGCCCCGATGGTATCGACCACCGACACCTCTTGCGCGCCAGCCTCGACCGCGACCTGATACATGGCCCGCAGGAAATCGAGATCGGAGCGGGTTGCGTCGACCGGAAAGAAGTTCACACGCATGCCGTGGGCACGGGCGTGCGCAATTGCCTCCTTGATCCGCGCGACGACCTTGTCACGCGTGAATCCATAGGCTTTCATCTTGGACTCACTGGTGGCAATTTCGATCAATATCGATTTCGTGCCGAGTTCGATATGCGCGTCGATGTCGGCCTTGACGGCGCGGGCGAACCCCCATATCTCCGAAGGCAGGTTCGCGGCGAGGATACGTTCGACCGCCTTGGTATCTTCCGGGGAAACCCTTGGAAATCCCGACTCGATGCGGCCGATCCCGAGTTCCGCCAGTTGACATGCAATACGAAACTTGTCGTCCGCCGAGAACACAACGCCAACCGCCTGCTCGCCATCACGCAGGGTCGTGTCGTAGAAGCGAACCGTCCGACTACGGTCAAAACCGTCCTGTACCTCGGATCGCGCATTGATATGCCCGGTCCATACCAGATCCGGTGCCGCAAGATAGCTCCTGGTCATTTGCCTTGCTCCATGCTTTCTCGAGTAGTTCTATGCGATGGCGATGGGACGGATCAGCGATGCCTCACCGCCCTTGATCTTGAGCGGCAACACGACCACGGTGCTGATGTGCTGCTGGTCCGCCGCCAACTTTTCCAGGTCGAGACTTTTCATCGTGTAGATGCCATTCTCGACAAGAATGATGCGATGGCTGTTGAATGGCGCCGGAACACCGAGGGAGAGGTTGTCAGTGCCGACCAGTCTGGGCTTCCTGGCGGCCACCCAGCGTGCGGCGTCATCGCTCAACCCCGCCCACTTGTACAAATAGGTGTCCCGATCGGTCTCGAAAAAGCGCCCATAGCCTGTTCGCACCAGGAGGCAGTCGCCCTCCCGCAGTGTCACCCCCTGGCGTTGCGCGGCACCCTCCAAGTCTTCCGGCGTAATCGCGTAACGCTCGGGCAGGATATCCAGACCCTTGTAGGCGGGAATATCCAACAGGACAGCCCGCAGCAGCAACGGCGGAACCTTCTCCATGCTATGCAAGGGCTCGGGCAAGTCCTTGAAGCCGACATCCCTTTGGTAGGGCCTGACGTCTATCCCCATCACCTTCATGTCCTGTGACATGTGGATGGGCAGGTCGAAATGGGTTCCCGAATGCATCGATGTGATGATCAGACTGATGGCATCCGAAAAACCCGGTTGTATCCCCATCTCGTCGAAAGACTTGCGAACGTATTCGTGATAGCGATACAGGTAGAACTGAAACGGTGGGTCAAAGGGATGCACCGGCATGTTTGGCCAATACGCCTGGCCAAGATCGTAAACCTTGGCCTTGGACAAGACATCAAACAGGCTCTGACCGCTCATCTGCTTCCCCCATGAAAAATATGCTTGCCCGCCCCCGGGCCTTGCTATCGCAAGGCCGCGTGGCACCTGGTAAGTTCGACCATTGCCTCCTCGCGCCGCGAGACCGTGCAATACAACGTGTTACGCTGGACCGGCACGCGTCCGACCTCCTTGATGAGGGCATCCATGTCCTCAGGTGTCATTTCCTGGCCGTGGGCCGCGCCCGCGGCGCGACTGATGCTCTCGTACATGAGAGTCCCGCCAAGATCATTCGCTCCGGCCCGCAAGGTCGCGCGAACGCCATCGCGTCCCATCTTGACCCACGACGTCTGGATGTTATCGATCTGGGTGTGCAAGGTCAGCCTGGCGACCGCGTGCATGAGCACGGCCTCGCGGAATGTCGGGCCTCGCCTGGCGCGGCCGCGTCGATAGAGCGGCGACTCCATGTGCACAAAGGGCAGAGGCACGAACTCGGTGAATCCGCCGGTTTCGGCCTGAAGATCGCGGATCAGCAGGAGATGCCTTGCCCAGTGCGCTGGCTGCTCGATATGGCCAAACATGATGGTGGCGGTACTCTTGAGCCCCACGCCATGAACGGCCCGCATCACATCCGACCATTGCTTCACCGTGACCTTGTCCGGACACAAGACTTCGCGCACCTCGGCGACCAGTATCTCGGCGGCGGTTCCGGGCACCGAGCCCAGGCCGGCCGCCTTGAGTTCCGCCAGGTACTCCGGCAGGCTCAGACCCAGCGTCGATGCCCCCTGCCATATTTCCAGCGGAGAAAAGGCGTGGATATGCATGTCCGGAAGCGCGGACTTGATGGCCCTGCATATGTCGAGGTAAGTCTGTCCGGTATAGGCCGGGTGAATACCGCCCTGTAGACAAACCTCGATGGCGCCTCTTTGCCAAGCCTCCCGGGACTTTTCCTGGATGTCGGTCAGTGACAGGTTGTACGCCTTGCCGCGAAGATCGGCGTGCGCCTTTCCCTTCGAGAATGCACAGAACTGGCACTTGTACGCGCAGATGTTCGTGTAATTGATGTTGCAGTTCCGTATGTACGTAACCGCATCGCCTTTCGACGCAATCCTCAGTTCATCCGCCGCCGCGCACACCATGCGGAATTCGGCACCCCGCGCCTCGAACAGGCGTGTCACATCACCTTCACCAAGACGCTCGCCACGACCCGCCGTTTCGATCTTGCGAAACATCTCGCTGCCGAGGAAATGCAGCAAGGTGCCGGAGTCCGTGACCTCCGGCGTCCGGGGCGGCGTCATGTTCGCGCCAGGGCACCAGTCGTCGGTACGGGGCAGGCCCGAGGCATCCACCCGGTTTTGCACGGACACATGCAGCGCGGGATCGACCCACTCCCGCAAGTCATGCACATACTTCGGATAGACGGCCAGCCTGGGGACGAGCAGCTTGCCCGCGATCTCGGTTTCCCTGGCCAGCAGGCGAAGATGCGGCCACGGCGCCTCCGGGTTGACGTGGTCCACGGTAACGGGAGATATCCCGCCCAGGTCGTTGATGCCCGCATCGACCAGCGCTCGCAAGCCGTGCGGCGACAGGTTCGGCGGCGCCTGGACATTGGCGTCCGGCCCAAGGATGATGCGGGCGACGGCGATCGTCCAGCGGAGTTCGTCGATGGAGGGCTCGGGCGCATTGGCCATCTTGGTTCCCGGCTTGCGCCGGAAATTCTGGATGATGATCTCCTGAACATGGCCATGCGCATCATGAAGGTCGCGCAGCGCCAGCAATGCCTCGATTCTTTCGCGACGCGTCTCGCCGATGCCGATCAGGATTCCCGAGGTGACGGGAATCTTCAATTGCCCGGCCTCGTCCAGCATGGCCAGACGCGCCGCGGGCAGCTTGTCCGGCGAACCGTGATGCGGACCGCCGGCGGAACACAGTCGCGTCGATGCGCTTTCGAGCATCAAGCCCTGGGACACCGAAACCTGGCGCAGGCGGTAAAGGTTGTCGAAGTCGACCACGCCGGGATTGGCATGCGGCAGCAAGCCGGTTTCCTCGTGGACCAGGCGCGCCATCTCGACCAGATAGTCGATCGTCGTGGCATGGCCCATGCGCGCCAATGCTTCCCGGGCGGCGGCATAGCGCAGCTCGGGCTTGTCGCCGAGGGTGAACAGCGCCTCGTGACATCCCGCGGCCACGCCGGCGCGGGCGATATCCAGCACCTGCTCGGGCGTCATGTACGGCGCGACCACCTTTCCCGGCGCCTTGGCGAAAGTGCAGTAATGGCAAACGTCGCGACACAACTGCGTCAACGGGATGAAGACCTTCGGTGAGTAGGTCACCAGCGAACCATGCCCGCGATCACGAATCTCCGCCGCATGGGCGCAGAGCGCATCGATATCGGTAAATTCGGCCAGTGACAAGGCCGCGCCGTGATCAGGTCGATCGTTCAGAAAGTTTCCGAGTTCCATGAAGACCCTGTGCGTTGCCACGGCGCGACCGAACTCGGCTTATTCGACCACGCCGCAGATGTTCATCATCACTTCGATATACACGCGGACGATGTCCACCATGTCGCCGATGTGAACATGCTCGCCCTGATGTGTCGAAAATCCACCCCCACCTGTCCTGATCCGGCCGGCCGATCCGTAATTCACGGTCGGAATGCCATAACGGTTCATGTGGGCGGCGTCACTATACCAAGTCTCGATGCCCCGCTCGGGCGGCTTGCCCAACTGGTTCACATGCGCCGTGGTGATCTGCTGGATCAGATCGGACTCCTCGGGAATCGACGTGCCCGGCGCCGACAAGAAGATCTCGCACTTGGTGCCTTCGAGTTGGGGATGCTTCCTCACGGCCGCGTTCACCATGTCGCGCACCTCGTTGAAGGCCTGCACCGGCAGCACGCCCGGCACCGTGCGGACATCCAGGTAAATCACGCAATTATCGGGCGTGCGGGCGCCACGCCAGGGCCAGCCGCCCTCGATCGCCGAGACATTCACGCGCGGCTGAAAGTCAGCCACGGCGTGACGCCGGCAATAATCGGGAATCCACTCATGAATGGCGTCCAGGATGATCCGCGACTTGTTGATCGCGTTGCGATCGACCTCGGACCACGCGGTGTGAATCAGGTGGCCCGGCACCGTGATCTTGATCCAGGTGGTGCCGCAGTGCTGGGAAATCAGCATCATGTTGGTCGGCTCGCCGAGGATGCAGTAGTCCGCAACCGCGCCGTGGGTGATGGCATACTTGGTGCCGACGCCGTAACCTTGGTACTGGCGGCCCTCGTATTCGTTGACCGGTGACTTTTCGATTTCGCCCGCCACCCCGGCGATGACCACGTCGCCACCAAGCTTGATGCCGGCCTTGCGGATCGCTTCCGAGGCGGTGATATAAGTCGCCATGGCGCTCTTCATGTTGAAGGAACCCATGCCGTAGATCCACTCGTTGTCGACCAGGGTGCCCTCGCATCGATAGCCGATGCCGCGGTGCGCCTGCTCGGGGCCAAACGAGGTATCCAAGTGGCCATTGAACATCAGCGACTTGCCGCCGCCCTTGCCCTGCAGCCTGCCCACCGCGTTGTAACGTTCGTCGCCGATGGGTTGCAGCACGGAGTCGAACCCGGCGCCCTTGAGCAACTCGTTCACCGCGCGCGCCATGTCCCCTTCATAGCCGGTCGGACTGGGGATATTCGTCAGATCCATGGTCATCTTGACCATTCGCTCACGATCGATCTGCTCGATCGCCTTGCCGACCAGATCGGGATTTGCTCTATTTGCCATTGCCCGCCTCGCTATTCGACGATAAAGGTGGTGAGGGTGCCCAGCTTGTCGACGTTGCAGTCGACGCGATCACCGTTCTTGAGGTACACCGGATCCTTCCGGCCGGCTATGACTCCGGGCGGGCTGCCTGAGGTGATGACGTCACCCGGCTCCAGGGTGATGTTGGACCACCATGACACCATGTCGGCAATCTTGTAATGCACATTGCCCGTGCTTGAACGCTGACGTTCCTCGCCGTTCAGGGTCAGGATCATGCCCAGGTTGTTGACATCACCGACCTCGTCGAGCGTCACCAGATAGGGCCCCAGCGGGCAGGAGCCATCGAAACTCTTGCCAAGCAGGATCACCTTGTTCGAATGTTCGCGCGCCTGAATGTCTCGTGCCGAGAGATCGTTGAAGATCGTCAATCCCGCGACGTAGTTCAAGGCCTCGTCGGGGCTCACGCGGAACGCCTTCTTGCCGATGATGATGCCGACCTCGATCTCGTAATCCAGTTGCTTGGTGAAATGCGGCACCTTCACCTTGGCATTGGTGGGCACGACACTCGACGGCGCCTCGAGAAAGCCCGTCGGATGCTCGAAATGAAACTCGCCCCAGTTGTGCGACTGCCATTCCGGCGCCTTCCATCCCGCCAGCTCCGACAAATGGGCCGGGAAATTGCACGACGTATGCATGATCTTGCCCGGCCGCGGAACGGGCGCCAGAAGATCGACGTCGTGGGCCGGAATCACGTTGGATTGCCCGAGTCCGGCGGTGGCGGACAACTTGCGCGCCAGATCGAGCGCCGCCTCCCCGCCGTCGAGAAACGGAATCATCGCGTCGGGCAGCGCGCCATTGCTCGCGCCGTGAAGATCGAGCATGCCGCCATCGGGCAGAACGACGCCTATCGTCTTCTTGCCGCTTGATTTGATCGAAAAACTTGCCAGCTTCATGTTGCCCTCTCTGTGAGTTCATTGGCGCCGCAGCCGATGCGCGGCGTACGCGGACCTGCTCAGGCGGCCGCGATCGGTCCGGGTTTGAGGTTGGGCAGAACCTCCGCGCCCATCAACCGGATGGTCTCGAGGTTGTCCTCGACCGTCTTGCCCACCACCTCGAGCAAGGGCAGATTGAGCCCCGCATCGACCAGCTCCTGGGTGATCTCGAGGCATTCTTCCGGCGTTCCGGAGATCACGGTGAAGCGGCGCATCATTTCGTCCGTGACCAGATGCGTGACATTGTCCTGGGTGCCCTCGGCGATGGCCTTGCGGAACGGCTCCCAGGCGCTGTCGGGCAGGCCGGAACCGGCGAGAATGACGTCGTTCTTGATGTTGCGGATCTTGTTGACGATGTAGGTGCCGGTATAGCTGCGCGTGGCATTGCGGGCCTTGTCGCCATCCCGCGAACAGGCGCAGAGAATCACGCCGCCGACCGGATAATCGTCCGCCAGCGTGCGGCCGGCGGCGGCGGCGCCCGCCTTCATATTGTCAATCGCATATTTGACGAACGCCGGCGAGGTCAGGCCGGCCAGCAGCATCCCGTCGGCATCCTTGCCGGACAGTTTCTGCATGAAAGGGCCGGTGGCGCCGACGTAGATCGGGATCGAGGTGCGCAAGCCGCGTCCCGCACGGTCGAACGCGGGCATCGACGACTTGTAGTACTTGCCTTGATAGGCGAACTTCTCGCCGCTGAAAACCTTGCGCATGATGTCCATCGATTCCTGATGGACCTGGACTGGACGCAGCTTCTCGATATCGTATTCCAGGTACTCGATGCCGACCTTGCCAACGCCGATACCCATGACGAAGCGACCGTTGGCCAGCTCATCGATACCCGCCGCCTCCGACGCCTGGATGGTCGGATGACGCATGTAAGGCGACGTGATGCCCAGACCCACCGGAATCGTCTTAGTCGCCTGCGCCACGACCGCCAGGGTCGTGAAGCAACCGCGCGCCTCGAGGCCATACTGGCGGAACCAATGATAGGCTTCAGCGATCCAGAACCCTCCGCTCATGTTCGAGGCTTCGGACTGTTCCGCGTAGGCGCGAATCGCCGACAAGGGTTCGTAAGACTTGAAGATGATGCCCATCTTGGGCTGTATGGTCTTGGTCATTGCGCTAGCTCCCACAAATGAATAGTCTTGGCAAGGAATTGTTTGGGTCAAGAATCCGACCCCCGCGAAATCGTCCGTGTATCTGATACTGGATCGGATTTTTCGGCATCGTAGGCGTTCCCGCCTCCGGGCGTCTTGCCCGCTGGGGCTGCCGCGCTTGACCATTAGCGCAATGTCCGTCCGACGGCAAGACGAGGGCTCATCGGCGTGGGCGAGAGACTGCACGCTCGAACAAGGTTAACTTGACTGAAGGACAAGATGTCGCGCAGTCTACGGAATACGATATTCGGGCCAAGAAAAAAACAGGCCACGGCTGACCTCGACCACGCTCGCGATGGCGGTCGTCAGTCCGGATAAGAAAGTAACCGGAGGAGAAGAACATGTTTGTCGCAAACCAGTCACGATGCACCGATACCGGCCCGCTGGCCCGTTACCGCGTGTTCCATACTTCGGACGCGGCAGAGGCGAGAGATCGCGTCGCGGGCATCTATTGCCCGCATGAGTTGCGCATCACGGGCCCGGACAGGAACCGCGTGGACACCAGCATGAGCCACGTCAGGGTGGGCAATGTATCCGTCAACAGGCTTCTCTACGGCCCCGAAGTGAACATCGACGTCGGCTATCTCGGGTCCTTTGCCCTGGTCATGATGCCGATGACCGGGAGTGCCGAGGTGACTTGCGGCGATCAGCGAATTCGCACCAGTGCGGCGACGGCCGCGGTGATATCGCCAACCCTGCCATTCTTCCAGACCATCGAGGCGGGCTGTGATCAGATCATGATCCAGGTCGATCGCGATGCCATCGAGCGGACCTGTGCGCAACACCTCGGCCATGATCTCCGCCAGCCCTTGCAGTTTGCCGTCGACCTGGACATGAGCGACCATCGCTCGCAGGGATGGCCGGCACTGGTGTCCTATCTGCTGGCGATGATCGACGGCGATGCCATCCCGCTGTCGGCACCGCTGCTCGCCACTTCATTCGAACACATGGTCGTCGCGACCTTGTTGTACGCACAGCCGCACAACCATAGCGATGAACTTCGGCAAGCCCCCCGGTCAATCGCACCGGGCCACGTCAAACGCGTGGAGGAATTCATCTCCGAGCATGCCGGCGAGCCCCTGACCGTCGCCAGTCTGGCCACGTATGCAGGCGTCAGCGCGAGCGCCCTGTACGCGGGTTTCCGGAATTTTCGCCAGACAACACCGATGGCGCATTTGCGGAATGTTCGTCTGCAAAAGGTTCACGACGACCTTCGGCAGGCGGGTTCGGGCAGCGCCATCACGGTCACCGACGTGGCGTTCAAGTGGGGCTTCGCCCACTTGAGCCACTTCACCGCGCATTACAAGCGAAAGTTCGGCGAACTTCCGTCGGACACCCTTCGCAAGCACGCCTAATCGGCCGCCGGGTCGCCGCGCACGATCCGGTGTGGATGTGTAAACACCGTCGCTCGTTGATCGCGAACGAATCCGCACAGCGTAATCCCGTGGCTATCGGCGAGTTCTATCGCCAGGGAGGACGGCGCTGATATCGCCGCGACAACCTCCAGCCCGGCCCGCACGGCCTTGGCGACCATTTCATAGCTCACCCGACTTGAAATGAACACCCCGCAACCGGAGAAATCGAGCCCTTGCAGCAAGCGGTGGCCAATGACCTTGTCCAGCGCGTTGTGACGCCCAAGATCTTCGGCAACGGCAAGAACATTCATCTTGTCATCAAACAAGATCGCGCCATGGGTACCGCCGGTATGCCGAAAAATACCCTGCCGGCTCTGAAGTTGCACCCTGGCTTCGGCCAGATTCTCCACGGTCACGCGAAGGAGATCGGTGCACGCCGCGCCACGGGACAGGCTTGCCGCCAATTGCTCGCGACCGCCGCAAACGCCGCAGGAGCTATTGACTACGACATTGCGCCTCTGAGCGGCGGCGGCATCCGGATGGACAAGTGTTACCGTGACGACATCTTGGCGCGACGCGCAAACCGCCATGTTTTTCACGTCGGCGAGAGAATCGACGATGCCTTCGGTGAAACAGAAGCCCATCGCCAACGCAAGATTCTCGGGAACACGATCGATCGACTCGTCGGCGAGAAGAAGGCCGTCCTCGACGGTATAGCCGGCCGCGCCGGCATTCGCCGTCGTTGGCGTCCACATCAACGAGTACAAGCCGACATTCTCGACTTCGATTGTCAGAACGTCTTCCTGGACCACGCAGATACGCTGGCCGGCAGGTTCAGGCCCGGCGTCGAGGAATAGCTGCTGGCATCCGACTTCCGCCATCCCGTTTGCGGGAGTGGACACGTATCACCCCCGCGCCATCAGCATGACGACGCCCCCGGCAAGCGAGGGGAGACATGTCGGGATGCCGATCACGAAATCGATCACGAAATACGTGGCAGCCCGATGCTTCCCGCCAAATCATGCGTAATCGGCTCGAACACGGCAGCCTTGAACAGCAATACGCGATAGCAGAAAAACCCTGAAAGCATGAGGAGAGCAGCGAGCGATACCGCGACGAAATGTTGTGAAACAAGCAGCAACACCAGCGGAACCAGCAAGCCCAAGAATATCACCACGTAACGGAACAAACTCGAATACTCGCCGTTGAGCAGCAGATTCACCGAGAAAGCGCCACCCGGCGACTTGTTCCTGGCGATAACGACAATCCCGGCTAAAACGCATGCATCAATGAGGAGCAGAATGATGGAAAGACCACGAAGCATGCCCAGTTGCTCGGCGGATATCGATTGCGATCCGATGACCAAGGCAAGCAGGCTGCCCGCGGTAAATGCGTAGCAGCCACTGGACAAAGGCACGAGAGGATTGGCCCACAGGGTGAACGACTCCGAATGCGCCATCGCCAGGCCCTGATAAAAAACCACCACCAAGGCTCCTATCACGGCCCCGTAACCGACTGCCGTCATCACCGCCGGGCCGAGCCCGATCGCGGACCCCAGCCCGTAAGTTCTTTCGAGCAGATACACGACCCCGCAACCGATCATCAGGGCGACCGCTAGCGCACCCCGACTGATCCATGAGCGATCTGGTCGAAGTATTGCGCGCCATGACTTCTGCGGCACCCCCATGTGGGCCAGGTGAAAATACGGTTTTAATGTTCCCGCGACGAGCAGGCCCACGATCATTCCCGGCACATGGTCAAGAAAAAAAGAAACCAGGAATAAACCCGCACCCACCTCGGCGGAGAAAAATGCGATGGCCATTGAGGTATCCCAATAGCGCTGGAACCGATAACCCAGCTTGAAGGAGTTGCCAACCAGTGGTTTACTCGTTTGCATCATGGTAGTCGCTGCCTATAGAAACTGTCTTTTGGAGATATAGGGAAACCCACCTTAGTCGACGTAGTAGACCTTCGGCTTGGTGCCTTTCTCGGGAAGAGGCTGTCTGCCATTGCGCTTGCGAATCAGGGCACTCGGCGCACTGTTGGCATCGTCCAAGTCACCGAAAATCCTGGCGTTGGTGGGACACGTCTCGACACAGGCCGGTCTTAGTCCCGCATCGACGCGCTGGCTGCAGAAATCGCACTTGACAGCCGTTCCGGCAGTGTAGCGACCGTAACCATCCCGCTCGAACGGAGTCAGTTCCCCGGTGCCGAACAATCCCTTTTCCAATACCGACGGATCAAGCATGGTCCGCATGTCATAAGGACAGGCGACCGCGCAACTACTGCAACCGATGCACTTGTCCCTATCGACCATGACGATCCCATCAGCCCGCGTGTACGTGGCGCCGCTGGGACAAACCTTCTCACAGGGCGCGTCTTCGCACTGGTTGCAGATCGTCGGTATGTAAACACGCTTGACCCCCGGATATTCCCCGTATTCATAGCTGAGCGTGCGGGTAAAGAATACTCCGTCCGGAACGGAGTTCTCCTGTTTGCAGGCCACGACACAGGCATTGCAGCCAATACAGGCCTTCAGGTCAAATACCATTCCCATCCTGGCCATTAGTGGTGCCCTCCCTTGCCCTTGGCGTTCTTGATGGAATCGACATAGTCATAGACGGTCGAACCCTTCTTCAGGAAATCCGGCCAATCGTCCAGCTTCGTCAGCTTGACCCGGCAACTCGTTTCCGGTTGCCCCGTTGCTCCGTCCGTGTTGCGGATATCGTGGGGAAGCAAGTCGTTGTAATGTCCGCCCGCCATCAGCACCGATCGATTTTCATTCTTGGTCCTCGACAGGGAATTGGAAACACCGAGAGTTTCATGATGCATGGCTTCGGTGGTGGTCAAACGGCCATAGAGACGCCCGTAGGGAGACTCTACGAGAACGATGTCCCCATCCGTGAATCCCAGCTTCCTGGCGGTGCCCCGGTTGATCAGCAGGCCGGTATGCACCGGATCACGATAGGTAATATCCTTGATCCAGGGATTGCTCAGGCTTTCGCCGAAGTTGAGCTGGATATCCTTGAAGGTGATCGCGTAAAGGTTGTACTCGGGCGGTTCCAGGTGAATCGGATCCAATACCGTCGTCGGCAGAGGCTGATAGTCTTCGAATGGCCATTCATCCTTGAATGGCACCTTGGCGTCGTCGAACTTGCGCTTGAGTCCGTCTCGCTCATGCACGAGGTCTTCGATGTAAAAAAGAAGCCTCATCCCTTCCCATGGGCGATACCATTTATCGAGCCGCTTTTCGGTGGACGAGTGGCCATGCTCGATGTACCACTCGATGGGCTTGTCGTTCCAGAGCAGCCCCACCCGTTCGGCGATTTCCCTATCCGAGTACTTCTTGCCCGGCTCCAGCTTGAGATGGGGTTTCTGGTTGAACCCCATGATCATGTTGATGACTTCGTTGTATGCATCGAGAATACCAAGGCGCTCGGAAATCTCGTAGAAGATATCCTCTTCCGACCTGGTGTCATAGAGAGGAACCGTCGCCGGCTGACGGAAGCAGATGCCCTCGGTGTATGGAGGCTCGATCATCGTTGCGTTGTACGACTCCAGGTAATCATGCGACGGCAGGATGATGTCGGCGAAGTCGGTCATCTCGGTCGGGATAATGTCGACGCAGACGATGAAACGCATTTCCTTCAGGAACTGGATCCACTTGTCGCGGGGACCTTGGATGGCCCATACCGGATTCGAGTGGCAATTGACCAAGACATCCGGCTTGAAGTTGATGCCATACTTCTCGGGCTCCAGGAAGGACACCATGTTGAGATGTGGGGCATGCACGCCCACCGGGAAGTACCCGGCGAAGTGGTATTCGTTCGGAGGATACGAAAACTCCGGCATGGGCCCCAACTGGTGAGGAGTACCGAGCATCTGCCCGCATTCGCCGGGGAAGCAATGGTTGTTGTCGACGCAACCATCCGTCAGCGTGACACCACACCTGCCACCGGGATGGTCGATATTGCCGACCAGCATATTCACCAATTGAAATGCCTGATTGGTCTGCATGCCGGTCTTGTGGCCTTGCGCCCCTCGATAATAGTTGTAGGCCGCGGGCCGGTAAGGCACGGTCCGTCCGTCCGGCAAGGTCATGGTCTCGCCGATGCGCGCCTCCTTCGCGAACTCGCGAGCGATACGCCACACGGTTGCCGCCGGCACGGTCGTGTACTTCTCCATGGCTTCGGGCGAGGCATCCTTGAGGATGTCCTTGTAAATCTGAAACGCGGGCCGGCACTTTACGCCGTTGACGAGATATTCCCCCTCGAGCGCGAGGTTGGCACTATCGATGGTCGGATCGTTCCATAGCTTCGCGCAATTATCCTTGGTGTCCCAAACATAGATCTGACGATCCTGATCGCGAACGAAATACTGGTCCGGACCGACCAGATACGGAGCGTTGGTGTCCTTGCGCAGGAAAGCATAATCACACAATCCCTCATTCACGAGGACGTAGCTCATGCTCATGGCAAACAGCCTGTCGGTCGCCGGCCGGATGGGAATCCATTCCTCGGCCTTGGCGCCGGCGATCGACATGCGCGGCTCGACCGTCACCACCTTCATGCCTCGCTCCACCCGCGCCTTGGCAACCCAATGCGAAGCCGCTGCGGCGTGCAAGTGGGAGGAAAAGCCATCCCCGCCGCCATTGCTGATCCAGTAGTTGCAGTACTTCGCGTCGTTGGCGGCACCAAACGATGAATGGATGTAGCCGTTCAAGGGGTGATAGGCGCCGCCGCACATCGTCCCGCCGGACTGGTAGAAGTTGCGGCAACCGAACGCCAACGGCCAGTTCCAGATGTGCATCTTCTGGAAGTCCTCGAGCGACGGCAGAATCAGGCGCGGATCCTTGTCGAGCGATTTCTTGATCTCGCGGGCCGTGATCTCGAAAGCCTCGTCCCAACTGATGGGCTCCCACTTCGGATCGACGCCAGGCCCCTTTTCCGGATTGGTCCTGCGCAATGGCTGCTTGAAGCGCTGCGGATCGTAGTGACGCATGATGCCGGAATTGCCCTTTGGGCAGAGCTTGCCAACATTGGATGGATTGGTTGGATCGCCCTCGATCTTGTTGATGATACCATCATCAGTGACGTGCACGCGTGTTGAACACGAATGCAAGCACATCTTGCAAGTCGAATTGATCCACTTTCCCGGCTTCAGGGAATTCTGATCAGGTTCTCTTGGATTCGTCACGTCGCTATCCCTTGCTGACAATTTGCACTCGATCCCAGCATGCCACCTGCACGGGCAGCAAGACTGAAACACCCCTCGCTAACAAAACTCTTACGCCTGTACTGCCCGGCCTTCTTCGATCTGCCCCATTCTCTTGACGAGGGCAGCCACAAAACGATCATTGATATTGTCGGCGAACTTCTGCATGACACCTCCGGCGAACTTGCCAAACTTGCCGACGACGTGCACTTTTGAAGTGTAGGTTATCTCGCTACGTTGTCCGTCGATTTCCTTCAGCGCCAGCGTGCAGTCAGCGGTGATCTTGCTGCCCCCGTCCTTGTCGGCACCTCGCATCGTGTAAGCCGCGAACTCGGGAGGACGCTCCTCCCTGGTCTCGACCTGAACATCGAAGCCGGCCTTGATCGGTCCGACCTTGACACCGATGGTGGCCTTGTACAGGCCCGGCTTGAGCAGTTCGACCGTGTGACATCCGGGCAGACACTGCCCAACCTCGTCGGGTTCGTTCAAAAATGCCCATGCGCGCGGCAAGGGCGCGTCCAAGACAAACACGCGCTCAATGTACATTCGGCACCTCGGGCAAATCGCTCAAGTCGTGCAAGCCTCGCGTGTCCACCATGTTCATTTCAGGCCACATTCGCTCGTTTGACACCGTCCATCCCTCCTCGACAAAACCAGACCTCGGCGGCGCGTCCACCAGTTGCGGCCCGATGCCGAACCGACGCGGACGACGCCACGATCAAGGTATGACGCTGGAGGGACAATCGCTAGCCAGAGAATGCAGCCACTATCCGGCCACTCTCTCCCGATTTACCGCGCCGCAGCAACCATCTCGGAGCCCTTCTGCCGAGGGGTTCTTGTCTCCTTGTATTCGTGACAATACAAATTGCCGATGTCACCGTCTTGACTTAACGGGCATCCGGACATGACCAGAAGCGCAAACTCCGGCGATAACCCGCATACAATCGGGGGCCAGCCAGCCTCTGGATGAGGCGCCAACACGTTTCCGTCATTGCACTCCCATCCAACCGCGCCCCCCACTGATGACCACGCGCCGAAGCTCGCGGCACGTTATCCTCGGTCGCGGGCAGGAAGGTGATCTCAAGTGATCAAGGTGACCAAACCTTCACCCCTTTGAAATATTGACCGACCATGCTTCACGACCCCGATTATCCAATACACCGCCCCATCAAGCTCGAGTTGTTCGCGCCCCGCGGATTTCCGATGGTTCTGCCCGGACAACCGCTGCTGCCGATGATCATCGAGAATCTCCGGGCAAACGGCCTGACCTTGTGCAACCACGATATTCTCGTGATTACGCAGAAGATCGTCTCGAAGTCGGAAAACCGCTACGTTCGGCTCGACGATGTCGAGCCATCGCCGCGCGCCAGGGAAATCGCCGCGCAGTGCCAGAAAGACGAACGCATGGTCGAACTGGTGCTGCGAGAATCCGAGCGCATTGTGCGCTGCGCCAAGGATGTCCTGATCGTTCGCCATCGCCTGGGTTTCGTCAGCGCCAACGCGGGGATCGATCGCTCGAACATCGAGTCGGGGGCCGAGCAGGCATTGTTGCTGCCCGAGGATCCGGATCGCACGGCGGAGGAACTGCGCCGCGGGCTGCGCGAGGCGATCGGCCTCGATATCGGGATACTCATCATCGACAGCTTTGGCCGTCCCTGGCGCCTCGGCACCTGCGGCACCTGCATCGGCAGCGCGGGCATCGTCGCGCTCAACGATTATCGCGGCCAAATAGACCTGTCCGGCCGGAAACTGGAAGTCACCGAGGTGGCGCAAGCGGACGAACTGGCGGCGGCCGCCTCGGTCCTGATGGGTCCGTCGACGCAAGCCTTGCCGATCGTGGTCATCCGCGGTGTGGATTTCGGTGGCAGCGGCCGCGCGGCCGACCTGATCCGCCCGGTGGCCAACGACAAATTCCTCTGACCGCCCGGCAAGGCCATCGATGAGCGGCATCTGGGCATTGGTGCCCATCAAGGAACTGGCGGAGGCGAAGACCCGGCTCGCGCCGGTACTGAACGCAGCCGGCCGACGCGAACTGGTGCTGGCCATGGCGCGCGACGTCCTGACGGCGCTGGTCGAAACGGCGGCGCTTGCGCGGGTGGTCGTCGTCAGCGACATCGAGGGTATCAATCGATTGCTGGCGGTCGACAAGGTATCGGCCTTCGATCCACGTCCGGCCCGCGGCCTGAACGCGGAACTGGCAAGCGCCTGCGCCTGGGCGCACGGATCGGGCGCAAGCCGGATCCTGATTGCCCACGCCGACCTGCCCGCCATCACCGCCGGGGCGGTGAGGACTTTTCTCGATCCGGACCTCGACACCCGGTCGCTGAGAATCGCTGCGAGCAAGGAAGGCACGGGCACCAACCTGCTGCTCGCCTCCCTGCCGCTGCCCATCGCGCTGCAATTCGGCAAGGATAGCCGCCTGAAGTTCGAAGCGGCCGCGCTGCGCGACCGGATTCGAGTCGACATTCGCCGGGACCCGCTGCTGGCGGCCGATATCGACGAGCCGGCCGATCTCGCCGAACTGGCGGGATCAGCGCCCCGCGACGGATT
Source organism: uncultured Rhodocyclaceae bacterium (assembly GCA_964602565.1). Taxonomy (GTDB): domain Bacteria; phylum Pseudomonadota; class Gammaproteobacteria; order Burkholderiales; family Rhodocyclaceae; genus Fen-999. Next base: position 33,759 of record CAZRRI010000009.1, on the reverse strand, counting down.
CGCAAACACGGCGACCGCGCGTTGGCTCGCCCAGGCAGGTCCGCTTGTATCGCCGTGACCGCCAACGACGCACGCGGAACGCACTCGGAATACATACGGAACGCACTCGGAACGCACACTGGGTCAATCCGGTAAGCTCTCTTGGACAAGTAGCGACACGCAGTTAGTAATATCGTGTTTGTGGGTATCCCCGCTCCGACCGTGGCCAACGCTTGCAGGTCGGCCAGGGAGCGGCAATTTCATCCAGAGGACTCGCTATGTATCCCGCGCCATTCCGGTATCACCGCCCGGCCAACCTGAAGGAAGCCATATTGATGCTCTCCACGCTTGGCGAGACAGCCAAGCCGCTGGCGGGTGGCCAGACACTCATTCCGATCCTGAAGCTACGCATGGATGAACCGACCGACCTGGTCGATATCGGTCGCCTGCCCGATCTGCGTTTTGCCAGGAACGAAGGCGGCTGGGTCGAAATCGGCGCCCTTTCGCCTCATGGCTGGGTCGCCCGTTCCGACATCGCCAAGGCCATCCCCATCATCAAGGACTGCGCGGGCGGCATCGCCGACATGCAGGTGCGCAGCCGCGGCACCATCGGCGGCTCGGTCAGCGCCGCCGACCCCAACTGCGACTGGCCGGCGCTGCTCAACACGCTCGATGCCGAGGTCCGCTGCGTCGGCCCGGACGGCGAACGTGCGATCGCCATCGGCGATTTCATCACCGAGGCCTACACCACCGTCCTGCTGCCCGGCGAGCTGGTCACGGCCATCCGTTTCCGGACACCGCCTCCGGGCAGCGGAGGCGCCTACATCGCCTACAAGAAAGCCGCCGCGGCCTTCCCGGTGGTGTCGGTGGGCGTGCAGATGACGCTGGCGGCCGGCAACGTCTGCCAGGATGTCCGCATCGCGCTGGGCGGCTCCGGCCCGACGCCGCGCCGCGCCATCCAGGCCGAGGCCGAACTGCGCGGCAAGACGCTCGATAGTCAGGCGTGGCAACACGCCGCCGATGCCGTCGCCGCCGTCGCCGAACCCACCGACGACGTGCGCGGCAGTTCCGAATTCAAGCGCCAGCTGCTGCGCGGCCTGCTGCTGAAAGCCGGCGGCACCGCCACCCGCCGCTGCGCCAATGCCACCATCGAGGGGAGTCACGTCTATGCCTGATGCCATCAACAAGGTCACCATCGACGTGACCGTCAACGGCCGCAAGTTCCGCCGCCAGGTCGAGCCGCGCATGCTGCTGGTCGAATTCATCCGCGAGGAGATCGGCCTCACCGGCACGCACATCGGCTGCGACACCAGCTATTGCGGCGCCTGCACCATCCAGATCGACGGCGCGCCGGTGAAGTCCTGCACCATGTTCGCCGTGCAGGCCGACGGCTGCGAGATCCTGACCGTGGAAGGGCTGGAGAAGGACGGCCAGTTGCATCCGTTGCAGCAATCGTTCTCCGAGCATCATGGCCTGCAATGCGGTTTCTGCACGCCCGGCATGCTCATGGCCACGCACGCCCTGCTCGCCGACAATCCCCATCCCGACCGCCACGCGATCAAGAAAGCCATTGCCGGCAACGTCTGTCGCTGCACCGGCTACCAGAACATCATCAAGGCCGTCGAAGCCGTCGCGGCCGGCGCCAAGGAGTAAGCCATGGAAATGAAGTTCTCCGGTCAGTTCGAGGTTTCCCCGCCGCCGGAAAAGGCTTTCGACCTGCTCTCCGACCCGCAGAAGTTCGCGCCGCTGCTGCCGACTTTCGATTCGCTGGAGATGAAGGACGCCAATACCGCCGTGGTCAAGGTTGCCGTCGGCATCGGCAAGATACGCGGCACCGCGACCACCCAGATGACGCTCAAGGAAAAGACCGCGCCCAGGCACGCCACCTACGTGGGAACCGGCAAGGTCATGGGCGGCGCCTACACCATGATTTCATCCTACGACCTGGAACCCAAGGGCACGGGCACGCTGGTCAAGTGGCAGGGCGAGGTACAACTGGTCGGCAAGATCCTCTCGCTCGCCGGCGGCGGCCTGCGCGGCTACGCCGAGCAGCAGATACAGTCGGTGGTCACCAGCCTGCAACAGGGGATGTCGCCCGAATACCAGAAGGAAGCCGCGGCGCGCAAGGCCGCGCAGGCGGAGAAGAAGTCCTCGGGCTGGATGTCGGGCTTGATGAAGAAGCTGCGCAAGCACGAAGCGGCGGCCCCCGCCGCCGTGGCGGCGGCCGACGAGACGGTCGATGCAAACGTATTGCTGGCCGGCTACACCGGCCCGGCCATGGCGGCCGCCGACGCGACGGCCGCGGTCGCCGAGCCCTTGCATTCCTTCGCGCGCAACGGCGACTTTTCCGCCGCCGTCACCGCCCACAAGGGCGACAAGTGGGTGCATGCCTCGCTCGCGCGCAAGGAAGACGGGCGGCTGGTGCGCGGTCGCGGCCTGTTCGTCGATGACTACAAGGTCGCCGGCATGCTGCACATGAGCCTGGTCCGCTCCCCCTACGGACATGCCCGCATCATCCGCATCGACACCTCGAAGGCCGAGGCCCTGCCGGGCGTCGTCTGCACGCTGACCGGCAAGGAAGTCGCGGCGGTGGCCAACCCCTACATGCAGATCGGCCCGGGTGACGCCCAGAACATCAAGGACTACCCGATGGCCGTCGACAAGGCCATCTACCAGGGCGAGCCGGTGGTTGCGGTCGTCGCCGAGAACCCGCGCATCGCCGCCGACGCCGCGCAACTGGTCGAAGTCGAATACGCGCCGCTGCCCGCCGTCACCGACTGGAAAACGGCCCTGGAAGACAAGTCGATCCTCCATCCCGGCCTGGGCACCAACCATCACTGGCACGGGGTCTACGAGTACGGCGACCTGGACAAGGCCTTCGCCGAAGCCGCCACCGTCGTCAAGATCGGCCAGCTGGATTTCCATCGCTTCGCCAGCACGCCGCTCGAGACCAACGCCGTGGTGGCGACATGGACGCCCTTCGGCGGCGTCGAGTTCTTCTGCAACAACTCCTTCCCGGCGATCGTCATCCAGATGATCGCGCCCTCGCTGAACCTCTCGATCGACCAGATCCGCTGCAAGACCATGGACGTCGGCGGCAGCTTCGGCAACAAGATCGGCAACTACCCCTACATGGCGCTGGCGGCGCTGGCGTCGCGCAAGGCGGGCGGACGGCCGGTCAAGTGGGTCGAAACCCGCACCGAACACATGCAGGCGGGCGGCCACGGCAGCGAGCGGGTGTACCTCGACACCGAGGTGGCGCTCGACAAGGAAGGCGTCATCACGGCGGTTCGCGCCAGGCACATCGACGATTGCGGCGCCTATCCGCGCTATGAACCGCTCGGCTGCGTCATCTGGTCGCAGGTGCTGCCGGCCTGCTACAAGCTGCGCAACATCCGCATCGACTTCAACCAGGTGGTCACGAACAAGGGGCCTTCGTCGCCCAACCGCGGCTACTCGCGCTTGCAGCAGCTGTGGTTCATGGAACGCATCATCGACATCTGCGCCCACGAGCTTGGCATTCCCGGCGACGAAATGCGGCTGCGCAACTACATCCGCGAGTTCCCCTACACCACGCCCAACGGCTGCGTGTACGACTCCGGCAACTATCCGCTGCTGCTCGAGAAGGCCAAGGAACTGATCGGCTGGGACGAATGGAAGCGCAAGCAGGCCGCGGCGCGCGCCGAAGGCCGCTGGATCGGCATCGGCATCGGCACGACGCTCGATTCCGGCACCAACAACTTCGGCCAGGCGCGCATCGTCAATCCCTACCTGCCCTTCTCCGGCAACTCCGAGGTGGCGACCATCAAGCTGGATCTCGACGGCAGCGTGGTCGTCATGCTCGGCTCGACGCCGTCCGGCCAGGGCCACGAGACGACCACCGCCCAGGTGGTGGCCGACGAGCTCGGCATCCGTCCCGACATGGTGGAAGTGCGCACCGGCTTCGACACCATCTTCAACAGCCATGGCGGCCATTCCGGCTCCTATGCCAGCCAGTTCGCCGTCACGGGCCTGTCGGCGGTGCACGGCGCCTGCCAGAAACTGAAGAAGGACATGAAGAAGCTGGCGGCCTTCGCGCTGGAGGCCAACGAGGACGATCTCGAGTTCGGCATCGGCCAGCAAGGTCCGGAAGTGCGCGTCAAGGGCACCGACCGCGGCATCAACTACTGGGGCCTGTCGGCGATGGTGAACATCAACACCGCCGGCCAGCCGCCCGAGCTTGCCGACGTCACGCTGAACATCCGGCACGTCTATCGGCCGCCGTTCAAGATCCCGGACACCGACAAGAAGTTCGGCAATCTCACCCTGACCTACGCCTCGCAGCTGCACATCGCGGTCGTGGAAATCGACAACCGGACCTACGTCCCGCAGATCCTGGCCTACGCGGCGGTCGACGACTGCGGCAACGTCATCAACCCGAAGATCGTCGCCGGCCAGGTGCACGGCGCGACGGCGCACGGCATCGGCGCGGCGATGATGGAGGCGTACATCTACGACAAGGAAGCGAATCTCCTGACGAGCACATTCACGGATTACACGCCGATCACGGTGATGAACATGCCCGATCTCGCCTATGGCGACATCGAGACGCCCTCGCCGTTCAGCTACAACGGCGCCAAGGGCATGGGCGAGGGAGGCGGCGCGCCGCTCCACACCATCTGCGCCGCCATCCAGGACGCGCTGTTCGACAAGGGGATCGTCGTGCGCAACACCTTCAATCCGCCGAGCGACATCCACCAGCTGCTGAAGAATCCGAACCGCGGCGGGTTCGTGAAAGTGGAGCGACGCGCGGCTTGAGCAACACCACGATGGCGGGACGGGAAGGGGCGGCGGCCGCGGAGGCCGCTTCCCGCCACTTTCAATCCATCGACGAGATACAGTCCCGGTTCGCCGGGCGGGGCTACGTCGCCGACCGCATGCTGGCGACCACCATGTTCCTGGCGACTTCGCTGGGCAAGCCCGTCTTTCTCGAAGGCGAGCCGGGGGTCGGCAAGACCGAGATCGCCAAGGTCATGGCCGAGGTGCTGGACACCGAGCTGATCCGCCTGCAATGCTACGAGGGCCTGGACAGCAGCGCCGCGCTGTACGAGTGGAACTACACCCGCCAGCTGCTCGAATTGCGCTTGCAGGAGGCGCGCGGCGTCGAACGGGAGCAAATCGGACGCAATCTGTTCTCGGAGGAATTCCTCCTGCAGCGTCCGCTGCTCAAGGCGATACGCGGCGGTTCGGCGCGGCCGCCCGTACTGCTGATCGACGAGGTGGATCGTTCGGACGAGGAATTCGAAGCCTTTCTCCTGGAAGTCCTGTCCGACTTCCAGATCACCATTCCCGAGATCGGCACCCTGCGCGCGGAGCGCCCGCCGCTGGTGGTGCTGACCTCGAACCGCACGCGCGAAGTGCATGACGCCCTCAAGCGTCGCTGCCTGTATTACTGGATCGACTATCCGAGCTTCGAGAAGGAAGTGAAGATCCTGCGCACGCGCCTGCCGCAGGTCGAACTGCGCCTGGCCGGCCAGATCTGCCGCTTCATGGAGTTGCTGCGCCAGCAGGATTTCTACAAGAAGCCCGGCATCGCCGAAACCATCGACTGGGCGCGCGCCCTGCTCGCGCTCGGACTCGCGGAACTCGACACGGAAGCCACCAACGCCACGCTCGGCTGCATCCTGAAATACAAGGGCGACATCGAGAAACTGCGCCAACTGGGGCTCGACGGCATCGTCACCATGGCCTTGATGCCCGGACACGATCCCTCGGCCGCGCCGGCGGCATTCGGCTAGCAACGGTCCTCTCGTGGCGCCGCCTTCCCCGCGCCCCGGGCAAACCGTGCTGGAACATCTGGTGGGCTTTTCCCGGGCGCTCCACGATGCCGGCCTCACCGTCAATCCCGGCAACCTGCTCGACCTGTGCCAGTGTTTCGAGCACATCGACATCACGCGGCGCGACGACTTCCACGCCGCCGCCCGCGCCACGCTGGTCTCGCGCCACGAGGACATCCCCCGCTTCGACGCCGTGTTCGCGCGCTTCTGGGAGGCGCCCGAATCCATCGTCATCCGCCGGCGCAAGGAAGGCGACGAGGAGGCGGAAGACCAGGACGAGCAGACTCCCGGCGCCCGCCTGCTGTTGCCCAGCGACGAAGGCGGCGACGACAGCCCGCGCGACGAGCCGCTCAAGCTGGCCTACAGCGCCGACGAAGCGCTGGCCCGGCACGACCTCGGCACGCTGGCCGACGCCGACATCGAACGCGCCCGGCGGCTGATCCGCGAAGTCGTCAAGGCGCTGGCCAACAAGCGCGGGCGCCGCCACGCGATCCGTCGCCATGGCCGCCGGCCCGACCTGCACCGCCTGCTCAGGAGCCGGACGTACTACACGGCGGACGGCATCTGCGCCCTGCCCTTCAAGGCGCGGCGCATCAACAAGACGCGGCTGGTGCTGCTCTGCGACGTCAGCGGCTCGATGCAGCGCTACAGCACCTTCCTGATCGAATTCATGTTCGCGCTGCGCCGGGAGTTGTCCGACCTGGAAGTGGCGGTGTTCTCCACGCACCTGACCGTGATCACGGATCTGCTGAAACGCAAGGGCGTCGCCGCCTCGCTGCGCCAGGTCGCGGACAAGGTGCACGACTGGGCGGGCGGCACCGACATCGGCGGCAGCCTGCGCCAGTTCAACGAACGGCACGCGCCGCGCATGCTGAACGGGCGGACGGCCGTCATTTTCCTCAGCGACGGCTGGGACCGCGGCGACGCCAACCGGATGCGCGAAGAGATGGCCCGGCTGCGCCAGCGCGCGCAAAAACTCGTGTGGCTCAATCCCCTGCTCGGCACGCCCGGCTACCAGCCCCTCACGCAGGGCATGCAGTGCGCGCTGCCCTTCCTCGATTACTTCCTGCCGGCTCATAATGTGCAAAGTCTTTCCCAACTGGCGCGCACCCTGCGCGACATCGGCGCCTAGCAACGGATATTTCCATGACATCGGAACTCGACCGCATCCTCGACCAAAGTCAGCGGTGGCGGCACGCCGGCCAGGGCGTCGCCCTGGCCACCGTCGTCGCCACCTGGGGCTCGTCGCCGCGCCCCGTCGGCAGCCATCTGGCCGTCAATGAAGCCGGCGAATTCGCCGGTTCGGTTTCCGGCGGCTGCATCGAAGGCGCGGTAATCCATGAAGCGCTGGCCGCCATCGCCGACGGCCAGCCGCGCCTGCTGGAATTCGGCGTCAGCGACGAACGGGCCTGGGAAGTCGGCCTCGCCTGCGGCGGCCGCGTGCAAGTGCACGTGGAAAAGCTCGATCCCGCCGTCTTCGACCGGCTGATGCGCGAACGCGCCGCCAGGCAACCCGTCGCGCGCGTGATCCGCCTGTCGGACAAGGCCGCGGCCCTGGTCACGGCCGGCGAGGCCATCGGCGACCCGGCCCTGGCGGCCGGCCACCGCGAAGCGCTCGCCGCCCGTTTCGAGAACGGCCAGAGCGGCGCACTCGACGAACGCGGCGACGTGTTCGCCCGCGTCTATGTGCCGGCGCCGCGCCTGCTGATCGTCGGCGCGGTGCACATCGCCCAGGCGCTGGCGCCGATGGCCACGATGGCCGGCTTCGATGTCACGGTCGTCGATCCGCGCCGCGCCTTCGCCAGCGAAGCCCGCTTTCCCGGCGTCGCCCTGACCGATGAATGGCCAGACGACGCCCTGACCCGCCTGGCCCCCGACGCCCAGACCGCGGTGGTGACCTTGAGCCATGACCCCAAGATCGACGATCCGGCCCTGGCGGTGGCGCTCGCCAGCCCGGCGTTCTACATCGGGTCGCTGGGCAGCCGGCGCACGCACGAGATGCGCGTCGCGCGCCTGACGGAACTCGGGCTGGCCGACCGGGTCGGACGCATCCACGCGCCGGTCGGCCTGGATCTGGGTGGCCGTTATCCATCCGAAATCGCCGTGGCGATCCTCGCCCAAATCATCCAGGTTCGCTACAAGGGACCCGCGCGGTGATTTTCGGGGAATTCCCCAGCGCGCAAGCCGAAGGTGTCCGGCTGGCGCACACGCTCAAACTGCCGCAACTGACGCTGAAGAAAGGGCGCGTGCTCTCGGCCACCGACGTCGCCACGCTGGTCGCCGCGGGCATCGACCGGATCGTCGGGGCGCGGGTCGGCGCGGACGAGATCGACGAAGACCGGGCCGCCGGCGCCGCGGCCGCCCTGCTCGCGGGCGGCGACATCGTCGCCAAGCCCCCCTACACGGGCCGATGCAATCTCTACGCCCGCGCCGCCGGCCTGCTCGGGGTCGACGGCGAATGCGTCGCCCGCCTGAACCGGATCAGCGAAACGCTGACCGTCGCGACGCTGCCGCCGTGGGCCGTGGTCGCCAAGGACCAGCGCATCGCCACCGTCAAGGTCATCCCGTTCGCCGTCGCCGACCGGGTCGTCGCCGAGTGGCGGGCCGCGATCGGCGCCTCGCCGCCACTGACTTTGCTGCCCTTCCGCGCCCGCCGCGCGGCCCTGATCCTGAGCGTGTCGCCGAGCACCGGCGAACGCCAGCTCGACATGGCGTCGGCCGCCACTCGCGGCAGGGTCGAATCCCTCGGCGGCAAGCTGGCGCTGGAATTGCGTTGCGCCCACGAGGTCCAGGCCCTGCGGCAATCCATCGCCCAGGCACTGGCGGCCGGTTGCGACCTGCTGCTCGTCCTCGGCGCCACCATCAGCAAGGACCGCGCCGACATCGTCCCGGCCGCCATCGTCGCCGCCGGCGGCGTCATCGAGCACTTCGGCATGCCGGTCGAACCGGGCAACATGCTGCTCACCGCGCGCATCGGCGAGGTGCCCGTGCTCAACCTGCCCGGCTGCGCCCGTTCGCGGGCGCGAAACGGCATCGATCAGGTCCTGCCCCGCCTCATGGCCGGCTTGCCCGTCACCGGGGCGGACATCATGGCCATGGGTGTCGGCGGATTGATTTCCGCCGTCGAGGACGACGAAGCGCCGGCGGAGGAAGCACAAGAGGCGCCGCCCGCGCCGCCGCCGCGCATCGCCGTGCTGGTGCTCGCCGCCGGCCGCTCGACCCGCATGGGGCCGCGCAACAAGCTGCTGTGCGAAATCGGCGGCGTGCCGCTGGTGCGGCGCGCGGTCAACGCGGCTTGCGCGTCCCGCGCCGCCCAGGTGCTGGTGGTGACCGGACACGAGGCGGCGGGCGTGGCGGCGGCCCTGGTCGATCGCCCGGTATCCGTCGTGCATAACCCGGACCACGCCCTCGGCATGTCCACCTCCCTGCGTTGCGGCCTGCGCGCGCTGCCCGCCGACACCGATGCCGTGATCGTCATGCTGGCCGACATGCCCCGCCTGACCGGCGAGGATGTCGATCGCCTGATCCGCGCCTTCGATCCGGCCGAACCGGCGGTGCTGGTTCCCGAACACGAGGGGAGGCGGGGCAACCCGGTGCTCTGGCCGCGCCGCTACTTTGCCGACATGATGTCGATCGTCGGCGACACCGGCGCCCGCGCCCTGCTCGAACAACATGCCGACGCCGTTCGCCCGGTGCCCTTCGCCGGCAGCGGCATATTCGACGACATCGACACGCCCGAACAACTCCGGGATGCCGCGCAAACGGAGCCGGGACGCGCATAAACTACGGCACCACGAGTTTCGACACCCCATGAATTTCGACGCCGCGAGTTTCGACCCCATGAGTTTCAATCCACAGGCAGTGCGCGCCGAGTTCCCGCTGCTGATGCTGGCCGATCCGCTCCTGCATTACCTCGACAACGCGGCGACTCCCCAGATTCACCGCAGCGCGATGGAGGCGATGGCCGATCACGACATGTTCCAGCGCGCCAACATCATGCGCGGCACGCATCACCTCGCCGAGGCCGCCACCGCGGCCTACGAGGAAGCCCGCGCCCAGGCCGCCCGCTTCCTCAACGCCGCCACGCCGGACGAAGTGGTGTTCACCGCCGGCACCACCGCGGCGCTCAATCTCGTCGCGCACAGTTTCGGCGACACGTTGCGGCCCGGCGACGAAGTGATGCTGTCGCTCGCCGAACATCACAGCAACCTGGTGCCCTGGCAGTTGCTGCGCCAACGCCGCGGCATCGTCCTGAAGTTCCTGCCGCTGACCGCCGACGGCCGCATCGACCTCGCGGCGCTGGCCGGAATGCTGACGCCGCGCTGCCGGCTGGTCGCCCTCACCCACTGCTCGAACGTGACCGGCGCCATCACCGACGTGGCCACGGTCGTCGCCGCCGCCCGCGGCGTCGGCGCCAGGGTGCTGCTCGATGGCGCCCAACAGGTGCAGCACGGCCCCGTCGACGTCCAGGCGCTCGATATCGACTTCTACGCATTCTCGGGTCACAAGTGCTTCGGCCCCAACGGCATCGGCGTCCTGTGGGCGCGCGGGGAAATCCTGGAGGCGATGCCTCCTTTCCTCGTCGGAGGCGGCATGGTGGGCGAAGTCACGCCGGAGGGCAGCACGTTTGCCCGGCCGCCCCAGCGCTTCGAGGCCGGCACGCCGCCCATCGCCGAGGCGGTGGGGCTGGGCACCGTGCTCGCCTGGCTGTCCACGCTGCCATGGCAGGCGATCCGCGCCCATGAAAACGAACTGCTGCGGCGCCTGCTCGCCGGCCTGCGCCAAAGATCCGACATCCGCATCCTCGGCCCCGTCGACCTCGAGGCACGGCAGCCCGTGGTCAGCTTCGACATCGCCGGACTGCATCCCCACGATGTCTGCCAGGTGCTGGATCGGCACGGCGTCGCCTTGCGCGGCGGCCACCACTGCGCGCAGCCGCTGATCCGTCATTTCGGCCTGGACGGCGCCAACCGCGCCAGCATCGCCATGTACACCACCCACGCCGACATCGACGCCCTGCTCGACGGGCTGGACGATGTCGTCGCGGTGCTGCGATGAGCGAAGAACTCTATCAACAAGCCATCAAGGATCTGGCGCGCGCCGGCCACGGCAGCGGCCGCCTGGCCGCCGCCAGCGCCTCGGCCAGGCTGGACAATCCGCTTTGCGGCGATCGGATCGCCCTCGATGTCCGGCTGGAGCACGGCAAGATCGTCGCCATCGGCCACGACACCCGGGGCTGCCTCTTGTGCCGCGCCGCGGCTTCCTGGCTGGCATCCGAAGTACCCGGCGTCGCGCCGGAGCAGTTCGCCGCCGCCCACCGTGAACTGCTCGCCCTGCTGCAAGGGGCGGCGACCGAGTCTTCCGTCCGGGCGAGCCTGCTGCCGTTCTCGCCCGCGCGGGAGCACAAGAGCCGCCACGGCTGCGTGCTGCTGCCCTTCGAGGCGCTCCAACGGGCATTGACCGAGGCCACGGCGGACTAGCCCTGTTCGCAATCATCCGGCGCCACCGGCGCATGATCGAGATCGGGCCTTGGTCGGCGAGGCGCGCGAAAGTCAGCCGTGGCGGAGCGCCGCATGATCGAGAACGGGCTTCGGTCGGCGGGACGCGCGAAAGTCAGCCGTCGCGGAGCGCCGGATAGCGGGCTGGAACACCGGATACCGGACACCATCGCGGACATCGGGCGACCGGCCATTTTGGTAAGCAATCAAATTGTTTGACTTCCACCTAAATGGTCTTTACACTGGCCTGGTCGCGTACGGAAAGCGGGACGACGGTCTCCGCGACGCCCACTCGGGAGGAGAAAAGACATGGCAGCGCAAAGCGTGTCCCTGGTCATCGCCGGCAGCGGTGGCGCGGGCGTGGTGACCGCGGGATCGTTGTTGCTCGAGGCCGCCGCGAACGCCGGCTGGTACGCGCTGATGACCCGCTCGGCCGGTCCCCAGATTCGCGGTGGCGAAGCCGCGGCGATGATCCGCTTCGCCACCGAACCGGTCGCGTCCCACGACGACAGCTTCCACTTGCTGGTCGCCATCGACTGGGAGAACATTTCGCGGTTTGCCGCGGAAATCCCGCTCGTGGCGGACAGCCTGCTGATAGGCGATCCCGCGCTTGGCGACGCGCCGGCCGCGCTGCTGCGCAACTCCCCTCGCCAGGCCGGGCTCGCGATGAGCGAAATCGCCTCGTCGATCGAGGGGGGCCGCCCCAACATGGTGGCCCTGGGCGCCATCGCGGGCATGATCGGCCTGCCGGTCGCCGCGATGGCATCGGTGGTGACCCGGCAATTGAAGCGCAAGGGCCAGGCCGCCATCGACGCCAGCATGGCGGCGTTCAATGCCGGCCTCGCGGCCGCCGCCGGCCTGCCCGCCGTGCCGCGCCTGCCCGCCGTCGACAGCGCCGCCCGCGAAGAGCGCTGGAGCATCACGGGCAACGAGGCCACCGGGCTGGGCGCAATCCGGGGCGGCGTGCGTTTCGTCGCCGCGTATCCGATCACCCCGGCCACCGAGGTTCTCGAATGGCTGGCGCCATCGCTGGCGAAGGTCGGCGGCGTCCTCGTCCAGGCCGAGGACGAACTCGCTTCGATCAACCAGATCATCGGGGCCTCGTACGGCGGGGTTCCGGCCCTGACCGCGACCTCGGGGCCCGGCCTGTCGCTGATGATCGAATCCATCGGCCTGGCCGTGGCCGCCGAAGTGCCGGTGGTGGTGGTCGACGTGATGCGCGTGGGCCCGTCCACCGGCATCGCGACGAAATCGGAACAAAGCGACCTGAACATCGCCGTCTACGGCATGCACGGCGATGCGCCGCACGTGGTCGTCGCCGCCAATTCCGTGGCGGATTGCCTGTTCACCACGCAATGGGCGGTCCACCTCGCCGAGTCCATGCAGACACCGGCGCTGGTGCTGACCGACCAACTGCTGGGCCAGTCGAGGGCGATCCTTCCCCGCCCGGCCGAGCTTGCCTTCATCGGTCAACGCCAGACCGCCGTCGCCGCCGGGGAAGGGCAGCGGTACAAGCGCTATGCGCTCACCGGTTCCGGCGTTTCTCCCATGGCGATCCCCGGCACCCCCGGCCTCACCTACACGGCCGACGGCCTGGAACACAACGAACTCGGCACGCCCTCCTCGCAGGCATCCGATCATCAGGCGCAAATGGACAAGCGCCTGCGCAAGGTCGCGGGCTTCGACTACGGCGATCACTGGGCCGACATCATGGATGCCGAGGCGGGCGGCGGCGACATCGCCATCATCACCTGGGGTTCTTCCACGGGGCCGGCGCGCGAAGCCCTCGAGCGCTTTTCCGCCGCCGGCGGCAAGGCCCGCCTGATTTCCTTGCGGCTGATCGCGCCGGCGCAGCCCGACAAGCTGGCGGCGGCCCTGGCCGGCTTCGAGCGCGCCCTGGTGGTGGAACAAAGCCATGGCGGCCAGTTCCATCGGATGCTGCGCGCTTTCTACGATCTCCCGCGCCAGACCCTGGCGCTGTATCAGCCGGGGCCGCTGCCGATCGGCCCCGCCCGCATTCTCGATCAACTCAACGCCTGGAGGACGTGATGGACGCCGCCGTCGCCGAGCCAAGGAAGCTGGCCGCAAAGGACTACAAGTCGGACATCAAGCCCATCTGGTGCCCCGGTTGCGGCGACTATTCGGTGCTCAACGCGCTGACGCGGGCGCTGGCCGAACTGGCCTTGCCGCCCGAAATGGTCGCGGTGGTCTCGGGCATCGGCTGCTCGTCGCGCATACCCGCCTACACCAGCGTCTATGGTTTTCATGGCGTCCATGGCCGCGCGCTGCCGGTCGCCACCGGCCTGAAGCTGGCCCGCCCCGAGTTGACCGTCATCGTCACCAGCGGCGACGGCGACGGCTTCTCCATCGGCGGCAACCATTTCCTGCACGCTTGCCGCCGCAACGTCGACATCACGTACATCGTCATGGACAACCAGGTGTACGGCATGACCAAGGGCCAGGCATCGCCCACCACCGCGCCCGACTGGGAAGGCAGCAAGCTGACCCCGGAGGGCACCGGCATCAATCCGTTCCAGCCGCTGGTGGTCGGCCTGGCCTCGGGAGCGAATTTCATCGCCCGCGTCTCCGCCAGCGACCCGATCAACATGGCGAAGATCATCGTCGAGGCGGTGCGTCACCCGGGATTCTCCCTCGTGCAGATCCTGAGCCCGTGCGTCACTTTCCGTCCCGAGCAGCAGGAATGGCGTGATATCGTGCGCACGGCCGTGGTCGACTACACCGACGATGCCGCGAGGGCGGCGCGGCGGCTCATGACCGACGACGGTTTCAACGTCGGCAAGGTGCTGTACAAGGGCAGCCGCCCGCCGTTCAGGCCGGAATTCGAAGTCACCGACGGTTCGATCGCCGAACTGGAAGCGAGCTTCGCGATATGACGGATTCCCGAGATATCGGCAACGCCGTGCTGACCATGCCCGAGTTGCTCGCCCACGCCCTGGCGATGGAAAGCGAGGCCTGCGAACGATATGGCCAACTGGCGGACCAGATGGAGAATTGCAACAACGCGCCGGTCGCCAGCCTGTTTCGGCGGCTCGAAGACATCGAGCGCGCCCATGTGCGGGAAATCGAGGCCATCTGCGGGAATGTCGCCCTGCCGCGACTGGCGCCATGGGAATACGCCTGGCGGGACAACGAAAGCCCGGAGACGATCGACATCGGCAGCGTCAGTTACCAGATGTCGCAGCGGGATGCCGTGGCGCTCGCCATCGAACACGAACATCGCGCGGCCGAGTTTTACCGGGGTGTCGCCGATGCCGCGCCGGACGCCGAAGTGAAACGCCTGGCCCGGCAGTTCGCCGGCGAGGAACTGGCGCATGTCCAATGGCTGCGCGACTGGTTGACCCAAATGGGTTCGAGCGCGGAGCGGGGCGTCGACGACCCCGACCCGCCCAACAGCCTCGAGTGACGGATGTTCCCGCGCCAAGCGGATTCAGGACGGCCAACGACCACAGGAAAGGAGTAGCAAGATGGCTCTGTTGATCAACGACCTTTGCATCGTCTGCGATCTGTGCATCCCCGTTTGCCCGAACAAGGCCATTTCACGCGGTGACGAGATCTTTACCATCGATCCCGCCCTATGCACGGAATGCGTCGGCCACCACGCGACCTCGCAGTGCGTCAAGGTCTGTCCCGTCCGGGCCATCGTCCCCGATCCCGATCGCCGGGAAAGCAAGGAAGACCTGCAAAAGAAATGCGATGACATCAAGGCGCGCAAGGCGGCCTGATCCAGGCGCGATCCGGTCGTCGCGCCGATGATCGCCGAGGGCCGGTACCGGCACGCGCACGCGCGCCACGGAAGCCATGCGGCCCAAGGAACTTGATTTTTTCTCGCTGCTCGACGTCAAGCCGAACCACGGCCTGATCGAGTTGTGCGGGCGCCGGGCGATTCTGATTCACGCCGACGCCATGGGCGCGCTCCGCAAGGAGCTGGTGCAGGCGCTCGGCGCCGACATGGCGAAAGTCATTCTCACCCGTTACGGCTACAGTTGCGGCTACGATGACGCCGCGCTGCTGCAGGCGTTCATGAAGCCGGACTCGCTGGAGGATTTCGTCCTTGGCGGACCCCGTATTCATACCTTTTCAGGCATCGCCGAAGTCGAACCCCACATTGTCGAAATCGACCAGGACCGCGGTCACTACCTGATGTCGGGTTTCTGGCACCACTCCTACGAGGCGGAACAGCATCTGCGTCTCTTCGGCCGCGCCGAGGACTCCGTTTGCTGGACGCTGGCCGGCTATGCATCCGGATTCGCTTCGTATGTCTTTGGCGTCGACATGATTTGCATCGAGAGCGAGTGCGAAGGTCGCGGCAACGATCACTGCGCATGGATGCTGATGAATGCCGACGAGAATTCCCCTCGGCTCCTGGCGCTCAAGAAGTATTTCCAGCCGCTCAACATCAAGGCCCGGATCAATCTGCTGGAGAGCAGGGTCAACGAGCGGACGCAGGAACTCGAAGCGTCGGAACAGCGATATCGCGACCTGATCGAGGATCTGCCCGAGATCGTTTTCGCCCTGCACGCGACGGGACATCTCATCCAGCTGAACAAGGCCGGACGGCAGCGAATGGGGGTCGAAATGGAGGATGTCCCCCGCCTGCGCATCAAGGACATGGTTCGCTCGGACTACCGCGAGCGGGCCATCGGGTTTCTGAAGGAGACCCTGACCAGCCGGGCCACGACCAAGCTGGATGTCATCATGCGCGATGGCGACGGGCAGGACTTCCCGGTCCAGCTGCAACTCAAGCCCGTCCTCAAGGATGGCAAGGTCGTCGGTTACAGCGGGCTGGCGGTCGACGTGGCGGTTCACCGCGAACGCGAGCAACGTCTGGTGGAGTACGCATCTCGCCTCGAACATCGCGAACAGCAGATCCAGGACATCCTCAACGACGCCGTGTACATGCTCGATCTCGAAGGTCGCTTCACCTTCGTCAATACCCGCATGGCCAACCTGCTCGGCGTGCCGGCGCCATCGGTGGTCGATCGCCGCTGCGAAGACGTCCTGGCCGGGGCGGCCGCGCGCCGGCTGCGCAAGGATTTCGAGCGCCGCCTGGCCGGCAAGGCGGCCCTGCCCTTCGAGATCAGCCTGGGCAACGAGCAAACGAAATGCCTGCTGGAAATCAATTCGGCACTGCTGTCGGAGAGCGGCAAGCCGGTGGGGGTCATCGGCGTCGCCCGCGACATCACGGCCCGGCGGGAAATGGAAGAACAACTGGCGCGGGCCAACCGGCTGACCGCCTTGGGTCAGTTCGCCTCGGGCATCGCCCATGAGATCAATAATCCGCTTGGCCTGGTTTCCGGTTTTGCCGAAGAGCTGCAATGCGTCCTCGAACAGGTGTCCTCGGCGGGCCTCGACGCGGACATCCAGACCTTGCGCCGCGGCCTGGCGACCATCCAGGATCAGGTTCAGCGCTGCAAGCACATCACGGAAAGCCTGTTGCTCTTTTCCCGCAAGCAGGCCGTGCCGCTCGAACCGTTCGACCTGTCCGCCCTGGTCAAGGAACAACTCACCGCGCACGTGGATGGCGGCCTGATGCGGGGCGTCGATCTGGCCTTCGTCGCCGAGCCCGGCCTGCCGCCCGTCCTCGGCAATCCCGCGCTGTTCGACCAGGTGCTGCTCAACCTCCTCAAGAATGCGCGTGACGCCATGAACAACCGGGGACGAATCATCGTCACGCTATGGCAGTCCGGACATTCCGCCGTAATGGAAATCGCCGATGAAGGACCTGGCATTCCGCCTGATATCATCGACCACGTCTTCGATCCGTTTTTCACCACCAAACCCCCCGGACGCGGCACGGGACTTGGCCTCTCGATCTGTTACGGCCTGATGGCCGATTTGCGCGGCAAGATAAGTTGCGGCAACCGGCCGGAAGGTGGTGCCTGGTTCCGTATCGAACTGCCCCTGGACGAACCTACTGGCGAGGCGGGCAAGCCATGACCGGACATATCCTGATCGTCGACGACGAAGAACTGTATCGACAGCTGCTGACCACCCGCCTCGGGCGTGGCGGCCACACCCTGAGCGAGGCGGCCGACGGCGAAGCCGCGCTGGAAATCGCCCGCAATGCCACCATCGACCTGGCGCTGGTCGACATCAAGATGCCGGGCATGGACGGCCTGGAATTGCTCGGTCGCCTGAAGTCCATCGATCCGCGCATGGAAGTGGTGATTCTCACCGGCCATGCCAACGTGGACAGTGCGATCAGCGCCATGAAGCTGGGCGCGTTCGACTATCTGTCGAAGCCGTACAAGCTGTCGGAACTCGATATCACGGTCGATCGCGCGCTGGAGAAACGTCGCCTCGGTTTGCGTTGCGCCGGGCTGAGCGCCGAGATCGCGCATCTTCGCGGCTGCACGGACGACGCGGCCGGCATCGGCAAGAGCCCGGCCTGGCTCGAAGCCCTGGCGCTGACCCGGCGCGCCGCGCCGCTCGACCTGCCGGTGTTGATCACCGGGGAAAGCGGGTCCGGCAAGGAAGTGGTCGCCGGAGCGCTGCATCGGTGGAGCACCCGCGCGGGAGAAGCCTACGTGCCGCTGAACTGCGGCCTCTTGCAGGAAAACCTGCTGGAAAGCGAATTGTTCGGCCACAAGAAAGGCGCCTTCACCGGCGCCACCGCCGACAAGGACGGGCTCTGCCAATACGCCACCAATGGTACGCTTTTCCTCGACGAGATCGCCGAACTGCCGCTGGCCTCGCAAGCAAAGCTGTTGCGCGTCCTCGACAGCGGCGAATACCGGCCGGTGGGATCGAATACCCTGCGCCGCACCAACGCCCGGGTCATCGCCGCCACGCATCGGAATCTGGAGGAGTTGGCGGCCACGGACCATTTTCGCCGCGACCTGCTCTATCGCCTCAATGTCATCCACATCCAGGTTCCGGCGCTGCGCGACCGCCGCGAGGATATCCCGCTGCTGACCGAGTACCTGTTGAGCCGCGCCGGCGCCCGCATCGGCCGGCGGCTGGCGATGACATCGCAGGCCATGGCCCTGTTCAGCGGCTATGCCTGGCCCGGCAATGTCCGCGAGTTGCGCAATGTCGTGGAACGCCTGGCGATTCTCTCGGACAGCAGCGAAATCGAGGCCACGCTGGTCGCCAAGGTGCTTTCGCTAAGGCCAGAGCAGGAACCGCCGCCCGCCCTCGACGCGGGTCCGGCGGAAATCAAGCCGCTGGAGGTGGTCGAACGCGACTACATTCGCTGGGCACTGCAACAGTCGGGCGGCAACATCAGCGCGGTCGCCAGCGGACTGGGCATTTCGCGCTCGAAGATCTATCGCGTCTTGCGCAACAAGTCCGGCGGGAACTAGCTCTCCACGTCATTGCCGCCGTGTCGCAGGACACGACATTGGCTGGATACGCGACAAGGTTTTTCGGCATTCTCGGCGATGCCTGGCACGCAACTCCCCCGCGCGTCCTGGCTCGAAGCCGCCCGCGGTCCTGGCCGCGCAGGCTCGCCAGATCAAAGCACGTCAGCCAAGCCGGGGCCAGGGCGCCGGCGGGCGCGCGAACGGATTTGCCGGTGGCACGCCACTTGCGTTGTCCGAGGGAGGAACCCACGACAACGGGAGGAGACCACATGAAATTGCTGCCAACACGAAAGCTGCTGACGGGAGCGCTCGCGACGGCAATCCTGGGTATCGCGGCGCCGACCTCGGCCGTCCCGGTCGACGGCGTTCAGGTGTATGACAAGGTCTGCCGGTACTGCCATGAAACCGGCGTCGGGCCAGTCATCAAGGGCCGGCAACTTCCGCCCGAGTACGTGCAACGCATCGTGCGCCTGGGCAATCGGGCCATGCCCAGCTTCCGCGCCACGGAAATCGACGACGCGAGCCTCGCCGATGTGGCCAGGCGGATCGCGTCGAGCACGGCGAACGCTCCGCTCGGCCGGTGACGATCATGAACCGAAGGAGCTTCCTCATCAACGGCGCCCGCGTCGCCGCCGGCATTTCGCTTCCCGGCTGGGCCGGGGCGGCCAGCCAAGCCGTGGGCGGCCAGGCCGTCGTTGCCGATTCCTCGGTCGCGCTGCTGAGACCGGCCGCCCTTTCGCACGCGACGGGCATGGCCGATGCGCTGGCCGGCATGCTCGCGGCGGCCCGGCCCTCGGCCGGTTGCCGGCAATTCGACATCGATGGCGGCGATGTCCGATCGCTCACCGGCGCCCTGACCGCGCCGGCCTGTTCCAGGTGGCTGGCAATCCTGCCGCCGGCGGGCGCCGTGGTCGTCACCGAATTGGCGCGCGACCTCGGCCTCGGTCTTCGCTGGGCCGGACGCCATCTCGTCGATGCTGGCGGAATCCGCCACCACGGTTGGATCGCCGGCCTCGAGGAATCGACCGACTGGCAAACCGACAGCCGGAACTGGGAGGAGCGACTCACCTCCCTTTACTTCGACATCCTGACCGGCGTCGCGCCCACGATCGAGGCCGGGAATCCGCGAGCGCGGACAGGCCAGGCCAACGTGGAACTCGCCTGTCTCCTTCTGACGAAGTAAGCCCGGCACACCACTGAACGACACGAAGGAGACAAGCGCAATGGCGGCAAAACGCAAGGTCCTGCCGAAGGGTATCGATGCCGGCGCGTTCGCGACGGCCCTGAAGGAAATCGCCGGCATCATCGGCCCGGGCAACGTCATCGTCGACGACGAAAAGATCATGCCCTACGAAAAAATCATGATGCCGGTGCCGGATCACCAGCATGCCCCGTCCGCCGTGATCACCCCGGGCAGCGTCGAGGAAATCCAGCGGATCATGAAGGTGCTCAACCGGCGCCGGATTCCCGTGTATCCGATCTCGACGGGAAAGAACATCGGCTATGGTTCGGCCGCGCCGGTGCAGCGCGGCCAGGTGGTCATGGACTTGCGGCGGATGAACCGCATCCTCGAGGTCGACCCCGAACTGTGCACCGCCCTGGTGGAGCCTGGCGTGACGTACCAGCAGCTCTACGACTACCTTCAGGACAACAAGCTCCCCCTCTGGTTCTCCTGCCCCGCGCCATCGGCGATCGCCGGTCCGCTGGGCAACATGGTGGATCGGGGCATCGGGTACACGCCCTACGGCGAGCACTTCCTGTTCTCCTGCGGCATGGAGGTCGTGCTGGCGAACGGCGAGGTGCTGCGCACGGGCATGGGCGCCATGCCCAAGTCGAACACCTGGCAAGTCTTCAAGTGGGGCTACGGGCCCACGCTGGATGGCATCTTTACCCAGTCGAACTATGGCATCGTGACCAAGATGGGCATGTGGCTGATGCCCGCGCCGCCCGATTTCCGCCCGTTCTGCATCCAGTACCCGAATGAGACCGATATCGTCAAGATCGTCGAGACGCTGCGGCCGCTGCGGGTCGCCATGGTCATCCCCAACGCCGTCGTCATCGCCCACACGCTCTGGGAAGCGCCATGCACGCCGGTCAAGCGTTCCGACTATCACCAAGGTCCGGGGGCGATCAGCGACGCGGCCGTGAAAAAAATCCAGCAGGATCACAGCATCGGGGCCTGGAACGTCTATGCCGGCCTTTACGGCACCAAGGAAACCAACGACGCCAACTGGAAGATCATCGAGGCGGTGGCGGCGGCAAGCGGGGGCAAGATCATCACGCAGGAGCAGGCGCGGGGCAGCGAGGCCACCCAATACCGCTTCGACCTCATGAAGGGCAAGCCCAATCTCGGCGAGTTCGGGCTCTACAACTGGCGCGGCGGTGGCGGTTCCATCTGGTTCGCGCCGGTATCGCAGGCCAAGGGAGCCGAGACGCTGAAGCAAATGAAAATGGCCAAGAACATTCTCGGCAAGTACGGATTCGACTATGTCGGCGAGTTCGTCGTCGGCTGGCGGGACATGCATCACGTCATCGACCTGCTGTACGACCGAAGCGATCCGGAGCAAACCAGGCAGGCCTATTCCTGCTACGAGGAACTGCTGCATACCTTCGCCGCCGAAGGGTACGGGGTATATCGCGCCAGCACCGCATTCGCCGAACAAGTCGCCTCGACCTATGGCCCGATCAAGCGCGACGTGGAGAAAAGGCTCAAGAAGGCGCTCGACCCCAACAACATCATCGCCCCGGGGCGGTGCGGCATCAGCCTTTAGCAGAAGGAAACGACCATGAAGGAATACAAGCTGTTCATCGACGGCGAATGGACCCCCTCCTCGACCGGCACCGTGCTCGACGACATCAATCCCGCCACGGGCGAGGTCTACGCCCGCATCCACCAGGCTTCCGACCAGGATCTGGAACGCGCCGTCGCCGCCGCGTACCGGGCACGCGAAGCCTGGGGCGGCACGCTCGCCAACCAGCGCGAAACCATCATCCTGAAGGCCGCGGACATCCTCGAACAGCGGATTCCCGAAGTGGCGGACGTCCTGATGGACGAAGCCGGCTCGGTGTTCGGCAAGGCCATGTTCGAAGCCTCGTTCGTCGTCAATCTGCTGCGCAGCGCCGCCGGCGAATGCCGGCGCATCGTCGGCGAGACGATTCCCTCGGACAGCCCCGGCGTGTTCTCGATGAGCGTGCGCCGGCCGCTGGGCGTCATCGCCGGCATCGCCCCCTTCAATTTTCCGTTCCTCCTGGCCACCAAGAAGGTCGCCCTGGCGCTGGCGGCGGGCAATACCTTCGTCCTCAAGCCAGCCACCTACACGCCCGTCACCGGCCTGAAGATCGCGGAAATCTTCGAAGCGGCCGGCTTGCCCAAGGGAGTATTGAACGTCGTGCCGGTGCAAGGCTCCGTACTCGGCAACCGTTTCATCGCCGACCCGCGCATCCGGATGATCACCTTCACCGGCTCGACCGAGATCGGAAAGCAGTTGGCCGCCGACGCGGGCAAGTATCTCAAGCGCATCACCCTCGAACTGGGCGGCAAGAGCCCGCTGATCGTGTTGCGCGACGCCGATCTCGACTATGCCGTGCGGGCCGCCGCCTTCGGAATTTTCCTGCACCAGGGCCAGGTGTGCATGGCCAACTCGCGCCTGATCGTCGAGGCGCCGGTCTTCGACGCGTTCTGCGCGAAGCTCGTCGCCAAGGTCGGCGGCTACCAGGTAGGCGACCCGCATGACCCGCACACCGTCATCGGCCCGCTGATCGACCGCAAGCAATGCAGCGTGCTCGACCGTCACGTGCGGGATGCCGTCGCCAAGGGCGCGCGCCTGCTGACGGGCGGCAAGAACGACGGGGCCTTCTATCAGCCCACCATCCTCGCCGACGTCACGCCGGAGATGGCGGTGTTCCGCGAGGAAACCTTCGGCCCCGCCGTCTCGGTGATACGCGCCGAAAACAGCGAACACGCCCTGGCGCTGGCCAACGACTCCTGTTACGGCCTTTCCGCGGCGGTCATCACCAACGATCTCCAGAAAGCCTTCGATCTGTCGCTGCGTCTCGAATCGGGCATGGTGCATGTCAACGACTGCACCTTGCTCGACGAACCCCACGTGCCTTTCGGCGGTGTCAAGGACAGCGGCTTCGGGCGCGAGGGCGGCCATCATTCGATGGACGAGATGACCGAACTGAAGTGGATCACCGTGCAGCTCGGACAACGCCAGTTCCCCTTCTGATGCCGGTATCGGGGTCATCGCCGCCGCCCGTCGCGGACCTGGCGGCGACAATCAATGCCGCCGACGAGATCCTGGGTCCGCCGCTGGCATCCGGTTGCGCGAATCGTGCCGCGCTGTGCTGGGGCGCCAACCGATCGCTCAGCTTCGGGGAACTGGACAAGCTGGCGAATCGCTACGGCCAGGCCCTGCGCAACGAAGGGGTGAAAGCCGGGCAGCGTGTCTTCTTCCTGCTCGACGATTCCCCCGAACTGGTGGCGGCCTATCTGGGCACGATGAGGATCGGTGGCATCGCCGTCGCGCTCAACATTCGGCTCGCGGCGAAGGATCTGCTGTTCGTTCTCGAAGATGCCTCGCCGGCGGTGCTGTTCATTCATGTCGATCTGCTCTCGCTCTATCGTGAAATCGAGGCGGCGCTGACCGCGCCGCCGCGGCTGGTGGTGCTGGGGCGGGCCATGGCCGCCAACGATGATCTGGCCGCGTTCCTCGCCGGCGCGGGCGATGTCCTGACATCGATGCCCCGGTCGCCGGCCGACCCCGCCTACTGGGTCTATTCCTCCGGCACCACCGGCCGGCCCAAGGCCGCCATCCATCGCCACGGCGACATGCGGGTGGCCGACCTGCATCTGCGGATCAATCTCGGCGTCCAGCCGGGCGACCGGGTATTCACCACCTCGAAGATGTTCTTCGCCTTCGCGCTCGGCCATTCGCTGTTCGGCGCCCTGCGCTGCGGCGCGACGGTGATCATCCATGCCGGCTGGCCGGACGCCGAGGCCATTCGCGGCGTGGTTGAACGGCTGCGGCCGACCGTGGTGCTGAGCGTTCCGACCATGTACCGCAACCTCCTGCGCGAGGGCGTGGCCGCCGATCCCGCCTTTCGCGATGTGCGCCACTATGTCGCCGCCGGCGAGAAGCTCCCCGAAAGCTTGTTCGAGACCTGGCTCGACGCGACCGGCGTGCCCATCCTCGAAGGCTATGGCACGTCGGAAACCGTCTTCCTGGCGATCGCCAACACTCCGCGCCGCTACCGCGTCGGCAGCAGCGGACGCCCCTTGCCGTGGGTCGAGGCGCGCCTGACCGACGAAGGCGGCGCGGCGATCGACGCGCGGAACACTCCGGGGCGGCTGGCCTTGCGGATGGACTCGGTATTCGCCGGCTACTGGCGCCAGCCCGGCCTGAGCCGGGAATTCCTCGATGGCGGCTGGTACTTCCCCGGCGACATGTTCAGCGTCGACGAGGCCGGCTGGTGGTATCACCACGGTCGCGCCGACGACATGCTGAAAATCTCCGGCCAGTGGGTCAGCCCCGCCGAGATCGAGGAGTGCGCGCTCAAGGTGGAGGAACTGGCCGACGTGGCGGTGGTCGGCCACGCCAATGCCGATGGCCTGATTCGCCTGGCCATGTTCGCCGTTGCCCGCGCCCCGGTCGAGGACGAGAGCGCGCTTGCCCGGAAAGTCGGCGACACGCTGCGCGCCACCCTTTCGATCTACAAGTGCCCGCGAACCATCCGGTTCGTCGACGAACTGCCCCGCACGGCAACCGGCAAGGTGCAAAAGTACAAACTGCGCGGACTGCTGGAAACCATCCCCTGACCGACACGAGGCCATCACGATGAGCAAGTATGTCGCGTTACCCAAGGGCGTCGACGAGGCCACTTTCGACCGCGCGATCGCCGAATTCAGGGACATCGTCGGCGCCGCGCATGTATCGCACACGGCCGAGGCGCTGGCGCCATTCCTCAAGATCATGATCCCGGCGCAAATCGAAGCCCACGCGCCGGCGGCGGCGATCGCCCCCGCGAACGTCGAGGAAGTGCAGCGCATCCTCGCGGTCTGCAACCGCTACAAGACCCCCGTATGGCCCATCTCCACCGGCAAGAACTTCGGCTACGGCTCGGCGGCGCCGGCCACGCGGGGGCAGATCGTGCTCGATCTGAAGCGCATGAACCGCATCATCGAGGTCGATGCCGATTTGTGCACTGCCCTGGTCGAACCGGGCGTCACCTATCAGCAGCTCCATGACTACATCAGGGAGCGCAATCTGCCGCTGTGGATCGACCCGCCGATCCCCGGGCCGGTTGCGGGGCCGCTTGGCAACACCGTCGAGCGCGGCGTGGGCTACACGCCCTACGGCGAACACTTCCTGTTCTCCTGCGGCATGGAGGTGGTGCTTGCCGACGGGCAGGTATTGCGCACCGGCATGGGCGCGATGCCCAATTCCAATACCTGGCAGGTTTTCAAGTGGGGTTACGGACCGACGCTCGACGGCATATTCACCCAGTCGAACTTCGGCATCGTCACCAAGCTCGGCCTTTGGCTGATGCCGGCGCCGCCGGCCTACAAGCCATTCGTGGTCCGCTACCCCGAACACGCCGACATCGCCAAGGCCATCGAGACCATCCGGCCGCTGCGCATCGCCCAGATCATTCCCAATGCCGGCACGGTTTCCAACGCCCTGTGGGAACTGGCGGTGATCCATCGCCGCGCCGACCTGTACCCGCGCGCCGGACCGATACCCGACGCAACGGTCCTCGAACTCGCCCGGAAGCATGGCGTCGGCGCCTGGAACGTGTATACCGCGCTTTATGGCACCGAGGAAACCATCGCCGCCAACTGGAAAATCGTCACGGCCGCCTTCAAGGCTTCCGGCGGCACGGTGCTGACCCAGGAGGACGTCGGTCCCGACGACCCGCTGTTCAACTATCGTCGCGACGTGATGCGCGGCGAACTGACGATGCGGGAGTTCGGCCTCTACAACTGGCGCGGCGGCGGCGGCTCGATGTGGTTCTCGCCCGTCTCGCAGGCCCGCGGCAGCGAGACGCTGAAGCAGATGGGGCTGGCCAAGCGCGTGCTGGACAAGTTCGGCATCGACTACGTGGGGCTGTTCGTCATCGGCTGGCGCGACATGCACCACATCATCGACATCCTCTACGACCGTAGTCAACTGGGAGAGATGACGCGGGCGCGCCGCTGCTACGAGGAACTGCTCGACGATTTCGCGCGCGAAGGCTACGGCGTCTATCGAACCAACATCGACTTCATGTCGAAAGTCGCCAAGCTCTACGGCCCGGTCAAGGCGAAAGTGAATCGCCGCATCAAGCGGGCGCTCGACCCGAACGGCATACTGGCGCCGGGCAAGTCGGGTATCTTCAGGTAGGGCCTGAAACGCCGCAGGCAAAGTCAGCCGTGGCGACACGCCGCCCGCGGCCGGTCAGCCCGCAAAGTCAGCCGTGGCGGCACGCCGCCCGGGGCCCGTCCGTCCCCGGATGCAGCAGCGCATAACCGTCCGCGTCGATCACGAGGCAAGTCAGCAGCCCGCTGGCATGGGCGCCGGTATCGATGCCGATCCGGTTGCGGCGGAATTGCGGCCGGACATCGATGCTATGGCCGTGCACGATCACCGCGCCGAAGTCCTCGTCGCTCGTCAGGAATGCCTGCCTGACCCAGAGCTGATCGTGCCGGGTCTGCCTCGCCAGGGGCACCCCCGGCGCCACGCCGGCATGGACGAAGTAATAGCCGCCCTCGGCATGGCTGATCGCCAGACCGGCGAGAAACTCCCGGTGCGCCGCGGGCAGGGCGCTCCGGAAATCCCGGCGCAGCGAATCCACGGACTCGTCGCCGCCGGGGTATCGACCCGCGACATCCACCCCGTAGCTGGCCAGCGTCGCCAGGCCGCCATGCTCGAACCATTGACGCCCCGCCGCCAGGTCGCCTTCGATGAAGTGAAGCGCCAGTTCCTCGTGGTTTCCGCGCAGCAGCCTGACCTCCAGGCCGGCGGGCCGCCATTGCCGCAGATTCTCGACGACACCAAAGGCATCCGGACCCCGGCTCAGGTAGTCGCCGAGGAAGACCGCCACCCGCCGTCGGCGGCGTTGCCCCGCGCCATCCTCGACGATGGCATGTTCGATGGATTCGAGCAGATCGCGACGGCCATGGATATCGCCGATCGCGTACACGCGCACGCCCGGCGGCAGCAGGCCCGCCGGCGCCGGCGTGGCGCCGCGGGCGGCGGGCGGCAGCCAGGTGAGCGCCAAGCCGGCCTAGGCCGTGTCGTCGTCGCGCCGGACGAAGAAGCGCCTGGCCTTCATTTCGAACCTGGGCAGCCCGTTGCGGGCCACCAGGTGCACCCTCGGCCGGAAAGCCAGCATGGTGTCGAGCTTGTCGGCGATGGCATGCGCGACATCGGGATGCGCGCCCTCGCACAGTTCGATCTCGACATCCATCTCGTCCATCTGCCTTTCCTTGTGCACCGTGACGCGAAATTCGTCGACCTCGGTGAACTTGCGCAGGATGTTTTCCACGCCGGCCGGGAAGACGTTCACGCCACGCACGGTGACCATGTCGTCGGCGCGCCCGAGAATGCCGCCTGCGAAACGCAGGAAGGTCCTGCCGCACGCGCAAGGACGCGTGTCGATCCTGACCACGTCGCCCGTCTTGTAGCGAATCACCGGGAAGCCCCAGCGCCCGAGATTGGTGATCACCATCTCGCCGCGCTCGCCCTCGGCCACCGGCGCGCCGGTCTCGGGGTCCAGCACTTCGACGATGTATTCGGACTCGATCAGGTGGGTGCCGCCGGGCTGTTCCAGGCATTCGAAGGAATGGGCGCCGACCTCGGAAGCGCCGGCATGGTCGAAACACTGGGCCGACCACGATTCCTCGATGCGCCGCTTGGTCGCCGGGACATTGGCGCCCGGCTCTCCGGCGTGTATGGTCGCCCGCATCGGAATCCGCCCCAGGTCGAAGCCGGTCTCGCGCCCCACCTCGGCCAGACGCAGGGCATAGGTCGGCGTGCAGCAGAGGGCGGTGGCGCCGGCTTCCTTCATCAGCTCCAGGCGCTGTTGCGAATCGCGACCGCCACCCGGGATCATCACCGCGCCGATCTTGCGGGCGCCCTCGACCGCGGCCCAGAAACCGATGAAGGGACCGAAGGCGAATGCCAGGAACAGCCGGTCGGAGGCCGTCACGCCGGCGCCGGCCAGCACATGCCCCCAGCAACGCCCCCACCAGTCCCAGGAGGCATCGGTATCGAAAACCTTGAGCGGCACGCCGGTCGTCCCCGAGGTCTGGTGCATGCGCACATAGGCTTCCAGCGGGTAGGTCAGATTGCTGCCGAACGGCGCCTCGGCGGCCTGGTCGTCCATCAGCTCGCTCTTGCGGGTCAGCGGCAGGTGGCGCAGATCGTCCAATGTCCTGATCCCGCCCGGCTCGATGCCGGCTTCCTTCCACTTGCGGGTGTAGAAGCGGTTGCGCCCCCAAAGCTCCCCGGTCATGGCGCGCAGCTTGCCCGCTTGGAGCGCGGCGAGCCCGTCGCGCGACATGGTCTCGGTGGCTTGATCGAAGAATGGCATGATGTTCGTGTTCCCGGTGTCGATGAATGGAAGCGGGTTCAGGCTTCAGGCGATCGCGGCGCGCATCTCGGCATACACGGCCTGTTCCATGCGCAGCATCGCCTCCCGTTGTTCGGCCGGCCACTCGTATATCAGCGCCGTGGTCTTGACGCCTCGCCAGCTTTGGTCGCGGGCGCCCATGACCTCCATCTCCCACAGCATGATGACGTTGGGCGCGGCCGCCTCGATGCGCGGCTTGACTTGCCGGGCCTTGCCTTTGACCAGAAAGCTGACATTGTCGGGACCGATGACTTGCAGGGAAACCAGGCCGGTGCGCTGCGCATTGGCCATCGCCGAACCGCCGTCGTCCACGCCGAAGCGCAGGTGCTTGTCGTCGAGGGCCACCACCCAGGTGTAGGCGGAAGTCGCATAGCCATCGGCGCCGGCCGTGAGCAGCAAGGCGGGCGCGCCCGGACGCAGGTAGCCAAGCAGGTTGGCCGGGAGGTTGGGAGTCACGTTACCGATCATTTCACTGTTCCTTTAGGTGGGAAGGCGGTCGACGCCATGTCGCCGTGGCGTCGTCGATGACTGACGGGAACCGGCGATCCGCACATTCGGCGATGGGCCATCGACGCTCACGCCACCGCCAAAGTCAGCCGCAGCGGATCGCCGTCGCGCAGGCCCAGCATGGCGCGCACCGGCACCGCCGCCAGCAATTCCAGCTTGTCGGCCGGATATCCGTTCACTTCCGGGACCACCGCCGTCGCCAGCAGGCCGCCGGGAAGCTCGGCGCCGAAACATTTGGCGCGGCAATAACCGGCCGGAGGTTCGATGGCGACGCCCTTGGCGCCGGCCATGCGCTCGCGCGCCAGCCGCCAGTCCTCGCCGTGCATCAGCAGATTGAACGTGCCCGGATAGGGCGCATAGCCCAGCTTGGCCACCATCTGCTCGACCAGCCACGGCAGCGATGCGAAGCCGGCGCCCTCCCCGAGCCCCGAGGCCACGGTGCCGTCCACCCGCATCGCCAGCGGCGTCATGCCGGGTCGCCTCCCCCGTTGCCGGCGCGCTCGCGCTCTTCGTTGCCCGTCCAGCGCCTGAACAGGTTCAGGTCGAGATCGAACTGGTCGAGCGCCTTGTTGACGGACTGGATGATCACGTCCTCGAGCGTTTGCGGACGATGATAGAAGGCCGGCAGCGGCGGCACGAGCACCGCGCCGATTTCCGTCACCTGGGTCATCAAGCGCAGATGGCCGAGATGAAGCGGCGTTTCGCGCACCATCAGCACCAGTTTGCGCCGCTCCTTGAGCGTGACGTCGGCGGCGCGGATCAGCAGGTTGGTATTGAACGAATTGGCAAGCGCCGACAGGGTCTTGATCGAACATGGCGCGATCACCATGCCGTTGTGCCTGAACGAGCCGGAGGAAATGCACGCGCCGACGTCGTTGATGCTATGCACGTGGCTGGCCAGATCCTTGACCTGCTCGATGCTGTAGTCCGTTTCGTAGGCGATGGTCCGCTTGCCGGAATCCGACATCACCAGATGCGTCTCGACACCCGCCTGGCGCAATACCTCGAGAATGCGCACACCGTAGATGGCGCCGCTCGCGCCCGAAATACCCACCACCAGTTTCATGTTTTGGTTCCTCGCCAATCCAGATTCGCCACGACAGACCGTGCCACGGCGACAGCGTCCAATGGAAGGGCGATCTTGTCAAACTCCGGACCCGGTCCGCGCGTGGCGTCGAAGCCCATTTTCGATCCGCTGCCTCCGGCGGTCGAGGGGTCGATGACGTAGCCTTCCAGCCCGTCGACGACGACCAGATCCCGTGCCGCCTGGAAACGGGTGGCGAGGGCCCAGGCCACTTCGCGCGGATTCCGGATGTCGACATCGTCATCGACGACGGTGACGCTCTTCAAGCGCTTGTCCAGGGTCAGCGCCAGGTGAATGATCCTGCGCACCTCATGCGGAGGGCAGCGGCGCACCGCGATCACCCCGGCGAAGCTGCTGGTGCCCGGCACCAGTTCCAGATCGACGACCCCGCGCGCCAGGGTCTTGAGCTGCCCTAACAGCTCGGCGCCACCGGCGAGGGAAAGCAGGGTATCGACATCCGCCGTCCACGGCACGAGCGCCGGAAAGATGAAATCCTCGCGATGGCAGACCGCGCTCACTTCGACCACCGGGCTGACATTGGCGAAATAGCAGCCGGTGTTTTCGCCGAACGGCCCCTCGGGTTCGCGCACGCCGGGGAGCACGTGTCCCTCCAGAACCACCTCGGCGCGGGCCGGCACTTCCAGGTCGACCGTCACGCCACGCACCAGTTCGACCGGCGCTCCGCGCAGCGAGCCGGCGATTTCCATCTTGTCGGGGCCGAGCGGCCCGGTCTTCACCACCGCCGCCATCAACAGCGCCGGATCGACCCCGAGCGCCACCGCCACCTCGAGCGGCTCGCCCCGGTCCTCGGCGTTGGCGACGAACTGCGAAAGGGGAGGATTGGCGAGCAGAATGCCGAAGCGATTGCCCCCCTTGTACATCATCCGGTGGATGCCCATCCCGCGCTGGCCGGTCGCGGGGTCGCGCGCCAGCACCACGCCGCAGGTCAGGAACGGCGCCGCATCCTTCTCGTAATGCGTCAGCAACGGCAACAAGGCGCCAACGTCGGCGGGCTGCCGGTGCACCACATCCCGCACCGGCGCTTCCCGCGCCTGCACGGGCGGCACTCGCCGGGCACTGCGCGCCACGTAAGTTTCCACCAGCTTGTCCTCGTCGACGCCAAGCGCCCGGGCCCCCAGCCGCCGGCTGGCCAGCAGGTTGCCGGCGATGCGCCGGCCAGGATATCCCTGGATGTTCTCGCAGACGACCGCGCGGCCACTGGCCTGCACCTCCGCGAGCAGCGCGGCCACCTCGAAGCGAGGGTTCAGGGGTGCGCCGACGCGAATGACGTCGCCGCCGAGATCCCCCAGGAAGGCGCGCAGATCGGGATAGGCCATGCCGGGCTACAGGTACTTCGCCGGCATGCGCCGCACTTCGTCCAGCACCTGGATGGAAAAACGGCTGTTGCTCAACTGGCCGCGACCGAGGCGCACTTGCAGCTGGTCGGCGTGCTTCTTCAAGTCGGCGGAGACCTGGCACTTCACGCGCTTGTAGGTGAACTTGTGCATGCCGGGGTTGAGCGTGCGGATGGTCAGCTCGAGGTCGGTGTCCTCGACCAGTTCCTTCTCGCTGCTGACGAAAACTTCCCACTGATTCATTGTCCTGTCTCCTCACTTGACCGGCGGGTAGCCGTAAGCCGTCCAGTTGGCGAGCACCTTGTCCTGTATCTCCCGCGGATAGACGTTCTTGAACGACACCAGGGTGGGCACGTCGTTGACCGGGTCCCAATCGACCGGCCAAAGGCAATCGAACAGCACCTTGGAGCCGATGGAATACTTGCGTTCGTGAGGCGTGGCGAATGGATAGAGCGGCGTGCCCGTGGTGTTCCTGTAGATGTGGATGCCGCTGGCCGGGTGGCAGCGGGTACAGAAGGCGTGATACACCTCGTCCCAGTTGTAGATGTCGGTCTTGTCATCGACCACCATCACCATGTGGAACCACGGGCCGAGCTTGGAGCCGAAAGCGAGTTGCGCGATCTGCTGGGCAATCCCCGAGTACGTCGGCTTGACGCCGACGATCATCATGTGGTGCGTCGAGCGCGGGTGCATGTACACGCCGGTGACCGGGATGCCCTGGCTCTTCAGCAGCTTCTCCAGTTCGAGGCCGAGCGAGAAGGAGCGCAGCAACTGCCCCTCGTCCTGCGGCACGCCCATGTTGGAGATGGTCATCGTCGCGTTGTTGCGGTAGGTGATGCAGTTCACGCGGAAGGTGACGCGGAAGTCGCGCGGGCTGGTGCGGTAGCCGGTGTATTCGCCGAAGGGGCCCTCCTCGACCTTGTAGTCGGGGCAGATCTCGCCTTCGATGATGATCTCGGCGTCGGCCGGCACCTCGAGGTCGTTGGTCTCGCACTTGACCAGCCGCACCGGCTCGCCGGCCAGCATGCCGGTGAGCTCGGGCTCGGGGATGGGCGAGGGCGCGCAGGCCGCCATCGCGGCCAGGGGCGAAAGGCCGATGGCGGTGGCGAAGGGGCAGGATTCGCCGCGCGGCAGGTAGTAGTCGTTGAGCGCCTTGCCGAGGTCGGAGAAGGGGAACACCGCGCCGCTCATGGTGCGCGAGTCGAACATCATCTGCCGGTACATGCCCCAGTTCACGTCGCCGCGCACCGGGTGCTTGGTCACCACGGCATGCCAGGTGCCGACGTAGCGGCCGCCGTCGCCGTCGTGCACCAGCGGCACCGGCAGCTTGCACAGGTCGACGTCCCCGCCCATGAGGATGTTCTCCTTGCAGGGTGCGTCCTTCCTGTCCACCAGCACCGGCGCGACCGGCTCGCCGTTGGTGCGCTTGAGGTACTCTTGGCCGATCTCGGGCAGACTCGACGCGGGGTCCATGCCGAGCGAGATGGCCATGCGCCGGTAGGTCGACAGCGGCGCGCCGAAGTAGGAGAAGCCGGGGTAGCCCTTGATCTGCTCCATGAAGGGCGCCGGCGCCGCCAGTTCGCAGGCGCGGCGGACGATCGCCCCGGCCTCGTTTTCCCAATCCACTTCCTGCTTGATGCGCACGGCGTCGCCGCT
This sequence comes from uncultured Rhodocyclaceae bacterium, assembly GCA_964602565.1. Taxonomy (GTDB): domain Bacteria; phylum Pseudomonadota; class Gammaproteobacteria; order Burkholderiales; family Rhodocyclaceae; genus Fen-999. The sequence continues at coordinate 927 of CAZRRI010000009.1, read as the reverse complement.
CCTGACGCAGGCCTCGATGAACTCCCGGTTACTTCTGGGTGCCGCCACGTCTCGTCTCCTTATATCTTGGAAAGAATCTTGTCCCACTTGCCCTGGGTCTTGAGGATCAGCTCGGCCACCTCGCGCACGGCGCCATGGCCGCCACGCGCCTTGGTGACGTAAACGGCCGCCTCCCGCACCTCATCCACCGCGTCGGCCACCGCCACCGGGAAACCGACCCGCTTCATCATCGACAGGTCGACCAGGTCGTCGCCGACATAGGCCACCTGGGCGTCGGTGATGTTCATCTCCTTCAGCATCACCTCGTAGGGCTCGGTCTTCTTCTTGATGCCCTCGTGGAAATGCTTGATCTTCAGCTCCTCGGCGCGGTGGCGCACGGCGCCCGACTTCTTCGAGGTGATGATGGCGACGTCGACGCCGGTCATCTGCAGCGCGACCACGCCGAAGCCGTCCTTGATGTCGAAGTTGCGCTGCTCCAGGCCGTTGTCGTCGATGACGATGCGGCCGTCGGTCATGACGCCGTCGACGTCGAGGATGACCAGCTTGATGTCTTTCGCTTTTTCCATGTTCTTTATCCTTAGCCGATGCCGTACTCGGCCCAGCGACCCTTCACCTTCTCCAGCGTCGCCTCGTCGAACTTCACCTCGACCGGCTTCTCCTTCCACTCGTAGGGGATGCAGGCGTCCATCAGGATGCGCGAGGTGGTGAGCTTGTCGGAGTTCGGGTCGAGCGCCGGGTCGAGCGGCGTCGAGCGGCCACGCTTGATCAGCTCGGTGCCGCGCAACGGGTCGTAGCGGCACGACAGCGCCCAGAACACGCGCTGCAGGTCGTCGGCCATGATGTCCTCGTCCACCGTGATGACGCCCTTGATACCGTAGGAGCCGGTGTTGCTGCCGATCACCGCGTCGGCGACCTGGCGCGAGTGGC